>DATKLX010000166.1:0-19753 GCA_035542155.1 Anaerolineaceae bacterium
ACGGGGAAGCCATATTTTCTCCTTTACGAGGATAACTCCTCTGGCCCCAAATCGATCCGGTTGAGCGACACGAGCACCAGGCCGAGGTCGCGGATCTTGATCAGCACGCCGTGCAGCGCCGCCTGGTCTTCCAGGCGGCCAGAAAGGAGGGTTCTTCCCCCCGGCTCGGGGCAGATGCTCAGGCCGGCAAACCACTCCGACCAGTTTGGAGTGAGATTGCCTTCGACCCGAATTTCGTAGACAGCAGGTGTTTTCATGCTCTGATTATCCGGCTTTGCGGGCCAAAAATCAGCAGGCGAAAGGAGTATTTCTTTTGAAATACGGTGGAAAAGCGGTACCTCGAAAGTGTAATCTTGCAGATTACAGGAGCTTCAACTCACGGGCTCGGGCGACGGCCTGGGTGCGGCTGCTGACCCCCAGCTTTGAGAAGATGTTGCTGGTGTGCTTTTTGACCGTGTGCAGGGTGATCACCAGCCTCCTGGCGATCTCCTGGTTGGAGCAGCCGTCGCGAATCAGGCAAAGCACCTCCAGCTCGCGCGGACTCAAAGGCTCTACAAAATTTTCAATCTTCAATTTTGGATATTCAATCGAGGGCATTGCTGATTGTTGATTGCCGGTTTCTGATTGAGGAGTGTCAGTGGGCTTCTCGAAAGCCGAGAGGAGTTTGCCGATATAAACGAGGAGGTGGTGGTCCTTTCCAGGAGCCTGCTTTGCAATCAACAATCTCAAATCCTCAATCAGCAATCTTATGGACTCGCCTTCGTCCAGGTACAGGCGGAGGTAGCCTTCGGGCTGAGCCAGCTCCAGCGAGCGGATCAGCTCGGCCGGCGCGATGGCCGGGGACTGGCGGGCGAAGACCAGCGCGCGAAGCAGGTGCGCCTCGATCAAGCGGCCGTTGCGCCGGGAGGGTCCCGCCGTCCCCTGCATTCGATCCAGCTCCTCGAGCGCTTCCTCCAGCTTTCCCTGGGCGATCAACAGGCGGATATATGCCGCCTGGAACACCTCCAGGAACGGCAGGGGGAACCGCTGCCCCGACCTGAGCATGTCCAGCACAGGGAATGACCAGCGGGCCGCCCCGTCCGGGTCGCCGGCGACCAGACGCAACTGGATCTGGTAGGTGGCGATCTGGAGCCGGTTGATCGGCGCGGGGCTGGAGCCAAAGGTCTGCTCCAGCGTATTCAGCTCCGCCAGGGCGGCTTCGAGATCCCCTTTCGCCTGGAACAGCCGCGAGCGGGTGGCGTAGGCGGCGAACAGGTCGACCACCAGCGAACCCTCCAGCGACAGGCGCACACCCCGGTCGAGGTATTCTTCGGCGGCGGCCAGGTCGTTCCACTCCAGGTGGATCCCCGCCAGGCCGATATAGCCTTCGCCCGCCGGGTGAAAAACAGCCTGCCCGGATTTGGGACCGAGATCGATGATGGATTGGTACGTGCGGGCAGCGGCGCGGAGCTGGCCCATGTGGACCATCCCCATCGCGATCATCGAGGTGGTGTGGGCGGCGAGGAAGTAATTTCCCGCTTCCTGGGCCAGGCGGAGGCTCTGGCTGCTGGCCCATTTGGATTTGTCCAGCTCGCCTTCCAGGCCATAGGCAATCGCCAGGCCGGATAGGACCCGCGCCCGCGAAGCCTGGTCGTCTTCCGGGAGGAAAGCCAGCGCCTGGCTGCCCAGGCGGATGGCCCGCTGCGAGTCGCCCATGATCGCCGCGTTGCGGCAAACCAGGGTGATCAGCTCAAGCCACAGTTGGTGCTGCTCGGGCGAGGCAGGCATGGTTTGCAGCTCGTTTTCCAGTTCGTCCAGGATCTGGCTGGAGAGCGAAAGCTTCCCCTGCAGGAAAAGCACCCAACCGCGATAGAGACGAAGGCGAGGGTGAGCCTGGCAGGTTTCGGCCGGCAGCGCTTCCATCCAGTTTTTCGCCGTGGTGAGCTGACCGGTAAAGATCATGCCCTTGATTACTTTTTCGATCAGAGCCGCCGCGCTTTCGAAATCTTTCCCGGCCAGGGCGTGCTGGACCTCTTCTTCGATGAGACCCTGCTGGCCGTACCAGCGGCTGGCGCGGCGGTGCAGCTCCCGGATCTCTCCGGTCGGCAGCAACTGGCGGAGCTTGTTGCCCAGCAGATCGGCGAATAGGCGGTGATAGCGGTACCAGGTGCGGGCAGAGTCGAGGGGAACAAGGAAGAGGTTGGAGCGGCTCAAGTAGTCGAGGATCGATTGAGAGCCCGTGAACCGAGAGTCGATATGCGAGAAACGTACGTCTTCGTCCTGACTGTTCCCGGTTCTTCCTGGCCTATCCGGGAGGACAGGCAGATCTCCCTGGCCTGTCGGCCAGGACAGGCGGTTCTCGATTACCTCATCACAAAGCTCTGCACACATGCGCTCCAGAATGGAGGTCTTGCAGAGGAAGTCCTGGACTTCGGGAGGCTGGCGGGAGAGGACCTCTTCGAGCAGGTATTCGAGAATATATCGATGACCCGCGCCGAGAGCGGTGATCAGCGGGTCTGGCGAGGGAGTCCGGCCCGGGGCCGCGGACATTTTCACCGCCAGTGCGGCGAGCTGCAGCCCGACAATCCAGCCTTCGGCGTGCGCCTCCAGGGCGGCGCTGTCCTCCCTGGAGAGGTCGAGCCCCATCGAGTCGCGCAGGAACACCTGCGCTTCATTGGGAGTGAAGCGCAGGTCCGCCTCGCGGATCTCGGTCAGATGGTTGCGCGCGCGCAGGCGGAAGAGCGGCAGCGGAGGGTCGGCGCGCGTGGAGAGGACGACCTGGACCTGGCCGGGAATGTGTTCGAGGAGGTACGTCAGCCCGGAGTGGATTTCGGGGGCGGAGATCAGGTGGTAGTCGTCGAGGACCAGGACCAGCCCGGCCGGCCGGGCGGCGAGATCGTTGATCACGGGGATTAAAACCGACTGGGCTGGGGGCGGCTGGGGGGATTGAAGCTGGCTCAACGCGGCCTGACCCACGCCAGGGACCGCTTTTTGCAGGGCGACGATGAGGTAGGTCCAGAAACGGACCGGGTCGTTATCGTCCACATCGAGGGTGAGCCAGGCGAAATCGCGGCCGGAGGCAGCCGCCCATTCGCCGATCAGGGTGGTTTTGCCCGCCCCGGGTGGAGCGGAAACCAGGGCCAGGCGGTGGCCGGCGGCTTTGCCCTGCTCCAATTTCTGGACCAGGCGCGGCCGGGAAACCAGTCCCGCCCTGGGAGAGGGGGCGAAGAATTTGGTCTCGAGCAGTGGAAGGGGCATCTTGCAGGCGCGGGCAAACGAAGAATGGGAACTTCAATAATCATAGCACAATCTTTATCCCGCGATGATCAGGATCGGCTTGCCGAGGGTGATAGCACAGTAGGCTCGTATAAGACATTTCCCCCAGCGATCGCGGAGAAAAAGTGGTGAATCTTCTTCACCCGATCGCGAAGGAGGCCAGGCCGTAGAGCTGCCCGGGGCGGCCGGGGAAGGCATCGCCGCCGCGGCGCATGTGGCGGTGAAGATCGAGCTGCTCGAAGCCAGAGCGCTCGAGGAATGCGACAGCGTCTTTGCTGCGCTCGGGGAGGAGGACCCGCGGGCCAGTCGCAAAATCCAATGTCAGCGCAGCGCCGAGCAACCCGGCCGCGACTCCAGGGTCGCGCGCCGCCCAGGGGCCGAGGCGGTCGCGCTGCGCGATCAGGTAGCCGCTGACGCCGCCATCGCCATCGCGGGCGACAAATGCACGACCTGGAAATTCCGCCAGAAGAACCCGCAACACCCGCTCGCGCCGCGCTCCAAACACCGGCTCGTCAAAATCGGCTACCGCGGGGATCTGCGTTGGGCGCAGGGAGAGGATCTCCCCCGATGCGGAAACCATGGCAGCGCGCCCGTTCTCCCTGCCGGTCCACACGTAACGCGCGCTCCAGCCATCTTCGACGAAGCCGAACTGGCGGTAGAGCGGCGCGCCCATCTCGGTCGCGTCCAGGCGCACCATGGGGCAGCCGCGCCCGTCCAGTTCCTCTAAAAGGGTCTCCAGCAGCAGCCGGCCGATCCCGTGGCGGTGGACAGAGGGGTGGACCGCCATCAGCCCCAGGTAGGCGAAAGGGCCGTAATCCACCGCGCCGACCATGCCGACCGGCTCCTCCCCTTGGAGCGCCAGCAGCCAGCCTTCGGGCTCGATGGTCAGGTAGCGGAGGATATCTGCCCGGCGGCTTTCCTCGCCGCGGAAGGCGGCCATCAACACCCGGTCGGCGGCAGCAGCATCAGCGGCGACCAGGCGGCGAACCGCGATCGTCTGAAGCTCCACCGCGCGCTCAGATGCCAGCGGTGCTGAGGATGCTCAGTAACTCGTTCAATGTCTCGGCGAGCGCCGGGTGGGCGTCCTGGAACTCGATGGCCTCTATTTCCAACCGGTCATTGATCGCTTCAATGTGTTCGCGCGGCGGTTCCTTCTCGCCGAGCAGATCTTCGATCTCGCGGGCCAGGTGCTGCAACCGCTCGCGCTCCTTCAGGGCCAGTTCTGGATTGGTTTCTATCTCGTGATCCAGCTCATCCAGCGTCCGGCGGAGTTGTTCTTCTTCCATGTTTCCTCCCAATGTTAAGATTTCACCACAGAGCACACAGAGCTAACAGAGAAAAGGGAACGGAGCGCAGTAATTGGCCGAAGTAGAGCCCGGTGACATATTCGAAGGCCACCTGGCCGTTCTCCTGGTGGGCGGCAAAAATCTCTTTCAGCCGGGCGATCATCCCGGCAAACCCCGGGTCGCCGGGCTGCGGCGTGTACGAGGAAGAGCGCAGACGCCCCTCCAGGCCAGCGTAATCGAAGATCTGGCGGTTGGGGAAAGACCGCTTACGGCATTCCGCCGGGGCGAAGAATGCGGCGATCTGCTCTTCCCCCACGTTGGTGTGGTTGACGCGCCGGTAATCGGTGCCCGCCACATGGAGCAGATCCTCGTAGGCGCGCAGAAAAGGGGTGGCGTCGGTGAGGAGCTCGTTCCACATCAAGGCGACCCAACCACCCCGGCGGAGGATCCGCGTAAATTCAAGCCGGGCCGCCGCGATGTCGAACCAGTGAAACGCCTGAGCGGCGGTGATCAGATCGACGCTGGCATCTGGCAGCCCGGTCTCCTCGGCGCTGCCCTCGCGGCTGGTGAAGCCCGGATAACCAGCGAGAAGCCGCTCTCCGGCCTCGCGCATCTCGCGGTTGGGCTCCACACCCACCACCGCGTAGCCGGCGTCGAGGAACAGGCGGGTCAGAATCCCCGTCCCCGAGCCGATATCGGCGACCCGCGCGCCAGGGCGCAGCCCGCACTCGCGCTCCAGGGTCTCGAGGACCTCGCGTGGATATCCCGGGCGGCAGCGAATGTAGTCTTCCACCCGGCTGGAAAAGCGCTGTTTGGGGTCATTCATGGCAAGACAATCATACAACCAAGTGGGAGGGAAATGCAAATCAGAGAATGGAGAACAGGGAGCAGCAAATTCGAGCAAAGCGGGTCGACACGCAAGTCGACCCCTACGATTAGGGTCGATTGGTTTTTTCTTCGGCGGCCTCTCTCAGCTCGCGAAACAACCCGGCCAGGTCCTGCAGGTCGTAATGCGCGTTAAGCCCGCTGGGGTTGGGCAGCGCCCAGACCACGCTGCGGCCGATCCGCTCGGGCTGGCGCCCCAGGACCGCGCCGGGTCTACCGAATGCCGCGCGGTACGCACCGATACCCAGCACCGCCAGGAAGCGGGGACGGTAGGCTTCTACCTTCTCGACCAGGCGCTTCCCGCCCTCGGCCAGTTCGGTAGAGGTGAGCTCGTCCGCCCCGGCGGTTGCCCGCGCGACGATATTGGTGATCCCATAGCCATCGTCGAGCAGCTCGCGCTCCTCATAAGGGGTAAGCTGGCGGGCGGTCAGCCCGGCGCGGAAGAGCACCGGCCAGAAGCGGTTCCCCGGCCGGCCAAAGTGATGCCCGATCGCGGCGCTGTACAGCCCGGGGTTGATCCCGCAGAAGAGGATCTTCAGGTCTGGCGCAAGAATATCCGCGACCGTTTTGCCGGCGGCGGCTTGAAGCTCCTCGCGATTAGGTCGAGACGGGTTGACGCTCATTCTTTCCCAGGTTCCTGTCCTGTTTTCACTACGCCGGTCTCCGTTATCTTCAAGGAACGGGAAGATCGACCGAGCACACCGCCAAATTCCCCTCCGCCGCAATCACCTGCGCCTGGGCGGGGGTACCATGGAAGGCATAATAAACGGCCAGGACCACGCCCAGCCAGAACAGCGAGCCGACCAAGGCGCCCAGCACAGCGGTCAGCACGCTCTTGCGCAGGATTTCGCCCACCCGGGCAGCCAAAAAACCGGCCGTTTCATCCCATTTCAACGTTCGCCGGTGAAGAAACCGGCTGCTCGGCAAGCAGCCAGAAGCTGAGCGTGCCGGAGAGGGAGATGAACGCGCCGACCACCAGGTAGACGTTGTTCAGGCCAATGCGCTCGCCGAGGAATGACGCGAAGGCCATCGAGAGCAGGCTGGCGCAGGTGGTAATCGCGGTGATCGAGCTCATCACCCGCCCGCGCTTGAGGTCTGGCACGTGGATCTGCAGGATCGTGGTCGAGGCGGACTGCACCGGCAGCAGGAAAAGCCCGACGAAAAAGTTCTCCACCACGATCCAGGAGAACGCAGGGGAATAGCCCATCATGCCAAACAGGATCCCCATCACCAGCAGCCCGGTCGAGGTGAGCACCGAGCGGCGCACGCGCATCCCGATCCAGCCCAGGATCGCCCCGCTGATCAGCATCCCCATCCCCATGGCCGAGTCGACGATCCCCAGGCCCTGGGCGCCCACCCCAAACGCGCGCTGCAGGTAGGGCACCCAGATCACGTTGATCGCCCCCACGCCCAGGAAGGCCACCGCCATGGAAACGGTCACCCCGACCGTGGCGCGGTGGTGGACCAGGAAAGACAGCCCGTCGCGCAAGTCCTGGAAGACCGCACGCAGCGCAGCGCCGGTGAAGGAGCCCGGCGTGGTGCGCGGGACGCGGATGGTCAGCACCGCGGCGGCCGAGGCCAGGTAGCCAATCGAGTTGGCGATAAAGGCGGTGTGCGCGCCCCATTGGCCGATGGCAAACCCGGCCAGCGCCGGGCCGGCCAGCATACCGATCGTCTGGACGATCTGCATCATCCCGTTGGCGGCCAGCCAATCCTCCTGGTCCGTGACGATCAGCGGAAGCACCGCGCCGCGGGCCGGGATGAAGAACTGGCTGGTACAGGAGATGAGGAAACCGATGAGATAGAAGATCCAGACCTGGTTCGCCGAGCGGATCGTCAGCAGGCATAGCACCAGCAGCCCGCGCAGCACGTCCGAGACGATCATCACCCGGCGCCGGTCCCAGCGGTCGACGAACACACCGGCAAAGGGCCCGAGCACCAGGGCGGGGATCGAGTTGAAGATGAACGACAACCCCACCATGGTGGCCGAGCCGGTCAGTCGGTTGATGGTGATGGGGACCGCCAGCCAGTTAAAGTAATCGCCAATAAAGGAGATCGTCTGGCCCAGCCAGAGTGCGACGAAATCGCGGTTTTGGAAGAGGCGGTGGTACATGACTTTACCTCCGCAGGACGAGCAGCCCCGGGTACTTCTGGAGGACGGCGCCAACCCCGCCCGGCTGCTGGAGGAGCCGCTCGCCAAAGAAGTCCGCCAGCAGGTCGCGGCTGGCCTGCAGCGCCCGCGCTCCGTCGACCGGACCCAGCGCCCCAAGAATGTGGAAGAGGGGCATATAGGTCAGGCTGTAATCCTCAAAATTGAAGTGGTGGGCGCCGAGGATCTCCACCTGCTGCGCGCCGTGCTTCTTGCTGGCGGCAAAGGTCGGCTCATCGCCGGGCTCCCCGCCGGCGGGCTCGCTGGTGACGAAGAAGACCGGCGGCCCGATCCCGATCGAGGCGGGGTCGCCGTACAGAGTCCCATCCAGGTCCACCGCGCCCTTGCAGCGAAAATCGTTTCCACAGGCCAGCACCGAAGCCGCCCCGCCCAGCGAGTGCCCGGTCAGCCCGACCTTATTGATATCCAGGCGGCTGGAGAAGGGGCTGGCGGGATCTGTATCCATCCTCTCTATCTGATCCAGGGCCAGGCGGATATCCAGCGACCAGACCGCCACCAGGCGCTGGGCCGTCTGCACGCTGGCCGCTTGCGATTCTTCGCTGATCGAGCCGGCCGCAGTCCGGTCGACCTGGCGGCCGTCCGGGAACACCACCTGGGGGGCCGAGTAGGGGTTGGTCACGCCCACGACGACATAGCCGCGGCTGGCGAGGTCCTCCTCGAGGGTCGCGTATTCCGGGGCGATCCCGCCATAGCCTGTGGAAAAGACGATCACCGGGAAGCGCTGGGACCCCGCGATCAGTTTGGCGTTCTGCAGGGAGTGGCTCTGGACCCGGTTGAGATCCTGGAAGAAGACCTGCGCTGGCGCGCGGTCGGCACTGCGGGCATCCGCCCAGGCTTTGGGCAGGTATGGCGCCGGCTGGCCGCTCCCCGGCTCCGCCGGGTACCAGACCCAGGCCGAGATCTCGCGGTGCTGCCCCTGCCGCCCGGAGAAGATCTCCAGGCGAGCGGGGTCGGTCCAATCGAACTCCATGCGGCCCACGGCGTAAGGCCCGGTGGGGACGGGCAGGCTGACCGGCTGGCTGCGCCGTACGGCCGAGTAGATGATGAACCCGGCGACGGCCAGGATCGCCAGGCCGATCAGGCCGGCCAGCCCGAGGAGCACCTTTCGCCAGGCGCCGGGCTTCTTTACTGGTTTTTTGGGGAACGGACGGACAGACTTTTTAGGCATAAAAAATTCCTCTCTGCTTTCCACAACCGACGGGCTAATTATAATGAAACATTTGTGGGATGGGCGTTTCGTCCGGGTCGGTCGGGACGGCCAACCTGCATCAACATGCAGAATATGCCTCCTCGAAGATCCTGTAAGGATGGCTTATTCCTGGTCAGCCTGGAAGAGCGCAAGCCAGCAGGCATGCGCTACATCTTTGTTCGCGACCAGCCGGGAAGAGCGCAAGCGTCCCCCTTACGGGGATCTTTGAGGACGCATGCGTTCTAACAGTGCCAGGCGGAACGTTGTCTTTGCATGGAAAAAGCTATTCTCATCCCCGATGATCAGGTCGGTGGGAAAGCCGGAACCCTCGGTGATGACCAGGGACGGGGCAAGGCCGGCCTTCATGGGAAGATCGAAGGCCACCACACGGTCGACCTTTTCCCCCGGTTGGACCTTACGATCCCACAGCCGGGCCGGGTCGAGCGGTTGCCCCGCCGGATCGCCCGCACTGACCATCCGGGTGTAGCTGCCTCCCTGCGCATCGATCACCCAGATGTGGGGATTGGACGGTTTTTGCGGCGTCCGCCTGGATGCACTGTGCAGCTCCACCGTAATCACGTAGAAGATGCCCTGCGCGTTCACCTGCGCCTCACCTGTCCCCAGTGCCGGCGCTGTGATAATCTCCTGAACCGAAAAGCACATCTCGTCGAAGCAGTGCTCCTGGCCCTGCTCCAGAACCGGAGCGCGGCTGGACAGCGAGACCCCCAGCAGAAGGATGGCATAGACGCCGGTCCAGGCCAGCATGACCCGCCCAATTTTCCAGGCGGTCCGCGGACGGCGGCGAGCCAGGTTAAAGAGAACCAGGATGAGGGCTGCGACGAGGGCAAAAAAGGTGATCAGGAAGGCCAGAGTACCAAAACCATTAGCCAGCACGAGTGAAACCTCCGCGGGAGGGAATCTATTTCCGAGACAACGATAGCACGGAGATCAGCCGATCACCAGCACGCGGGTGCAGTGCACCTGTTGTTAGACTGTTCGACCGCAAAAGCGGTCCGCGGATATAATTACAGGGCAGATGGGAACGGAAACTGACGAATTGGTCCAGCGCTTGATCGTGCACTTTGGCCTCGAGCCGCTCGCGGTCGAAGGCGGCTATTACACCCGGACTTACCGCTCTCCGGAGACCATCCCGGCCAGCGGGCTACCCGCGCGCTACCGCGAGCCACACCCCCTGGGCGGGGCGATCCTCTACCTGCTCACCGCCGATGCTGACAGCTTTTCGGCCCTTCACGCCCTGCCCACGGATGAGATCTATCATTTCTATCTGGGCGACCCGGTGGAGATGCTCCTCCTCCATCCCGGGGGAGCCAGCCAGCGGGTGATCCTCGGGCAGGAGATCTTCGCCGGCCAGCAGGTGCAGTTCCGCGCGCCAGCAGGCGCCTGGCAAGGGTCGCGGCTGAAGCGCGGCGGGTGGTTCGCTCTGCTCGGCACGACCATGGCACCCGGCTACATCGACTCCGACTACACTCCCGGCGTGAGGGATGAGCTGATCCGCCAGTTTCCCGGAGAGGCAGAGCTGATCCGTGCGCTGACGAGGGGATAAGAGGAATCACCAAAGAGGGCGCCGATTTTTCCTACATCCCCTGAAAGTCCTCCTCGGCCAGCTCCTCGAACTGGTCGACGGTATGGGCAATGGTCTTCAGTCCTGCCCGCCAGAAGCCCGGGGCGCGGATGTCGATCCCCATCCGCCGCGCCAGGGAAGCGGCCTCCACCCGGCCGGTGGAGGCCAGCAGGTTATCGAAACCAGCCTGGAAGGTATCCTTTTCCTTCACGTAGCGGGCGTACAGTCCCAGGCTAAAGAGCAGCCCAAACGTATAGGGAAAGTTATAGAAAGGGTTGGCCGGGTAATAATAGTGCAGCCTGGCTGCCCACAGATAGGGGTGGAGAGCGTCCGCGTCTAGGCCGTCGCCGTAGGTCTCGCGCTGGGCCTGGAGCATGAGCTCGTTCAGCTCGGGCACCGAGAGTTCGCGGTTCACCCGGCGGGCCAGCAGCCCGCGCTCGAAGATGAAGCGGCCAGTCACATCGACCACCTGCTGGGTGAAATTGGCCAGCCCGGCGTCCAGAAGGGCCAGCTTTTCCGGCCCGAGCGCTTTGTTGATCATCGCCTGGCGGATAAGCGTCTCGCAGAAGATGCTGGCGGTCTCGGCCAGCGTGCCGGGCGATTCGCGGTTGAGGGCCGGATTTTGGGCCAGATTCAGGTTGTGATAGGCATGGCCCAGCTCATGGGCCAGGGTGAGCACGCTTTTAATCCCCGGCTGGAAGTTGGCCAGGAGGCGCGACTCGCCGCCGCGGACAGCCATGCAGAAGGCCCCGTCGCGCTTGCCTTCGCGCGGCTCCGCGTCGATCCAGCCCTCGCGGAATGCCTTCTCGGCGAATTCTCCCAGGCGGGGAGAATAGGCGCCGAACTGCTCGACGATCAGGTCGCGCGCCCGGGAAAACGTCCAGGGCCGCGCCGCCTGGCCCAGGGGGGCGAACAGATCCCACCAGGGGAGCTTTGCCTCGCCGAGCAGCCTGGCCTTGACCTGCAAATAGCGGCGGAAGACCGGGTATTCCTCGCGCACCGCGCTGTGCATCGCTTCGAGAGTCTCGCGGTCGATTCCATTATTGAACAGGGCCTCATCGAGGACCGTCTCCCAGTGGCGCTTGCTCGAGAGGACAATCTGCTCGCCTTTGATGCTGTTCAGGGCCGCCGCCAGCGGCAGCGCGGCGTTCTTCCAGCCCTCCAGCTCAGCGTAGTATCCGGCGCGGCGGATCTCCGGATCGGGGTCGCAGGCCAGGTTGCGCACCATCGCGATGGGCATCTCGCGCACCCCATCCGGGAAAGCCACCCCAACGGTCAACTGGGAGGTGAGGTCGCCGTACAGCCGGTTCCAGGCCTGCCCGCCGCTGGGGGAAAGCTCGGCAGCCAGATCTTCCTCCGCGGGCGACATCAGGTAGGCGACTTTCTTCTGCGCACGGCGTAGCAGGTAGGTGTAATCCCGGGCCACTGCCGAAACAGCGAGGAGATCCTCGATATCCAGCTCCCCGATCCAGGCAGTGAAACGGGTGAGCAACTGCTCCAGGCAGACCAGGTTCTGCTGGTACTCGCTCATCCGCGCCTGGGCCAGGCTGTCGCGCGAATCGGTCGCGACGAAGCTGAAGATATAGGTACGCAGGGTGCGCGATTTTTCGAGGAGCGGGTTGAGCGCCTGGACAGCCGCCTCGAAGGCCGCGGCTGCCTCTTTGACCGGCCGGCCCCCGTCGGCGCCCCCGATGCAGGAGCGGTCGAACAGGACCGCCAGCGCATCGATCCCCGCGGTCAGCGCGGCGAAATCGGCGCGGAAGGGGCGCGATTCCAGGCTGGGATAGAAAGTGGTGGTGTTCCAACGCGGAAGAGATTCGACCGCTGTTTCGACTGCCATCCTGCCAACTCCTCAATGGGTTTGATGACCTTTTCGCTTAATAGTTTACCTCAGAATTCGATCTCCACCCCCATTTCCACCCCTGGATGGATCACCCCCGAGCTTCCCCGGGGTATAACCAGTGCAACACAATCCTAATCTTTTTCTCAGGACCAGATACTGATGAACGAAACCTTCCAACCCAAAAACCATTCTGTCTTGATCACCGGCTGCTCTTCAGGGATCGGCCGGGCTGCCGCGATCCACTTGGCCGAGCGCGGCTTTACCGTTTTCGCCACGGTGCGCAAGGATGTCGACGCGGATTCACTGCGCGCCCTGGCCCTGCCCAACCTGATTCCGGTCTGCCCGCTCGACCTGCGTAGCCATGGAGACATTTCCCGCGCGGCCGGCCTGGTTCGCGAGGAGCTGGCACGCCGCGGGCAGGCCGGCCTGTACGCCCTGATCAACAACGCCGGCGGCGGGTTCATCGCACCCATCGAGCTGATGGACCTGGACGGGTTTCAGGCTGAGCTGGAGACGCGCCTGCTCGGGCCGGTGGCGCTGGCCCAGGCTTTTCTTCCCCTGATCCGCGAGGCCGGCGGCCGCCTGCTCTGGGTCGTCACCCCGGGGCTGTTCCCCACCCCCTATGTCGCCAGCATTCACGCCTGCGACTTCGCCGCCAACTGCCTGGCGCGCACCCTGGCGCTCGAGCTGAAGCCCTGGAAGACCCCCAGCATACTGATCCGCTGCGGTGGGATCCAGACTCCCTCGGTCCCGCGGAGCAGCGCCGGGCTGGATGAGTCGCTGCAACGCTGGCCCGCCGAACGCGCCGCCCTGTACGCGCCCGCGCTGCGCCGGCTGCGCGCCGGCCTGGAGGACTTCGACCGCAAGCGCACCCCACCCGAGGCTGTTGCCCGGACGATCTACACTGCCCTGGCGGCGCGCTCTCCCCGCCCGCGCTACCGGGTGGGCTATCTCTCCGGCGCGGGCGCCTTCCTCGAGGCCCTGCCCCAGACCCTTACCGACGCTATCCTGGCAAGGAGAGAATAGTCCTATCGCAATGCAGTGGCTAGCCGCCGTGATAGGCTACCACGACCCTCAATCCCGGAAGATGGGTTAGAATCAACTCCTGCCATAAATATCCGGTACTACATCAACAGGAGAGCTCAAATGAAAAAAGCATTGGTGTGCGGAGCTGGCGGCTTTATCGGCGGCCACCTGGGTAAAAAGCTCAAGCGCGAGGGCTACTGGGTGCGCGGCGTCGACATCAAGGCGCACGAGTTCGCTCCCAGCGCCGCGGATGAATTCCTCCTCCTCGACCTGCGCCGCGAGCAGGACTGCCAACAGGCCCTGACCCTTCCCGGCGGCGGGTTCGATGAGGTCTACCAGCTCGCCGCGGATATGGGCGGGATGGGCTTTATCCACTCCGCCGAGTGCGAGATCATGCACAACAGCGCACTGATCAACATCCACATGACCCAGACCGCCTCGCAGATGGGCATCCCGCGCTACTTCTTTTCTTCCTCGGTGTGCGTCTACCGCGATATGCAGCCCGGCGAACCGGAGATGACCGAGGCCGAGGCATTCCCCGCCCACCCGGACAATGAATACGGCTGGGAGAAGCTGTACGCCGAGCGGATGGCGCAGGCTTACGAGCGCAACCGCGGGATGCAGGTCCGTATCGCCCGCTTCCAGAACTGCTACGGGCCTGAGGGCACCTGGCGCGGCGGGCGCGAAAAAGCCCCCGCGGCGATCTGCCGCAAGGTGGCCGAAGCGGAAGACGGCGGGACGATCGAGGTCTGGGGCGACGGCTCCGCCATCCGCTCCTATACCTACGTCGATGATATGGTCGATGGGATCTACCGCCTGATGCAGTCCGACCTGCACGGCGCGGCCAATATCGGCTGCCCGCAGTACGTCACCGTCGACGAGCTGGTGGATACCGTGGCTAGAGTCGCCGGCAAGACAATTCACATCCAGCACGTCGCCGGGCCGGTCGGCGTGCACTCGCGCAACTTCAGCAACGAGCGCATCTACTCGCTGGGCTGGCGGTCGCGCTTCTCGCTCGAAGATGGGATCCGCTGCACCTATCCCTGGATCGAAGCTCAGGTGAAGGCGATGAAGAGCTGACCGCCAATGGTCCCAAAGCGGTTAATTCTCCTGGTTCTGCAGGCCAGGAGAATTTTTATTTCTGGGCAGAAATGGAATGGGACGGACCGGCAGCCAGGCGGAAATATACCCCCAGAATAAAGTCGCCCAGGCGACCAGATTAATCTGCGCCGCTTTTTCGATTGGAAAGAACTGGTAGTAAAACAGGTAGGGGGAGTAAGCGGCCAGTGAGCTGAGCTGAAAGCCGATCGGGATCAAAAAGGTCCAGGGGACGTAAAACGCCAGGGCGATTGTGAAAATATCCGCGGGATAAAAATAGCGCTCGTGCATGTGCGGGAGGAAGAAGGGCATCGTGATCACGCTGACCGTCGCGGCCAGCACAAGCAGGCGGGGGGTGATCCTGGATTTGCCCAGCAGCGGGATGGCAACCAGCGCCGCGACGGCCAAAAAGCTGAGCGCGAATGCAATGGGAACCAGAAGCGCGTCGCCCAGCGGTTCGCTCACAGACGGATTCACCCAATACAGGTTGGGGGCAAAGAGCGTAATTTCGGGATATTTGGCGGCTTGACGCAAGTAAATAGTCAACGATTCACCCAGGGGCCGGCCGGCGATCCAGGCCGGCGCCAGCAGGGCCAGGTAGATCGCCGGAACGATCAGCGCACACCGCCAGGGAATCACCTTCTTGAGGAATAAGACAAACAAGAAAGGGGCAAAAAATACCGCCTGGATCTTGAAGGAGAAGGAAAGCCCAAAGGCCGCCATCGCCCAGCCGGGTTTCCCTTTGCACAGAAAGACGAGGGACCAGACGAGAAAAGCCGTATAGATATTGTCGCACTGGCCCCAGAGAGAGCCATTGGCGATCACCGTCGGGGCGAAAAGCACGATGAAAAAGGCGGCCCAGGGGATAAACTTACCTGGATAACGGATCTCGACCAGGCGGAACACCCCAAAGGCCAGAACAAGATCAAAGAAGGCGGAAATGCTCTTAATGATGGTTATGGGGTATATCAACCCTTTAAATATCGTCGCCAGGGCGATCAAATATAGATATGGGACATTGTAATCAGCAAAATTATCCTTCAGCGCCCAAAACCCACCGTGGTCAAGGATATACCCATACCAGCTAAAGATAATATTCATGTCATTGCTGCTGTAAGACCGCAGGGCATAGCGAATGGAGAGCGCCAGGCCCAGAAAGGTTCCAATCAAGAGATATTTTTGGACCATGGTGAAATTCAGGTTTCCCCTGAAGAATGAATTCTTGGTGGTTGTTTCTTCGTCGGGAATGATCGCATTGTTTCCGCGCATGGGGGTTCTCCGCGAGTAATTGTAACGCAGTATAATTTTGATCAGTGGAAAATCAAACGCAGATTCGCCCGCCCAGCCCGCCCAAACGGGTCGCGGTCGTCTACCGTCTCGATCGCCCTGGCGGGGTCCAATCCTGCGCTATCGCCCTCATCCGCGGGCTCAACCAGGCGGGGATCGTTCCGGAAGTGCTCTGGGACGTCGAACCGGATTGGGCCCTGCTGGAGCGGTTCCACGCCCGCGCCTCGTACCGCCGGATCCCCTTCCCCGTTTCCACCACCGCGATCACCCGCCTGCCGGTCAGCCTGCGCTACCTGGGCTGGATCCCCAACGCCATCCGCGGGGAGCGCTACCGCGGCGATTACGATTTCTTCTACGTCTTCTTCAACGGGTTTCTCCTCCCCGATGACGTCCCTCACCTGCGCTACCTCTCCGGACCGCCGCTGATCCCCGCTCTGGAGGTTACCCGCCCGGGGCTGGCAGGCCTGCCGGTTCGCTTTTTCCGCTGGCTGTATTGGGCCGTCCTGCGGCATGCCTGGCCCGTCTACGAGTTTCACTCCCGCCAACGCTACGTGATCAACTCGAGCTACACCGGCGATCTTTTCTACGCGGCGCATGGCATCCGCCTGCCCGTGATCCATCCACCCATCGAGCTGTCCGGGCGCAGCTTCGACGCTACCGACCTGGACCAACGCGATACGCTGACTTTTTTCTCACGCTTCATCCCGTACAAGCGGCCCGAGCTGGTCCTCGAGCTTGCCCGGCGTCACCCCCACTTGCGCTGCGTGCTGATGGGCGCGGTGACCGATTCGCGCCGACTTTACTTCGCCAGCCTGCAGCGGACCGCGCGCGAGCTGGGGCTGAGCGGCGTGGAATTCCTCGATACGCCTTCCGAAGAGCAGGTTCGCGCGGAGCTGGCCCGCACCCGCTTTTTCGTTTTTCCAGCCCAGAACGAGCATTTCGGCATGACCACCGCCGAGGCGATCGCTTCGGGCGCGCTGCCGTTCGTGCACAATTCCGGCGGGCAGGTGGAGATCGTCCCCGATGAGCGGCTGCGTTTCGAAGACTCCGAGCTGCTGCCCAAATTCGACGCGCTGCTTCGCCTGGACGATGGCGAGCTGAAGGCCTTGCGTCAGAAGATGGCCGCGCACGTTCGCGGCTTCTCAGAAGAGACCTTCATCCAGAAAATGCTCGCCTACGCCGGCCTGGATGAGGCTCTGCCAGACCGGCCGGCCTGATATCAAATTCCCCATCCGCTATCAGGGGCTTCCCTAACGAATGCGATCCCGCCCTCTTCAGGCTTTCCGCATCGGCTGGCGGATGACCGTTTTCAGCCTTTCGGGGGCGGTGCGGCGGAAATCGGAGAGGTAGATCTCGTGATGCTTTCCGGAGAGCAGGCATCCCTGGCTTTCGATGTAGGCATGCAGGCGGGCGACGTTGGGGCCTTCCTCAGCAAAGGGGCCGGTATGGGTCAGTTGGGCGGCGAGGCCCTCAGCAAAAGGTTCGAAGCGAACCCGGCGGATAGCCTCCAGGCCTTTCTTTTTCAGCGCCTCGGCGCGCGCCTTCTCGACCCATTCCGCGGTTACCGGCTCGGGCTGGGCAATCATCATGGTCCAATCCCAACCGGACTTGTCCGTGGTGGTAAACAGGGACATATCCTCCACCCACCAAAGCCCTTCGGCCGGAAGGACGCTGTAGTCAACCCCCTCCGCTTTCTTGATGGCAAATTTTAGGGTATAGGATAGCGAAAACAGCGCTTCGACCGCTTCCTGGTAAACGGGGCTGGTATTGGGATCGCCGCGCCCATCGATCATGAGGAAGTTCAGCAGTGGGACATCCACCGTTACCGGAGCGGCGGGCGGGAAATACAATGCTTTCCAGTCCTTTTTCCAATCAAGCCTGGTCATGCAGGCCTCCATTCTGTTCAACAAGGTAGCTTTCCACCCACTTCAGCTCGGCGGCGAGCATGGCGAGCGAATGGCTGAAGAGAGCGTCGACGTTGGGGGCGAAATGCCCGCCCGCCGCCGTGCGGTCGGATATCCATTTGGCCCGCACGTGAGCCTGGTTCTCGCGGAGGGTATTCCCGTAGGCCTGGAGCGCAGCGCGGACTTCCTCAGCCGGTAGAGCGGGCAGGTTGGCCAGGGCCAGGTCGAAATCGCCGCTGCGCGGGCGGGGATGGGCCAACCTGCGGCGGACGGCATTGGAATAGGCCGCCCAGCCCGCGGCGGTCAACTGGTAGACCTTGCGCGCCGGGCGGTCGGCCTGAACGTCGAGGGCACTACTAAGCAGGCCGGCTTCCTCGAGCTTATTGAGGATGTAGTAAATCGAGGAGAAGCCGATCTCGGTCCACTCACGCATCCCACGCTGCTGGATGTGCTGCTCGATCTCGTAGCCGTGCTTCGGCTTTTCGGCGACGAGCCCGAGGACGGCCAGTTCGGTGTTGGTGGGGGATTCTTCGTTGGACATAGGTTATCCTGATGTAAGGATATTATAGTATTAGAATAAGTGATTGTCAAGAGCCGGATAGGTACTAAGGCCTACCGATCTGCCAGAGCGCAAGCGAGGACGCTTGCGCCACATGTAGAACATGCCTCCCGGCTTGTTCCTGATTGGCCGCGAAGAGCGCAAGCCAGGAGGCATGCGCTACAGCCTTGTTCCTAGCCGACCTACAGGAGCGCATGCGGCCCCATACGGGGACCTGCGAGGATGCATGCGCCAGAATGGCGGCAGGATCGATTGATCGCAGAGCGGGGCGATTTTCCCTTCGGTCGATCGGTCGCTCCTTGCTGTAGGGGCGCAGGAGATTCGTTGAAGAACCAAGGTCCTGGAATGTGCCCCCCCGAAAGGCCCCTACACTACGGCTGACATGGGCCTGGGTGGACCACGCGCCGGGCAAGAGTTGACAGGGATGTAAAATCAGATTAAATAATGATTGCCTGTTGGCTCTTTTGTCTTTCGCACTTTTTCGTGATTCCTTCGTGTCCTGCGCCTGTCCTGAACGGACCGTCCAGGGCGTCTTTGTGGTTTCGTTTTTCTGTGCTGAATCTTTTGGAGTTCCTATGGATCAAACATGGAATGCCCCGCCCGACCCGCAGCGCTTCGACCCGCTGGTCTGGGAGATCGCCCGCCAGATCCCGGCCGGTAAGGTCTTCACCTACGGCCAGATCGCCGCACTGATCCCGCCTTCTCCCGGCGTGCCGGCGGAGGAATTCGGCGCGCACCGGGCGCGCTGGGCCGGCAGCGCCATGTCCAGGTGCCCGGACGACGTTCCCTGGCAGCGGGTGGTCAATTCCCAGGGAAAAATCAGCTTCAGCAATCCAAAGATGCAAAACCGCCAGCGCGAGCTACTCAAGGCCGAAGGAATCGAGTTTGACGCCCGCGAGCGGATCGACCTGGCCCACTATGGCTGGCGGGGCCCCGGCGACGATTGGCTCCAGGCGCACGGCCTGTTGCCGCCCGAACAGAAATTCCAGCAGGGCAGTTTGCTGTAAATTCTTCCGATCTCTTTACCAGGAGGTAAAGTGCCCACGCTCACCATCCGCGGCCTGAACCAGATCGTCTCCAGGCTGCACGCCACGCTGGAAGACCTGTCCCGCGAACAGGCCCGCAGGGAAAGCGTCCTGGAGGAGATACAGGAAATCGCCGCATCACTCAAGGAAGCTCTCGCTGCACAGAGAGCCGGGCCGGCGGACCTGACGCGGCCGTCCCAACAGGGGCTGCTGTGGATCCAGTGGCTGGCCGAGGGGGATCACCTGGCGCTCCACGTGGATACGCTCGGAGTCGCAGGGCGGCTTGCCAGCCAGACTCGCCGCTCCGGGCCGCCGATCCACGTCCGGCTTTACCCGGGGAGCAGTCTGGCCCGCGCCAGGCAGGTGGGCGGGCAGATTGAGGTATCCTTCCACCAGGGATTCGCCGGTGCGCCCGTAGCGGTCCTGCAGGCCCTGATCGAAGCAGTCCTGGCGCGTGGTAAAAAGGTCGACATGCGCGCCGCCCGCCTGTACGCTCGCGGCAGGGAATTCCAGGCCATCCAACAGGCTTTCAGCGTGGCCGCGCCACTCCCACCGCCCGATCCGCAGGGCCGTTTTTACCACCTCGAAGAGAGCTACCGGCGGGTGAACCAGGCCTATTTTGGCGGGCAGATCGCCATGCCCCG
>DATKLX010000167.1:0-18117 GCA_035542155.1 Anaerolineaceae bacterium
GCGACTTGAGGAACACGAAGCCAATCTGAGGCTGTGAGGCTGGGCGAGTTGGCTAGAAACAACGAAGCCCGATGCGACCAAGAGCCGAAGCAGTAAATTGGACAAGGATGCAGGGAAAGTCAACGTCCTTACCTGGGGAGACCAGCGGTCAGGCCGAGAGGTAAGCCGGATCGAGAGGTTCGGTTGAGGCCGCAGGAGTCAGCCGAGGCCGTAGTACCCGAGCCGTCGCGAAGGGAAGGGCCGAACATTCAGAAAGGATGCGTACTTTGAGCAGCTTGCGGGATGAACCAAGAAGGCAGAATTCCCCGGATAGGGGAACTGCGGGACAGAGGCGGGAAGTGAAGCTTCCGGTGACTGACCCGAGCGCCGAGCCATCCCCAGCGCGAGACGAGGGAAAATCCGACGTAGAGCTGTGGCAACAGGTATGGGAACGAAAGAACCTGTTCACAGCGTTAAAGCGAGTAGAGCGCAACGCAGGCGCATCGGGCAGCGACGGAATGGCGGTGACAGACCTGCGGCCGTACCTGAAAGAACACTGGTTGGAGATCAGGGCCGCGCTTGAAAGCGGAGCCTATCGGCCCAGCCCCGTGCGGCGGGTAGAGATACCCAAACCAGATGGCGGGGTGAGGCTGCTGGGGATACCGAGTGTGATCGATGGTTTGCTCCAACAGGCGAACGCACAGGTGCTCACGCCCATCTTTGAACGCAAGTTTTCAGCGCACAGCTATGGGTTTCGTCCTGGACGCAGCGCCCACGACGCCATGAAGCAAGCCCAGGAGTATACCCAAGCGGGATATGAATGGGTGGTGGATATCGATCTGGAGAAATTCTTTGACCGGGTCAACCACGATATGCTCATGGCACGCGTGGCGCGCGAGGTGAAAGACAAACGCGTGTTGAAACTGATCCGGGCCTACCTGGAAAGTGGCGTGATGGTCAATGGAGAGGTGATGGACACGGAGGAAGGGACACCGCAAGGCGGTCCGCTCTCACCATTACTCTCGAACATCATGCTGGATGATCTGGACAAGGAACTGGAAAAGCGCGGGCACAAGTTTGTGCGCTATGCGGATGACTGCAACATCTATGTCAAGACGCAGCGAGCAGGCGAACGGGTGATGGAGAGCGTGAGGGAGTTTCTGGAAAAGAAGTTAAAGTTGAAGGTCAACCCGAAGAAAAGCAAAGTGGATCGAGCCACACGAGTTAAATTCCTGGGGTTCAGTTTCTATAAATACAAAGGGGAAATGCTCATTCGAGTAGCTGGACGGAGCCTGGAAAGGTTCCGAGACAAGCTCCGCCACCTGACCAAGCGTACCCGGTCAGGTCAGCTGGAAAATTTGATCCAGGAGATGAACACCTATACGGTGGGCTGGATTGGATATTACCGGCAGGCGAACACGCCGAGTGTTTATGAGGACCTGGACAGCTGGATTCGACGCAGGCTGAGACAGATGATCTGGAAACGCTGGAAGAGAGGAACGACCCGCTATCGAGAACTGATCCGGTTGGGCGTTCCGAAAGGGCGGGCAGGACTAGGAGCAGTTGGGAAAAGCCCCTGGCATATGTCTGCCTCACCGGTGGTCAACGAAGCCCTGAGCAACGGATACTTTCGGAGCTTAGGACTGGTGAGTATCAAAACTCGGTATCAAGAACTGCGTATTTCTGGATGAACCGCCGGATGCGGACCCGCATGTCCTGTGGTGTGAGAGGAGGCGGCTAGCCGCCGCCCCCTACTCGATTCTAATTACTGGCAGGGAGCCCCGGTGGCGTCGCGGGGGGACTGGACGACGACTTTGCTCAGGTCGACCGAGGAGAGGATGTTTCGCGCGGCAACCAGGCTGAAATCGGGCCGCTTCTTGAAGATCCACACCGGGGGGTGGTCGTAAACGCTGAAGGCTTCTTCGGCGGCAAAGAAGTTGTGGTTGAAAACCGGCAGCGTTGGCTTCTGGTTCCAGGCCGCCGTCCCGGCCAGGTCGGAAATCTCCAGGGGGCCGAGCTTGAACGGGGAGTGAAACAACGCTACCAGGTCAAACCCCAGCCGGCCGTCGAACAGCGCGCGGTAATACTCGATGGTCAGCGGGTGGGTGAGCGGCAGGCGGCAGTTGGCCCACACCGAGCGCTGGCTGGGGACGATCACGTAATCGGCCTGATCGAGGTTAGCGAGGAACATCTCGCGCTTGTTGATGTCGTCGTTCCAGCGCACGTACATGATTGCTCCCCGGTACAACTGGCCGAAGGGATCTTTCCCCTCGATTGCGAGAGGCAGGCCTTCGTCCCAATCCTCGACGGTGAGGAAGGTTCTCGAGATGCGGATGGGCTGAATCCCGCTGGACGTTGCATGGAGGTAGTAGGTCCTGCCCGCTTCGATGCGAGCCGGGATAGAGAAGATGCCTTCGATCTCCTCGCCAGCCGGGTTGGGACTGTCGACAATGGCCACCTTCGTGCTGGCGAGGACCGTTTGGCCGCCGGGGTCTGTTGAAACCTGTACATCCAGCAGGGCAGTTTCTCCGGAGATCGTCGCGGCGTGGGGGATCACCACGCCGGTGAGCAGCCCGCCGGTCATGGGGGTGAAGGGGGCCTGGTACGGAAGCGCGGCATTGATCACCAGCCCATCCGGGGCGGAGACTGGCTCGCCGGTGGTGGAATCGCCGATCTGGACGGTCAGCATGAAGGGAGCAGGAATATTGTGGAGGATCCAGCGCGAAGCCTGGATGCGGGTGTGCTCCAGGGCGTAAACGGCGCGGGTAAAGGCGAAAGCCCAGGCAAAATCACCCAAGAAGATTGCGGCGATGAGGATGACCGAGAGGACGGGAGCAGCGATCCGTATCAAGGGAATGCGCCGGCCGGGTTCGAAAACCAGGCGGCTGGCGCGGAGGAGCTGCTCGACGAGGAAGGCTGCGTACAGACACAGGAACGGGTAGATGGGGAGAAAATAGCGCACTGACATCACCCAGCGGGTACTCATGAACCCGAAATACCCCAGGACCCAGACCAGGGGCAGCAGGTGGACGCGCCAGTCGGCTTTGCCGCGGGCCAAGAGGACGATGGCCAGGATCACCCCCACCCAGCAGGCCAGGCCAAGGGGAGCACCCATCCCCCAGACGACCATGTTCATCAGCGGGTAGACGACGCGAGTGCGCTGGGCCCATTGCTCGGCCGGGGGGCCGGCCCCAATCAGGTTGGAGCCGTTGCTGGCGACCCTGACGCTCTCGACCCAATCGGGATTGGGGGTCAGGGTAAGGATCGTCGTATCCCCCACGGGAGCGCGGAAGCTCATCGGTTGGGCCAGGCGAAAGGTCAGCGCGGTGAGCAGGACCGCAAACAGCACCTGGACGGCAGCGATGCCCAGGATGCGGTCCAGGTCCTCCAGACTGCGCAGCTTCAGGTCGGCGATACTGACCAGGATCGCGACCAGGACCATGCCAACGACGAGGAGCAGGTTGATCTTCGAGGCGACGGCCATCCCCGCCGAGACGCCGAAGATACCCAGCCAGAACCAGTTGGCCGGGTTGGGGAGGCGATGGGGAACCGCCCGCCATTGGGCCGGACTCCTGGCAATGCAGGCGCAGGCGGTCATGGCCATGCTGGAGAAGAGCACGCCGAAGTTGTCCACTGTCATGAAATGGGACTGCTGGATCTGCAGGACCGCCAGCGAGCTGAGCGCCGCGGCGATCAGGCCGATCTTTTTGCTGTCGAACAAGCGCCAGCCGGTGAGGAAGATGAAGAGCAGGGCCAGGCTATCGGCCAGGGCGGAAAGGCGCCGGCCCAGGATGCGGATCGAATCGTAGCCAAGCTCCCCGGTGAGCTCTCCCGCTGAGCGGATGAGAATGATCGGCCACTGGCCCCACTGCATGCGGTTGTCCGGCCCGGGGACGGTGGGGTTGCCGTTGATATCGTATTTCTGGTAGGGGCTGATCGGGGAGATGCGGGTGTTGAAATAATCCGCCGGGCTCTCGGGCATCTGCAACTGGGTGAGAGTGTTGGTCAGGCCGTATTCGTCCGGGTGGAGGTTGGTTCCCTGGTTCCAGCGCAGCCAGTTGAAGCGAAATGCAATTCCCACAGTGATCATCATCAGCAGCAGCGCGCCGAGGAGCAGGTCGGCGATTTTTGCGGCGGTATTTTTCTGTGGGCCCGAAATCAGAGCAGAGCTCATCACATCCCCGTGGATAGAATTCACCACCTGACTAGTTTAGCGTATCTGGCCGTTTCCGAGAAGGGATGAGA
Organism: Anaerolineaceae bacterium; assembly: GCA_035542155.1. GTDB lineage: Bacteria > Chloroflexota > Anaerolineae > Anaerolineales > Anaerolineaceae > DATKLX01. The sequence goes on from DATKLX010000167.1 coordinate 4,225, forward strand.
GGAGATCAGAATGGATTCCAGGTCGCGCCGCCGTCCCGGGTGCGGTAGAGCCGGTAGACCCCGTTAGCGTCGGCGGAGATTGACCAACCGTTCTGGGCGTCGACGAAATCCAGGCCGGCGATGGTCTGGCTGATGTTGGGGTTGGGGGTCAGGCTCTGCCAGGATTTTCCGGCGTCGGCGCTGGAATAGAAAGGCCCATCGCCCCAGACCTTGATATCTGTGGGGGTGGGGATCGAGATCAATCCGTTGGATGGGACAGGAGCGCCGGGGGTCCAGGTTGCACCGCCATCCTGGGTCGTGTAGAAGACCAGGCTGGCGGTCTGTTCGAAAAAAACCACTGCCAGGATGCCGTTCTGGGGGTCAAAAAAATGGGGCGCCTGGACCGACATCTGGCTGTGCTCCAGCCCGGCGGGGATGGTCAAATTGACCTGCTTCCAGGTCTTGCCGCCATCGGCGGTGGAATAGAGGTAGGAGAACGCCTCGGCCGGCTCGAACCCGCCGATCCAGCCGTGCTGTGGGTCGGCAAATTCGGGGCCGTTCTTGATCCCGCCGAAGAGGATCCCGTTGGGATCGTCTGGTTTCGCCGGGTCGAGGTGGTAGACCAGGGTCCAGGTCGCGCCGCCGTCGGCTGTGGCGAACAGGTCCACGGCCTCCGAACCGGCGGCGACGCCGCGGCCGGCGAGGAAGAAGCCGTGCTGGCCATCGGCGAGGAGTTGAGCGCTGCCCATACTGAAGGGCACGGGGCTGGTCTGCCAGGTCTGGCCGGCGTCCGTCGTGCGGTAAAGCGTGCCCTGATCCTGGTTCTGTGCATCGACGATGGTCACCCAGTTGGTCTGGGCGCTGAAGAAGAAGGGCTCGATGGGCGCGTTCTGGCCGCTGAGCGCGGCGGGCGTCGCGGCGATCCAGTTTTGGCCGCCGTCCGTGGTGCGGTAGAGAGCCGTTTCGTTTGCTCCCCAGCCGGTCTGAAGGTCGAACATCTGGATGCGGTGGATGGACGCGCCGGCCTGCGCGGAGGGCTGAGCTGCCGGCTGATCGGCTCCCCCGGCCGGCGTGGAGGGGGATGGCTGCGCCGAGGGGGTTGGCTCAGAGGTCGGAGCAGGAGGCGCGGTGGGCGCTCCGGTCGGCTGGGGCGGAACGGTCGGTGCGGGCTGGTGGGGTTCGGGGGTTACGACGTCAGGAGCGGCGGCCGGCGCGCAGGCGGCCAGGGCGAGGATGAGCACCACAATCAGGCTCGTAATTATGGTGGGGGGTAATTTTGATCTCATCTTCAATCGAATTTCTCCAATCAAATTGTACGCACAAATGCGTGGGCTGGATGGCATTTAGACGGAAGAAGAAGGGCGTTGGTTCCATTTTCCTCCCCCATTTTCAAAAAAACGAAAATGGGGGAGGAAAAGCCACATATACTTATTGACTTTAGCTCATTTGTTCTATAAAATAGAAGCATGAACTCACTGCAGTTGATCTGGAGCGACCTCAAAGACCGCTTCCGCCCGAAGCGGCTCTTTGCCCTGGATGTCGAATCCTTCGAGGCGCTGCGTTTAATTGCCCGCCAGGAAAAGACGCACCCGCGCGAGGTCGTCGCGCGCCTGATCCAGGAAGCGGTCGAAAACCGCTCTTTGCATCATTCGGTACAGGCGACCTGGGGGACGCTCTCCCCGCGCGAGAAACAGGTGACTGCCCTGATCTGCAGCGGATTGACCTCCAAACAAATCGCCGTCCGGCTGCAGCTCTCCACGGCCACGGTGAAGACTCACGCGGAGAACGCATTTCACAAATTCCGCGTGCGCAATCGTGAAGCGCTGCGTGCGATGCTTTCGGGCTTCGATCTCAGCCAGTACGAATAACCGCCACATCTGGTGGAAAACGGATCTTTTCTTCCAGATGTGGCTCCACCATAGGATTACTCCCTGAATTCCACCAAATATCAACCGACAGTGCATTGATCTCCCCAACGATGTGTGCCATGCTGTATGCATGGATTCCATCGTCGTCTCGATGACCAACCAGCTCTACCTGGTGATCGCCCCCGAGCCGGCCGCGCCGCGCCTGCTCGAGCTGACCGCGCGCCTGGCCCTGCGCGGCCCTTCGCTGCTGCTGGACTGCGGCAACTGCGCCCAGCCCTACACCCTGGCGCGCGAGCTGCGCCGCCTGACTCCGGACCCGGTCCGCGCGCTGGCCCACCTGCACGTGGCCCGCGCCTTCACCTGCTACCAGGTGGCGACCCTGCTGGAAGAGGCCGCCATGGCCGGTTTCACCGACCAGGCGGTGCTGGTGTTCGACCTGCTGGCGACGTTCTACGATGAAAACGTCACCTGCGCTGAAAGCCGGCGGCTGCTGGCCCGCTCGCTGGGCTGCATCCAGGTGCTGGCCCGTCGCGCGCCGGTAGTGGTCAGCGCCCGGCCGCCGCACGCCGCTTTCCCCGAGCGCAAGAGCTTCCTGGAGGATCTGCGCGCACTGGCCAGCCTGGTCTGGGAAGAGCCTGTTCCGTCCGACGAGATGCCGAAGCAACTGCCCCTGTTTTTGGATGGAGAAGCATAGCTATGGGTCGCACCCTCCCTTCGATTACGCAATCCTGGTACGAAGAACAGGCTGCCTTCAGCCGCTTCCGCCGCGCGCTGCGCCGCGAGGACCAGCTTGCCCTGGACGACCTGTTCACCAACGCGCGCAACCACCTCGCGGCCGCTGCCTACGCGGCCAACGCCCTGCCCATGGAAACCTTCCTGGTGGCCATGCTGCTGGAGGAGCACAAGGTGGTCCTGCGCCTGCATTCCCGGCTCGACGAGCTGGAGCAGCGCCTGGCGAATGATTGAGCACTTGGGCTGGCTGCTCGACCTCTATGAGGACACGGCCCGCGGGCTCAAGCTATGGCTGATCGGCGAGGACGAGCGCCGGCTGTGCCTCTACCAGCATTTCCCGGTCGCGTTCTACGCCAGCGGCCCCGCCCACCGGCTGCGCGCGCTGTGGTGCTGGCTGGAGACGCTCCCCACCCCGCCCCGGCTGTCTCGCGAAGAGCGCCGCGACCTGTTTCTCCCCGACCCGCTCGCCGTACTGGCCATCCAGGTCGACGGGCCCTCCGCGCTGCGCCCCCTGTTCCACAAGGTGGAGCGAGCCTTTCCCGACCTGACCTATTACGACGCCGATCTGCAGGTCCAGTTGCGCCATGCCGCCGCCTTTGGCACCTTTCCGCTGGCCCACTGCCGGCTGGCGGTGGACGAGCGCAGCTATATCCAGGAGATCGAGGTTCTCGAATCGCGCTGGGATCTCGATCCGGCCCCGGCGCCCCTGCGGGTGATGGAGGTCGAGCTGGACGGCGACCCGCGCCGGGCGCCGCCGGCGGGCATGTCTGTACGCTACCGCACCCACCGCTACGAGCTGCCCTTCCTGCCCGGCGAGACGACTGCCTGGCAGTTCAAGAACGTCCTGCTCAAGCACGACCCAGACGTGCTGGTGGCCGATTTTGGCGACACCTGGCTCCTCGACCACCTGCTGGCCAGCGTGGGGGAGAGCTACGAAAAGCTGCCCCTCAGCCGCGACTCCGAGCGCCCGCTGACTCGCATCAAGGAGAAAAGCTACTTTTCCTACGGGCAGGTGGTTTACCGCGGGCAGCAGGTTCACCTCTCCGGGCGGGTGCACATCGATAAGCACAACTGCATGCTCTGGTCGGATTACACCCTCGACGGGATCCTCGAGAACGCGCGGGTGACCGCCCTGCCGATCCAGACCGCCGCGCGGGTCTCGCCGGGGACAGGGATCTCCGCGATGCAGATGATCACTGCGCTGCAAACCGGGGTGCTGGTCCCCTGGCACAAGCAGCAGGCCGAGCGCCCCAAATCGATGCTCGACCTGATCCACGCGGATTCGGGCGGCCTGGTCTACCAGCCCACCCTCGGTCTGCACCGCGACGTGGGCGAGATCGACTTCGTCTCGATGTACCCGGCGATCATGGTGCGCTGCGACATCTCCCCGGAGAAAAAGCCAATCACCCTCTCCGAGCCGCTTCCCGAGAAGCCCGGCCTGGTCCCGCAGACGCTGGCCCCGCTGCTGGAGAAACGGGTGGCGCTGAAGAACCGCATCTCGGCCCTGCCAACCTGGGACCCGCGGCGCAAGTCATATAAGGAGCGCTCCACGGCCCTGAAGTGGCTGCTGGTGGTGTGCTTCGGCTACCTGGGCTACCGCAACGCCCGCTTCGGGCGGATCGAGGCGCACGAGGCGGTCACTGCCGGCGGGCGAGAAGCGCTGCTGCGCGCCAAGGAAGCTGCCGAGGACGGGGGCTTCCGGGTGCTCCACCTGTTCGTCGACTGCCTGTGGGTCCACAAAGAGGGCTGCGCCGCGCCCGCGGATTTCCAGCCGCTCCAGGAGGAGATCCGCGAGCGGACGGGGCTGCAGATTGCCCTGGACGGCATCTTCCGCTGGGTGGCGTTTCTCCCCTCGCGGGTGAACGGGCGGGTGCCGGTGGGCAACCGCTATTTTGGCGTGTTCCAGGACGGGACGATCAAGGTGCGCGGGCTGGAGGCCCGCCGCGGCGACACGCCGCCCTGGGTGGCTGAGGTGCAGATGAGCCTGATCGAGCACCTGGCCCAGGCCCCCGACGCCGACGATCTCCCCGCGTACCTGCCGGGGGCGCTGGAGCTGCTGCGCCAGGCCCTGCGCCGGCTCAAGGACGGGCGCGTGCCGCCGGAAGACCTGCTCGTCGCGCAGCGCCTCAGCCGGGCGCTGTCGAAATATACCTCGCCCTCCCCGGCGGCGCGAGCTGCGCTCCAGCTCCAGGCGGTGGGCAAGGACGTCCAGCCCGGGCAGCGAGTGCGCTTTCTCTTCGTCCGCGGGCAACCCGACGTGCACGCCTGGGACGCGTCTGGGGAGGTCGATCCCCGGCTGGTCGACGTGCGCGTGTACCGCAAGCTGCTCCTGCGCGCCGCGGAGAACATCTTCCAGCCGTTTGGCATCGCCGCGCGGGATCTGCACCTGTGGATGAAGGAGAGCGCGGCCGTCCTGCCGCTTCCGTTTACCCGGCGAGATGGGCGATCTTCAAACTGGCTGGAAAGGTTCCAGGGTGTGGGGAGCTTGCCTGGTAGTCCGGGGATTGCTGGCGCTCGGGATGGTGGGTTGCGGGCAAACCCAGGAAGATGCGGGAGTGATCCAGAGAGCCAGGCCGTTCCGAAGCCTGCAACCGGTCTTACGCGGATGCGCTCGATCCATGGGCGTAGAGTGAAGAGGGCGTAGCCTTCGGATGGGGGGATCATTTTTCTCTGGATTTAAGTCTGCCCGAAGGCTACGCCCCTGCAGATTAAACAGTTTTAGGGAGGTTTTCAATGGAGAAGAAACGTCCGGTGCTGACCATCCGCCAGGCGCAGGTGTTGGACAGGTTGAGGAGAGGGTATTCACTCAAACAGATCGCAAGCCAGTTGGTGGTTGGCGAGCGCACCGTCCGCGATCACCTGAGGATCTTGAAGCGGAAATTTGGCGCAGAGTCCACGGCCCAGCTCATCGCGCTCGCCAGCCAGAATCAAGACCTTCCCCCAGTGGAACCGCGCGGGGGAAGGTCCACAGAGGAAGAAGATTTCTCTACTTGTGGATCAGCTTGAGGTTGCCGACGCCCATGTCGATCTGGATGGTGACCTCCGGCCCCTCGCCGCCGGTGGAGTAATTGCTGCCCTCGGTGGTCCAGGTGCCGTTGGTCTCGACGTTGTTCAGGCCGCCATTGGTTTGGATGCTGGCCTTCATTCCCTCGGGGATCATGATGGTGATCTGGCTGACCCCGCTGTGGATGGTGACCTTGCCATCGCGCTTGAGCTTGCCGGTGAAATCAAGGGTGTAGTTTCCCGCGCCGCTGTCGAAGGTCAACTGCTCGAAGTTGGCATTGCCCAGGCCTTCCATCTCCACCTGGGAAGCGCCGGTCTTGTAGTGGAAGTCGGAGAGCACCTCGGGGTTGGCGGATGTAAAGGTCACCCTGGATTTGCTCGCCCCGTCGGAGATGTCCAGCTTGCGCAGGTGCAGCCCGCTGAGGTCGAGGTTGCCATCGTAGGCTCCGGCGGACACGGACAGGTTCATGGGAACGGTCGAGCTGAACTTGAGATTCCAGTCGTTCTGGATGTCGTTCCCGATGCGGACGTTATCCAGCGTGGACTGCTTGATCTCCAGGGTGTTGTCCTGGCGGGTGACGGTGGGCTTCCATTTGTCGATGTTGTATTCCACCGTGCCCTGGACCAGACCATCGGCGTTGCCGGCCAGCTTCAGGGTCCCGGCGCCCATTTCGATCTTGACCTGGGTGGTTGCTCCGGGCCCGAAGGGGGCCTCGTTGACGGTCAGGGTCTGGGTGGGGCCCGGCCTTTGGGCCTCGGGGAGATTGACGGTGAAGGAACAGGCCAGGGAAGCGATGACCAGAACAATCAGGGCAAACAACAATGGGCGTTTCATAGCGAGCTCTCCAACGATTATTTCGCGGATCCTGGCTCCTGTTAGGGGGGGTCAGGATCCATCAGGTTCAGAGGTTTTCTTGACCGGCCGGGGGTTGGTTGGACGCGGTCTGGGGCGGCTCAGAGGTCGTCGGGTAAACGTCCACGACCCTGGAATTCTGCGCGGGAGGGGTTGACGGCGCGGTGGTTTCAGAAGGCGGGTAGTCGCGCGTTCCGAAACGGGTGAGGATCACCGCGCCCAGGCCCACCAGGCAGATGACCACGCCGGCCAGCCACCCGACGCAGGGAACGAGGTTCAGCACCTCGACGATGGTGCTGAGGGCCAGCGAGCCGACCCCGGCCCGGATTGCGGGCGCCCACTCCACTTTCGAAATGCGGTTGATCCGCCGCCCGGTTTCCAGGCTCACGGCGATCCAGCCATAAGCCACCGCCACGGCAAAGGCCAGCAGGCCGAGCGCGCTGATCGGGATGAGCAGGATCGTGAATATCATGAGGATCAGAACGATCGGCACGACGAGTGCGGTCAGCAGGCCGTACCCACCGGCCAATACCGGTTGGGCAGCCGCTGTCTGGGAGACGCGCGCGGTGGCATCCGGGACGATCAGGACGACCAGGATGGCCAGGAAAGCGAGGGCCAGGGTGCGGCCGAACCAGGCGTAGAATTCCCAGATAGGACTATGAGTGAAGTCCCGCCAGGGATTGAATGCATAGCTGGGGACGTTGAAGTGGAACGGACCTTGCGAGCCGTTGACCGTCTTCCCCTGGACCTTTGCACCAGCGGCCTGGTGAACTGTGGCGCCGAAGAGGGAGATGTTCCCGTTCACCATGGCGTCGTCATTGAGGAAAACCGTGCCGCCGAATGCGGCGATATTTCCCTGGATTTCACCGCTGATGTCCAGCGTTCCTCCGGTCAGGACGGCATCGCCGGTGACCACGGCGTCTTTTTCGATCGTGGCGCTACCGCCGATAACGGCCAGATTTCCATCCAGCGTTTGCCCACTGGACAGGGTATAAGTTCCCCCTAAAACGACTTTGTCATCCGTCGAACCAGCCGGGCTGGCCGCGAGCGCACGCCCGGGTATGGCCAGGATCGTCAGACTGATCAACACGATGACGAGAAACAGTTTATTGATGTGCTTCATGCTTGTTCACTCCTTTTGATGATCGGCAATCGCCATATGCTGATGATCCAGATCAGGGTCCAGATGAGAAGTGTCGATGAAATCACTATCCAGAGGACAAGCGAGATGATGGGCGGGACGGCCTGGATGAGAGCGGTGAAGAAATTACTGATCCGTCCGGCCAGCTCAAAACCGCTGGTCAGGCTGAACATCAGGCCGTAGACCAGCTCTATCGGGGAGGGGAAATGGCCAAAGCGCTGATACACGCCTCCGATTGCCAGCCCAATCGCTCCCAGCCCGCAGATCAGCAGCAAGAACCAGGTCTGGCGGCGCTGCTTCTGGATCCGCTCGGCCTCGAGGCGAGCCTGCCAGCGCCGGGCAAACCCGGGCGCGGGGCCTACCTCAGGCATGCGGCGGATCTCAGCGCGCACTTCGCGCCAACGCTCGTTGAGCTGCGGGCATTCCTGGCAGACTTCCAGATGGGTCTGGAGAGCCCGCTCTTCCTCGAGGGTCAGGTCTTCATCGGAGAGAAGCCATTCCTCAAAGGGTTGATGGTTCATAGGGCCTCCTGTCAGATAGTTGCGGCTCAGATTGCTGCTGCCAAAGTTGGGCCAGCTCGCGCCGGGCGCGGTGCAGGCGGCTCTTGACGGCGCTCACGGTCAGAGAAAGCGAATCCGCGATCTCCTCGTCCGAGAGGTCGTACCAGTAGCGCAGGATGATGGCTGCCCGGTCCTGGGAGTTCAGCGAGGCCAGCAAAACGCGCATGCGTTGCTGTGAATCGCGTCTCGTGGAAATGCTTTCAGGACCGGCAACCGGATCGGGAACTGCTTCATCAGGGAGCACATCCAGGGGGACTATCGGCGCCCGCCGGCGGCGGATCTGGTCGATGCAATAATGGGCGGCAATGGAGAGGAGCCAGGTGATGAAAGAACGCGTCCGGTCGTACCGTTTCAAGTTCTGGTACGCGCGGAGGAACGTTTCCTGGGCAGCGTCTTCCGCTTCTCCACTATCGCCCATCATCCGGTAACACAGGTGATACACCGGTGTCTGGTAAAGCTCGACCAGGCTGGCAAACGCGTTGCTGTCTGCCCTGAGGGCTCTGTTGATCAATTCCGCTTCGGTACTGCTCACCTTGCAGCTTGCTCCTGAGTCTGGATCATTCTACCTTATATACGGAAGGGTGTGGAAAAAGTTGCAACGGGGATGTGGAATGCCGGCGCTCGGGGTGGTGGGTTGCGGGCATTCCAGGGAAGATCCATTCCGTTCCCATGGATTGGTTTATCCGATGGTCCCTCCACCCACCCTACGCCGATGTGTCTTCCTGATGGAGCTTAGAGCAAACAGGGCTACGCGTGGGCGCTCAATTCATTAGGCGCAGAGCAAAGAGGGCGTAGCATTCGGATGGGTGAATCCATTTCCCTGGAGGTTCGCCTGCCCGAACGCTACGCCCCTACCAGAAGAAAACGGTTCTCGATTCTCGGCTTTCGTTTCTCGTTTTAAAAATATAATACTACATATGACTTATCCAATGTGGAGGATGGAATGGGCGGAGGGCTATCTACACAGGGTCACTGGTTTATCGATTCAGAAGGGAGGAAGGTTCTGCTCCGGGGGGTAAACCTGGGTGGCAGCTCGAAGGTGCCGCGGGTTCCGAATGGGGCCACGCACATCCCCACCGATTATCACGATCACCGGGGAGTGTCTTTCGTGGGGCGGCCGTTCCCGCTGAAAGAAGCCGATGAGCATTACAACAGGCTGCGTCACTGGGGGTTCAACTGCCTGCGCTTCCTGACCACCTGGGAGGCGATCGAGCATGCCGGGCCGGGGATGTACGACGAAGACTACCTGGACTATCTCTACCAGGTGGTGAAAAAAGCCGGCGATTACGGGTTCTACGTGTTTATCGATCCACATATGGATATGTGGAGCCGCATGACCGGCGGGGATGGGGCGCCCGGCTGGACCCTGGAGATGGCCGGGTTCGATCTATCCAGGCTCGACGCATCAGACGCGGCGATCACGATGGCGGCGCGATACCCGAATTACGCAAAAATGTCCTGGGGGAACAACACCAACCGCCTGGGTTGCGCAACGATGTACACCCTGTTCTATGGCGGAGAGCGCTTTGCTCCCAGGCTCAGCGTCGATGGGGTCAATTTCCAGGAATATCTGCAGGATCACTTCGTCAGCTCCTACGTCGAGGTCGCCAGGCGGATAGCCGGCCTGCCCCACGTGATTGGCTACGACTGCCTGAACGAGCCCCGCCCCGGCTATATCGGGGTGGACGATCTCAACAGCACACCGCTGATGTGGGTGGACGGCCCGCTGCTGACCTGGTTTGAGACCATGGCGATCCCGACCGGGGTCCCCAGCCAGGTGCCCTACATCCATTACGATGGACTGCAGCCTTCGGAGACCGCTATTGCGGTCCTTAACCCGGATGGCTTCAGCGCCTGGGTGGATCCCGCGCGGGATATCTGGCAGATGCATGGGGTGTGGGAGAAAGATGGACAGGGGCGGGGTGTCCTGCTCCAGCCGGGCTACTTCAGTGGGGGCAACTTCTTTATGGACTACGTGCGCCCGCTGATCGAGCGCCTGGCCTTTGCCCTGCGGACGGTGGACCGGGATGCGCTCATCTTTTTTCAAGGCGAGCCCGGGTCGTTCGATCCGATCGCGATCGATCCGCGTATCCCGCTGGTCAACGCCAGCCACTGGTACGACGTCCTTACCCTCTACCGCAAGCATTACGATCCCAGTATAACCCTCGAATGGGGCACGTTCCGGATCGTCGTGGGGGAGGGGCCGGTGCGGGAGATGTTCAAGAACCAGATCGGTTTGATGATCGAGCTGACCGACAAATACCTGCGCGGTGCGCCGGCGCTGGTCGGCGAGTTTGGCCTGCCCTACGACCTGGACGACGGCTACCCGATCAAGACGGGCGATTACGCCTGTCCAATCGATGCCTTGAGCGCGTATTACGATGCGCTCGACGCGCACCTGGCGCACGGGACGCAGTGGAACTACACTCCGGATAACGATAACCGCTGGGGGGACCAGTGGAATCAGGAGGACCTCTCGATTTTCAGCCGCGATCAACAGGACGATCCCGGGGACCTGGACAGCGGCGGGAGGGCGGTGGTAGGGTTCTGCCGGCCGCACCTGTATGCCTGTGCCGGGACGCCGCGGCGCCAGTTTTTCAACCAGGATGACGGCAATTTCGCCCTCGAGGTCGAGCCGGATGCGCAGGTTCAGCAGCCGACGACGGTCTACGTGCCGCGGATCCAATACCCGCGGGGGTTCGAGGTCGCCGTATCCAGTGGGGTTTGGGAGTATAATCCAGGCGACCAGTGCCTGACCTGGGTCAAACTCTCGCCGGGCCCCCAGACCCTGTCTATCAAACGTCTATAAAGATGAACTTCGAACTGCCGCACCGCCGCTTCAACCCGTTGACCCGCGATTGGGTGTTGGTCTCGCCGCAGCGCGCCAGGCGTCCCTGGTTGGGGCAGATGGAGAAGGCGCCTGAGGAACAACTTCCCCCCTACGATCCCGGCTGTTCTCTCTGCCCAGGAAACTCGCGCGCGGGTGGGGCTCTCCAGAACCCAAAATATACCGGAACCTTCGTCTTCGACAACGACTTTATGGCGTTGCTCCCGCCCGAGCCGGGGTTTGACCTGGCCGAGCTGGACCGCGCTGAAGGCCAGAAAAATCCGCTCTTCAAGGCCGAACCCGAGGTGGGCCTGTGCCGGGTGATCTGCTTCTCGCCACGCCACGACCTCTCCCTGCCGGAGCTGAGTCAGGCGGACGTCGAGGCAGTGGTGCGCACCTGGGCCGACCAGACCATGGAGATCGGCAGCCTGGACTATATCCGCTACGTGCAGATCTTCGAGAACAAGGGCGCAGTGATGGGCTGCTCGCAGCCCCATCCCCACTGCCAGGTATGGGCCTCGGGGCACATCCCCAATGAGCCGGCCAAGGAGCTGATCGCGCAGTCCGAATACCTGGAGGAACAGGGGAGCTGCCTGATCTGCGACTACCTGGCCGCGGAGCGCAGGAGCGGCGAGCGGGTGATCGCGGAGAACGAGCATTTTACCGCCCTGATCCCGTTTTGGGCGATCTGGCCGTTCGAGGTGTTCCTGGCCGGGCAGCGCCACGCTGCCAGCCTGCCGGACCTGACGCCGGCGGAAGCCGGCGGCCTGGCGGATATTCTCCGCCAGGTGACAGCTCGGTACGATAACCTCTTCGAGATCTCTTTCCCGTATTCCATGGGGTTCCACCAGGCGCCCAGCAAAGGGGGACCGTATCCCGGCTGGCACCTGCACGCCCATTTCTATCCGCCCCTGCTGCGCTCGGCGACGGTGCGAAAGTTCATGGTCGGCTACGAGATGCTGGCGATGCCGCAGCGGGATATCACCCCCGAAACTGCCGCGGAGCGCCTGCGCAGCCTGAGCGTGGTTCATTATAAGCAAAAATAAATTTGGGGATACTGGGCAGTTGCCCAATATCCCCAAATTTATTAATATTTAAATTACCATCTCTTCGCGACCGGCGAACTTATCCTGGATGCGCTCGACGACCTGGTCGAGGTGTTTGGGCTCGTGGACGAAATCGAGGTCATCGGTGCGCAGGGTGAGGACCGGGCAGAGATCGAACGAGCACATCCAATCCTCGTAAAAGGAATCGAGCAGGGCCAGGTATTCGGGGGTGATGCCGGACTCGATGTTGCGCGCCCGGCGGCGGATCCGCTCCATAAGGACTGGAATAGGGGCCTTGAGATAAATGAGCAGGCTGGGGGCGGGCAGGTTTTTGACGATCAGGTCGAAGAGGCGCCGGTAGGAGCGGTAATCCAGCTCCGAGAGGTTTCCCATGTGATACAGCGCGCGGGCGAAGATGTAAGCGTCTTCGTAAATGCTGCGGTCGATGATGGCCGAGCGGCGGTCCTCCCACATTTCGATATGCTGCTCGGCGCGGTGGCCGAGGAAAAAGACCTGCAGGTGGAACGACCAGGCGCGCATGTCGTGGTAGAAGTCGGGGAGGTAAGGGTTGTCGGCGACGGATTCGAAAGCAGTTCGCCAGCGAAGGCGCTCGCCGATTCGCTCGGTTAAGGAAGTTTTGCCGGAGCCGATATTTCCCGCCACCAGGATCAGTCGTTTTGGCATTGTCGGTGTACCCTCTTTAGAGTTGGAGATGGAGTTAAAGGGAATTATACCTGTTTATGGCTTCCAGGCCTGGAAATCAGTCTAATTGAACGCTGGCGCGCCGGGATTGTTGGAACCCAAGTTGTGGAGGGTCTCTTCGACAAAACCGGCGACGATGTGGCTGGGGATCGCGATCCCCTGGTCGCCGCCGATGATCATGTTGTTGACCCCGATCACCCCGCCGGCGGCGTTGACCAGCGGCCCGCCGGAGTTGCCCGGGGCGAGGGCCGCGTCGGAGCGGATGTAGGGGACGATCTGGCCGGATTGGGTTTTGAAGCTTCCAAGAGCACTGATGATGCCGGCGGTCAGGTAGCCCACCTGGCCCCAGGGATGCCCGACCGCGAAAACGAGCTGTCCCACGCGCAGGCCGTGTGAGTCGGCGATCGAGACGACCGGCAGCCCGCTGGTCTCGATGCGCAGCAACGCCAGGTCCACCTGGGGGCCGCGCGCCAGCAGTTGGGCCCTGAAATTCGTGCCCTGGCCTTCCTGTGCCTGCCTGTCCTGGCGGACCCCAGTCCTGTCGTTCTGGGACAGGGTAGGCCAGGGCGCCCCAGATGCAGGCAGGACTACGGTCAGCCGGCCCTGGTCGCCGGCGACCACGTGATCGTTGGTCACGATCAGCCCATCGTGGCGCCAGATCAGGCCGGCGCCGGCCCCGCGCCGCCCGTTGTGGACCTGGACGACGGCACGTTGGACGCGCTCGACCAGGTGCGCGACCTGGGCGTCGAAGGCTTCGGAAACCAGCATCGGAAAGGCTTCTGCGACCATAGCTACCCCGTTAACTTTGAATCTCGCCGATCCACACGGAAACGCGCTGGCGCTTCCCGCCGCGGATCAGGTCAAAGGACAGGGTCTCCCCCGCGGCATGAGCCAGCACGGCGAGAAGCTGATCGTGATTTTCCAGGGGATGGGTCTCGACCCCGACCAGGATGTCGCCCACCCACAGGCCGCCGCGCGCCGCCGGGCTGTCTTTCTCCACGTGGACGAGCATCAGGCCCTGGGACTGGCTGCGCCCCAGTTCGGAGTGCTGGTCGGCGGGGAGCTCGACCGGCTGGCTGCGAACGCCCAGGTAGCCGCGGCGCACGCGGCCATGGAGGCGCATCTGGTCGGCGACCTCCCAGGCCGCCGCGGCAGGGAGAGTGATGGAGACCCCCTGGACGT
>DATKLX010000168.1:0-53791 GCA_035542155.1 Anaerolineaceae bacterium
AGCGAACAGATAAGCTCGTTCAACTGGCGCTCGCGGCGGGTGATTCGCTCGACGTGCAGATCACCGAGGTGAAGAACGCGCAAAGAACTGCCTGGCCGGAATTTGCTGGTTCGCAAGACTTGATGGGTCACGTGGATCGAGTGGGGCTCGATCCAGAAGGCGTAAACGACGAGGAGAGTTCCTATCACCTGGATTGCGATCGAAACAGGGATAGGAAGGAAGGCGAAAGGAGTGCGCAAAAAGGCGAGTTCCAGTGTGACCGGCTTCGCCGGCCCATAAGAGCGATTGAACCGGGGTAAAGCGGCAAGCAGCCCCCAATCAAGAAGAAATAACACCCACAGGGTTACCAGGTAGATCCAACGGCCCTGGGCCGGGATCCATGCGATGAGGAGAAGAATCAATGCAAACAGCAGGCCAGGGATGCGTTCCAGCATGACGAGCTTGTGCAGAAAGACATCGAACGCATTTCCCGTGGTCCCAGGGAAATGGGTGCGGGTGGAAAAATCGATACTTTTCATGAGGATCGGAAATTCAGGGGATTCACCGGGCTGCTTTTCGTCAAAGCGACAGCCCGGTCGGCGCGGAGATTGATGCAATGGACGCCCTGGACGACCCCTTCCGTTTCTGGCACCTCATCGGCCCGGAAGCGGATGAGCTTACCCAAACTTGAGATGATGAAAAGATCGTCCTGCGGGGTGACGGTTGTACATCCGACCAGTTCATCCGACTTGATGGCGATCTTGCCACTACCGCCCGTGGATTTATTGGGATTAAATCCAGACATCTGGCGGATGGTGCCCTTCCCATCGGCGGAGAGCAGGAAAACGCCACTGTCATCGCGCACCGGCGCAACTCCGGCCACGGAGTCGCTGCTACCCACACGGATTCCCAGGGTTCCCTGGGGTGGGACCAGTTTCTCAGAGAAACGGATGGCCATTCCCTGCCGGGTAGTGATGAACAGGTCGCCATCACCGGGAGTCCAGCAGGCCGCAGCCAGTGGCCCAAAATCACGGAAATTATAAAACGAAGTGCCTGGGCGCAGGAATTCGCCAAACAGATGGTGGCGGAGGCTGCGTACCATACCTTTCTGGCTGACGAGGGCGATATACCCCGAAGCCTGGTCAGGCAGGACCGTTGCGAGGCGCTCTTCGGGCTCAAGCGGCAGGCGGTCGAGAATCCACTCGCCTTTGCTGCGGATTTCAGCCGGTTCCAGTTTGTTCAGAGGATAACGAAAGGCGCGGGCAAAGTTGGTAAAGAGGATCAGGCTTTGATTTTCATCCGCGACGGCCAGAAAGGCGGGGGGATCGGATTCGGGTACTTCCAGGTCGAAAATCCCCATGCCGGCCCGGTGCTGGCGGGCGTAGAGATGGCGCGGGGATCGTTTGGCCATCCCGCTGGCGCTGATGGTTATCAGTGAGAAAGTTGTGGGAGCCTCGGTCGGCTCGATGACCGGCGTTTCGTCGGCAAGGTCGGCCGGGCGTTTCTCATAGCTTGCCTTTCGTCCGAGTTCGTTCTCCAGATATTCTATGTAGGCGATAACTGTTGGATCTATACCGGTTAAATCGGGTCTTTGCATCCTGACTCCCCATCTACGATGTTTTGGTTAGCGTTGCTGGCTGCCAGCCATAATCTCCACATTTTACCATTTTCAGATGGGGAGAGGGGATTGATTTTAGGTATTTACTTTTTCTTGAGAATGATACGGGCGTCGACGACTTTGACGCCTTTGCCGACCTCGTAGACGAGGACCGGGTTGGCGTCCGATTCGGAGATTTCATCCTGGAGGTCGAGGATCATGTTCGAGTAGCTGCAGATCAAATCGGCGAGGGCCTTGGTGTCACGCGGGGATTCGCCGCGAACGCCAGCCAGAATGGGGGCTCCGCGAATCTCGCCCAACATCCGCTCGGCCTGGCCGCTGGAAACGGGGGATACGCGGAAGGTTACATCCTTGAGGACCTCGACGAAGATGCCACCCAGACCAAACATGATTGTCGGTCCAAAGGTTGAATCGTTGACCGACCCCAGGATCACTTCGGTCCCCCAGGGAGCCATTTCCTGGATAGCGACGCCGTGGATATTGGCGTCGGGTTTGTACTCATTCGCGTTGTGGATGATCGCGCGAAACGCTTCGCGGGCTGCATTGTCATCCTTGATGTTTACCTTGACCCCACCGGCATCCGATTTATGCAGGATTTCTGGCGAGACGATTTTCATCACAATCGGGTAGCCTATCTTGTGGGCCAGCTCGATGGCCTCGTTTTCGTCGTGGGCGAGGAACGTCCTGGTGACGGGGAGACCGTAGCAGGAAAAAACTTCTTTCGACTCGATCTCAGTCAGCGAGCTGCGGTTATCGGCGCGAGCCTGAGAAATTACCCGGCGAGCAGTGGATGAATCAACTTCACCGCAAGTTTCAGTGTTGGCTTCGATGATCTGGCGATTACGGGCGAACTCGCGCAACGCGGCAAGCGTGTTAACAGCAACATCGGGTGCGCCGTAAGCGGGGATACCATTTTCGACCAGCCAGGTCATGGCTTCGGCAGAGCGGGCGCCGCCAACGAAGGAAATGGTGACCGGTTTTGTCACATCTGGCGATTCTTTGATCGCTTTATAAATACCCTGGGCAATTTCCATGGGGTTGGTTTGAGCAGTTTCGCAGTAGAGCACTACCAGCCCGTCAACCCAGGGATGCGGGTAAGCAAAACGGACCGAGTCGTAATACCATTCGACGCCAGCCATGCCGGTCAGGTCAACCGGGTTCTTAGCGGATCCAAAATCAGGCATGTGTTTCTTGAGTTCGGCCTGGACGTCCTCGGGGGCGAAGTGGAGGGGAATTCCGTAGCGCTCGGCCGCGTCGGTGGCGAGAACGCCTACGCCACCTCCGTTGGTAATGATGAGGAGATTATCACCATTCATCGGGGGCTGCAAGGATAGCGCCTGAGTGCGGTCGAAAAGGTTATCCAGATCGATGGCCTGGACGACGCCCGCCTGCTGGAATGCCGCGCTGTAGATTTTGGTCGCGCCAGCCAGCGAACCGGTGTGGGAGGCTGCTGCAGCCGCACCGTGGGCGGAGATTCCGGCTTTAAGCGCGATGATTGGTTTACCGGCTTTCTTGGCGGCTTCGATGAACGACCGTCCGTTCTTAAACCCCTCGATGTAGAGGCTAATGCACTGGGTATTATCGTCTTTGTCAAGCCAGTCGATCAGGTCGGCGAAATCGACATCGCACATGTTGCCAATCGAGATCAGTTTATCGAATCCAACCTTGCGGGTGTAGGTCGCCGCGTCCAGGGCGATGAGCAGCGCGCCGCTTTGCGAGATCAGTGTGGCTTTGCCGGGGAAAGGCAGGAAGGGGGCAAACGAGGCATTTAGATGGTCCGAGTTTGAAAGCGTACCGACGATGTTCGGACCCAAAATACGCATGTTATAGGATTGGGCGATATCGACCATCTCCTGTTCGAGATCTTTACGGCCGACCTCGCTGAAGCCGGAGGTAATCACGATCAGGCCTTTGACGCCTTTTTTGCCGCACTCCTCGGTGACCTGGGCGACAAATTTCGCCGGGACTGTGATCACGGCTGCATCAACCGCGTCGGGTACGGCGTCGACGGTTGGATAGACTTTGAGTCCTAAGATCTCTGTCGCCGTGGGGTTGATGGGGTAGATTTTTCCTTGATACTTATCTTTCAGTAGATTATCCAGAACGGTGTATCCAATTTTTCCTGGTATGGCTGAAGCGCCGATTACCGCGATGGACTTTGGCCGTAGAAGGCTTTCAATAGCATCCTGATTCACGTTGATCCTCCTGAAGGGCTATGTAAATTTAAGGGTAGACGAAGAGAACGTTCAAACCGTTCTGCCGCGTAGCAAGTCAAAGATTTTAATTCCCAAACCGGTTGGGATATGGGAACTCCATTAACCAAGTGTATAGTATACCTGAAACCTGTAATCTGTTTAGTGTAGAACGACAAGTCTGATAGTGACGTTGTTCACGTATTGGCGAGATGGCCAAGAATTAGGGCGTTCACCTCTTCGGGCCGGGCGATCATGGGCCAATGGTTGGCGCCCGGGAGGTAGTGGACGCGCAGGTCAGGTACGTAACGGGGAAGGGTTTCGTTGCAAGCCCGGTCCAGGTACGGGTCTTCTTCTCCCCAGATGACCAGGGTGGGTTGAAGGACGACCAGAGGAGGGAGGTTCAGCAGCCATTGGGATTCTTTGCTCTGGAGGGCAGCCCGATACCAGCCGAGCATGGCAGATAGAGCCCCGATCTGCGACCAGGCCTGGCGGTAGAGGTCAATATCTTTTTCGGTCATGTTGTGGGAATCAATTGCGGAAATGGTTCTGGCCAATAACAAGAAATTTCGCGCACGAAGGGACCATTCGGGCAGCCAGGGGATTTGAAAAAATAGAATGTACAGGCTGCGGACCAATTGAATCGGGTGATGGTGGTAAGTATCTCGCAACGCCTGCAAATGAGGGGCATTTATGATAACCAACCGCTGGACTCGCTCAGGGTATAAAGCTGCGAACGTCCAGGCCAGCCCTCCACCCCAATCGTGACCTACCAGATGGGATTTCGAGACGTGAAGTGCATCCTGAAGCGCGGCGATATCCTGGCAGAGAGTGATGACGTCGTAAGGGCCAGTTTTATCACTGAGGTTGTAACCGCGCTGGTCGGGTATGATGACGCGATAGCCGCGTCGAGCCAAGACGGGGATCGTGAACCGGTAGCAATACCAAATATCAGGGAAGCCGTGAAGAAGGATGACCGGATTACCTTCTAGTGGGCCGGCCTGGACCACATGGAGGTGGATGCTGTTCGCTTCAATTGAGCTGTGGGCGAGGGTCACGTTTTTCTGGCCACCAGGATAGTCACATCGTCGGATGGGACGACTCCTCCGGTGAACTCATCGAGGGCCTTGCCAATGGCAACAAGCAAAGACTGGCTGTCCACTGCGACGTGAGCTGAAATCACGCTTTCCAGGCGTTGGCTGCCAAATTCCTCTAATTCAGGGTTGGTCGCCTCGGTAATCCCATCTGTATAAAGAACGAGAAAATCCCCTCTGTCAAAGGACACGCTTTCCTGCTGGTAGGTGGTATCGTCCAGGCCAATCCCGATCAACATCCCGGTGCGGGTCAAATACCGGATCGATTGGTTACCGGAATGGTAGAAAATTGGCGGATTATGGCCGGCATTGACATAGGTTAGCCGGCTGCTCTTCAGATCCAGGCGGCCATAAAAAAGAGTGACAAACATATTGTCTGCCGAATCGTTGCTGATCAGCCGGTTTGCCAGGGTGATCCCCTCGGCGGGGGAAGCAAACTGCGCCATCGTTGCCCGGATAACAGACCGGGTGAAAGCCATGAACAAAGCAGCAGGCATGCCTTTGTCGGTGACGTCGCCGATGACCAACCCGAGGTTGCCAGACTGCTCGATGATGATATCGTAATAGTCACCCGCCACCTCACGAGCCGGTTTCCACAATGCAGCAAAATCCCAATCAGGAAGCTGAGGAAGGGTTTTGGGCATCAAGCTGGCTTGTACCCGGGCGGCCATCTGAAGCTCTTTTTCCAGGCGCCCCTTTTCGACCGCTACCTGGTACAGGCGAGCGTTTTCAATCGCGATTGCAGCGCTGGCAGCGATCGCATTGAGCAAATCCAGATCAGGTTGGGTAAAAATCCCGGCCTGTAGGCGGTTATCGACGTAGATTACCCCGGTCACGCGCGCTTTGACGATCAATGGAACGCACAGGATCGAGCGGAGCCCGAGGATCATAATGCTCTGGCGCATGTTGAAGCGCGAATCGCTCTGGGCATCGCTGGTGATCACCGGATTGCCATCTTCAGCTACCCGCTCGACGACGCTGCGTGAGATTTGAAACTGCGGATCATCGATAGTCTGGCGGTCCATCCCGCGCGCGGCGCTGAAATGAAGCTTCTGGTCCTGGTCGCGCAGCATGACAAAACCACGCTCGGCATGCGTGGCCGTAATCACCTCGTCCATGACCCTCCTGAGGACCTCGTCCAGGTCAAGTGAGGAAGTAAATGTCTGGGACAGTTGATAGAGCAGAGATAAGCGGTCAGCAGAGTCTTGGGGTGAGGGTGTGGATGGCATGTTCTTTCCGTTACATTTTAATGCAAATCGCTGGCCGCCGGCAATCCGGCAGCCGGTCGGGCTGCGCGAACGCCGCGCAGAATAGCCTCAGCCAGCGTTTCGGCGGCGAAAGCCCCAACGATGTTGACGTCCGCATCCTTTTTCCCGGTCGCCAGGGCGAAGATAGTATCCCCATCGAGCATCGTATGTGTTGGACGGATCACCCGGGCCAGGCCATCCTGCGCCATTTGGGCGACTTTGTTTGCCTGCTCTTTATTCAAACGGGCATTGGTCGCGACCAGGCCGATCACGGTGTTGGATTTTGAGGCAAAGCCCATGATCACGCGGCCGGTAAAAGACTTCATCACTTCCAGGGTATTCGCGAAGGTTTCGCCGCCGCCGACGCGCAGTGGACCCTTCTGCAGCGGGCGGGCGCCGGCGATGATTTTGTTAGTCTGCGGGTCAATCACGTCTCCAACTGCGTTTGCCACAGCAATCGCGCCGACCACGACTCCTCCGCCGATATCCATGCTGGCCGTGCCGATCCCAGATTTGACTGCCTGGGTCATGCCCAGAATCTTTCCAACGGTCGCACCGGTCCCTGCGCCGACATTGCCTTCCAGGGGAGGGTCATTGGTAGCGTTCTGGCAGGCCTGATAGCCCATCCCAGCGTCCGGTCGAATGTGGGGGTCGCCGATACTGAGATCAAAGAGGATCGCGGCAGGGACGATGGGTACTTTGACCGGGCCGGCGCTGAACCCGACGCCTCGCTCCTCGAGGAAGCGCATCACACCGGTTGCGGCATCCAATCCAAAGGCAGAGCCGCCAGCCAGAACCACGGCATGGACTTCTACGACAAGATGCATGGGGTGAAGAGCATCAGTCTCGCGGGTGCCAGGAGCGCCGCCGCGTTGATCTACTCCTCCCACGGCTCCCCCCTCTACAAGGATGACGGTGCATCCAGTCATTGCCTGATCGTCTTGAGCGTGCCCGACGCGAACCCCGGGGACATCTGTAATTGCATTTTTTAATTTGCTTGGCATAGACCCTCGTTGCTTTGGAAGGAATTTAATTTCGAGAAAGCTTCTGTTTGATCCACAATGCCAATAATGATCCACGAAGGCGGCTCCAACCTTCGATCCCTTGTACAGCCTGGCCACGGGTCGGCTGGTCGGGGCTGTAGGAGGACTGAACATATAACCAGACCAGAGCGTCTAGCTGGCGCAGCGCTTCCGTTTTCCTGTATAGATCGCGCTCCTGGCCCCACTCGGTGGACAACCTGATTTTAACCCTTTCGGAGAATTCCAATGGAGTATCTCCGGTGGCAATGGGGGTCCGGATTCGCCGGGCGTAGCTGACCAATTGGCGATAGAGATGTACGGCGATTCTTTCCGGCGGCAAATGAGCCAGGCGGTAAGCCTGAATTTTCCGCCAGACCAGCAGACCAAAAAACCCGGCCCCAAACAGGCCGGTCAGCGCCCAGGCTATCCACCGCTGAACTGGGGAGGCTGGACCGGGGCTCTGCTCACCGGCCGGAAACTGGGGCTCAGCCTGCTCTTCAGGGAGAACCTGGCGTTCAGGGAAGCCCTCCGGGGTGGCGAGAACGGCTGTGGGCTCGAATTCTACCCAGCCGTAGCTGGGGAAGTAGATCTCAGGCCAGGAATGGGCGTTGGCCTCGGTGACAACGTAGCGCAAAGCGCCAGCGTCATATGTTCCACTGGCGTAGCCAATCACCAGACGTGCGGGGAGGCCAATGGATCTGGCGAGGACGACCATGCTCGAAGCGTAGTAGTCGCAGTAGCCTTTCTTGAGGTCAAAGAGAAAATAATCGACAATATCCTTGTTGGCCGGGGGAGCGGGCAGGGCCAGGGTATATGGATAATTCCGCAGGAAAGTTTCGATAGCTTTGGCCTGGTCGTACGGCGTGATAGCGGTGGCGGTGATATCGCGGGCAAGGGAGCGGACCCGGTCGGGAAGACCAGCGGGCAGTTGGAGATATTTCTGGCGAACCCATCCCGGGTAATCGCGGCCTGCCGTGGCGAGATACTGGCGGGGATATTCAGGGACGGCCGATTCAACAATATACTCCCTGGATCGTATGCTGACCGCAAAAACGTCCTCTTTCGAACGCATCGCTGCTTCGAATGGCTGGTTCGCGGAGACCAGGATCCCGGAATAATAGGCGATATTTCCCACATTTTCGACCAGGTGGATCTCCTGTTTGAAAGATCTGAAGTGGACCGGGTCGTAGGTGAGGAGCCTGTTTCCAGCCAGAACCGTCTCGACCTGGAACCCCGATGTCAGCCAGCCAGCGCCTGTGTAGCGGTCGTAGGTAGTGCCGCGCCAGTAGTGAACTGGAAGTTGCTGTTTGGGGGTCGCAATTTCCGCGGAGGGTTTAACCGTTTGAACAGTCATCACTGCTTTTTGGGAGAGTTCCGGTCCGGACCCGATCAGATGGCTGCGCGGAAGGCCTGGGCTTTCGAAATCGATAAAGGTGTGGTTAACGATCTGCCTGGGTTGGGGATGGAGACCGAGCGGCTGGCCGATGGTCTCGCCGTGGGTGTCCTGGCTTTGGGTCCAGTACTGGAAAGCTGAGGTGATTTCATTGATGGAAATCGAAGGAATGACGAGGGCCATGGTGAGGATGGCGACGATGATTGGGAGGGAGACCATAGCCAAATCGAGGCGGATTTCTAGGGAAAAGTCAATCTGGGCGCGCTGCCAGGTTTCCTCATGGACGATGTGGGGGGAAAGGATGCAAAGGAGGAGGAAGGTGGCCAGGAAGATGAGGATGGAGTGCGAGTAATGGTTCGCATAGCCAAGTAAAACAGCGAGAAGGATCAAGGAAGGAAGGAGAATGTGAATGGCCTGATAACGGCGTTGCGTTGCCCAGGCGATCCAAAACACCGCAGCCCAGAGCAGGACTCCCCAGAAGAAGAGAACGGCGACAGGATCGTAGAAGGCTTCTCCGTGCGCGTAGTCAACAAACCAGGTGGCGATCCGCAGGCTTACCCCAGAAACGGAGGTCTGAAGGGCATTCCAGGCAGCGGAAACCTCGACGAGCGGCGAAGATCCTGGTGTCAGAGAAGATTTCAATGTGCGAATGTATTCCCCGGCCTGCCGGAATACGAGCCAGGCCTTATCGCCTAACTGGCCGAGGCGAAACCAGAGGCCGAACGAGCCAGCTGCCAGGCCCAGCGCAATCCCTGCCCATCCTGACCGGATCCATTTGCCGAAAAAATATCCGGCCAGAAAAGCCAACAAGACCAGGCGGACAATTAAAGCCTGGTCCAAACCCTCAACGACCTCAAATACACCGGCCACCAGGCAGGCGGACGCGATCAGGGTCAGAACTACCAATAACAAGCTAGAAATCTTTAACCGGCTGGAAATCCAGGCAAGTGCGGTGGTCATCCGAAGCTCTTCCAGGCTAGATCTTTGGGTTTCTGGACCGGAACGGCCTTGCCGGTAGGAAGTATGCGCCAATCCCAGGCGTTTTCCGGCTGGTTTTTCCCCGAAATGAAAGATTCGACCAGAGCGGGAGTGATCAAATAGTTCGCCACATCGAGATCATCCAGAGCGGCTTTGAACGGACCGGCTGACGGCGCGCTCGCAAACGCTGCCGGGTCGAGCAGAAGGATGGTGGGGACGACCCCCCGCCAGAGGAGGTGCGTTATTTCGTCCAGCCAGGCCTGTTCCATAGATGGAGTGATGATCACCAGGCTGATTCGCGAGTGGAAATCCTGACCGGCGTTCGTGAGCAATGCAGCCAGGGAAAAGTCGCCAGGAGTTACTCTGGCCAGGGTCTGGAGAATCTCCCAGCGCTGGCCTTCGCCGGGTTGGGGGGGTAGCCAGACTAGATCCTGTCCGGTCGTGACCAGCCCCACCGCGATCCCCGATTTTAACCCTTGGGAAGCCAAGGATGCCGCCAGGATAACGCCGATCTCCTCAGTCGACTGGTTGCCAGAACCCACCTGCACCCGGCGATCCAGGTCCAGCAGGATCCACCAGTCTGAGGCCGGGGTATGTTCGAAGGTGCGGACGTATAGAGAATCCCGCCTGGCTGTGGTGCGCCAGTGGACCCAGCGCAAGGTATCTCCGGGAACGTATTCGCGGACACCGGTTGTGCTGATCGATTGGTCGATGGATTGGCGGGAGGGACGGCCTTCTCCAGATCTGCCCCCGGATGCAACCTGGATAGTGGGAAGCGGAACCACAGGAGGGGTCACCAGAATGTTAGCTTGAGCTGAGTGTTCGATCTGAATGGTGAAAATTCCAAAGGGATCTCCTGTTCGCAGGGTCGTAGGGCCGAGTGTATACACACCCCGTCGGGCGCAGACCTGGTGCGCGATCCATTCGTTCGTAGACCGCCCGCCGACGCCGGTAGCCCGGCTGAGCGAATCCCCTGGAATGGTAGAGTGGTCGACCATCTCGATCCAAAGCGCCGGAAAGGAACTCTTGTTCACCAGGCGAAAACGCTCTTCGATAATATCTCCGACTTGCGCCCAGCCAAAGCGGGTTTCTCGTTCCAGAGATAGAGATTTGCGCATCGCGCGGGCCCAGAAGAAAGCTATGCAAAACGCGCTGCCCAGGCCGATGAAGAGGACCAACCAGCCTCTGAATGGAAAGAGGATTTGAAGGATCAATACAATACCAATAGAAACCGGCCAGAAAACTGAGTTCAACCGGCTTTTGGACTGCATGGCATCAGGACTTTCTGCTCTCACGAAAACGCTGGATGGCTGTGCTGATTTGTTTCCAGGATAGCCTGGCAAGGTTGGAGGTTTTTTCAGTAATCGGGTGGGGGGTATAACGAGCCTCGATAAATGCATCGGTAAGGAGCTGGATTTCTTCTTCCACTTCAGGGATCGTGTGGTCGAGGGTTTTCTGGTATTCACGGGGCGTTTGCACCGTTTTCCGCTCCAGGGGGCTGCCCTTGTTTTCGTGGATGAGATCCAGATAGGCGGATAAGACCTGGTCGCGCGGATCGCTGATTGACCGGGGGCTCCTACCTGGGGTGGGGCGCGGCGCCATTTCTTTCCGGAGATGTAGAATTCTCTGGATGCCCAGACTCACTCCTTCCTCGACACGCGCTTTGGCGCCGTGGAACCATCTGAGTAACCAGCGCGCTACCGTCGCAAACCAGGCGAATGCCGGCAGATTGCGCAGCTTGGCGACCAGTTCCCCTCGCTGTTTCAGGTAGTGATACAAAGAAAAGAAGCTGATGGCAAAAATCGTCCCCCAGAGGAGGATAGTTTTTAAGAGCTCCATCCAGGGAGAGGATGCCAGGTGAGTCTGATCCAGAAATGGATTGATCGGGGGAAGGGTCGGAGCCGCCTGCCGGGGAACAGGTTGTCCGAAAAGACTGAGAAGCCACTGGTAAAGCAGAAAAAAAGGGACCAGAATAAGCAACTGAAAGAGGCTAAGCAGGAGATAAAAACCGGTGATGATCCAGCCAAGCAAAGTTAAAAAGCCAATCGAATAACGGGTTGGCAGGAAGCTGGCGATGAAGGCGACGCCAACCAATACGACCAGGCTGTAGATTCCCCAGCGCAAAGCCATATCGCGGCGAATCGGGATTTCCTGAAGATACCAGCGGGTCCGCAGCGTTGAAAACCGGGTCAGGCCCAATAAAATCAACCCGGCAATAAAATACACCACCAAATTCCAAATCTGGCTGGGCGCATCAACCACCCGGAATCGATTCCCGCTGATCTCGACGCGGATCACCGCGGTCATCAGCAGCATCACCGCACCAACGATAAAGACGAACGTAATCAGGCTTCTACGGATTGTCTCACGGTTCTGGATATAATATCCTTTCCGTTCCATGTCCAGTTGGTCGGGATCGTGTTCGAGCAGGCGAAGGTCTTCGATCAACGTGCTGCTCAGAAAGTGGATGACGAAGGCGAATGCCAGAGCCACCACAACTTCTGAAGGCAACAGTACGTCGAGGGGGGATTCCTGCAATGAGCTCAGGTCTTCTTGAAGTGCGCCAAATCCATAGGTCAGGTAAATACTCAGGCGAACGAAAATTAAGATCACGACCCATTCGACAGCCTGCTGTAGAAACCAATCTGGGGAAAATATTGGGGTATCCTCGATATATCTGCGTGAAACCAGGACCTGTAAAGAAACGAATAAAGCGATAGCCAGGTAATATTCGCCTTGCCAGAGCGGATATAATCGCGCGCCCAAATTGACAACCGTGGCCGCGAAACAGACCATCATCACGCAGGCAAGGAAATAGGTGGCTACGACAGGTAAATTCCGGTTCCAGGATGAGATCATTTACACGGTCTTTCAAAAATATAACGATTATCTCCACATCTCCAGGTCGCCCTGGAAGGCAACCTGGTGGACCTGGATGCCGTAATGACTGGCTTTCTTGCGGCTTTCATCGAGCCCGGGAGCGGATCCCGCCAGCAACACGCTGACGCTCAAGCCCCTGCGCTGGGCCTGGAGCAGCTCGTCGAACAGGTCCGAGCCTAGCTGGCCGGTAATTACCAGCACCGTCGCGCCCCAGGCCAGTAGTGGAGATTCGCTGCGGATTTTTTCGAGGATAGGCCGGGTAACAGCGGCCTGGATGCGAGCCAGGAGATCCAGGCAGTCCATCAGGTGCCCCTGGCCTTTGTGGGGAGGAATCAGCCCGGGGATGCTGCCAGCCCGGAGCGGATCCAGTCCGTTGGTGGAAAGGCCGATGGACTGTTTTTTCTGAATCACCCAATTGGCTATGGACGCCGCTGCGACGATCGCAAGCTCAGTCTGGTCAAAATGATGCCGAAAGTCATACGCTTGCTGGTTGAGATCGAGGAAAATGCAGGCTTCAAGGGCAATGGATGGCTCAAACTTCTTGACCAGCATCTGGCCAGAAGCGGCAGTGGATTTCCAGTCCACGTGGCGGAGCGAATCTCCCCGAAGATATTCCCGCTTGCCGATCACCCGGGTTGGATCCTCGAAGATGGGCTGGTGAAATCTCAGCGTCCCAAAGGGGGAATTGGTCGGCAGGCCTATTCTCGAAAGAGGAATGATTAGCGGGTAGACGATCAGCTCGTCGGTGGGCCCCTGGCGATGGTTTTCTTTGACCAGGCCAAACAAGTCTCCCGATTCCAGGTAGAGAGGGCCTACCTGATAGTACCCGCGCTTTCGGGCGTTGACGTGGTAATCGAAAACCTCCCTGTCGCGTGGCCCAAGAAGGGTAACCTGCTGAAAAAAATTGGGAGCAATCAAGTCCAAAGGCAGGCTATCGTGAATCAACACCCAAAGTGTCGGAAGCCTACCGGGATTGTACAACTCCAGGTGAATGGGAATGGTATCGCCGAGAAAAGCCCGGTTGGGCAAGGAACGACGGAACTGGATCTGCCGGAGGGTATAGCGGCTCCACCAACTGCCAACCAGGAAAATCCCACCGACCAGATAGAATATTAGTAAAACCGAATCTTCTCGTAAGAGTGCGGCAACGATTAGAAGGATGACCAGGAGCGGAATAAAATCAACCATAAACTTCCAAGTCACTTTTTTGAGACTTTTCCCAGGTCGAGCGGGCTTTTTTCGAGTACCTCGCGGACGATGGACGGAGCCGTTTTGCCGCGCAGCTCCGATTCGGGCCGGACGATAATGCGATGGGACAGGGTATAAGGGATCAGGTATTTGATATCCTCAGGTAGGACGAAATCCCGGCCGCGGATACAGGCGAGAGCCTGTGCGCTCTTGAACAGCGCCAGGCTGGCGCGAGGGCTGGCGCCCAGAGCGAGATCTGGATGTACGCGGGTAGAAGCGACCGCATCGATGATGTACTTTTGAATAGTCTCGTCGACATGGATTTCCCAGATGCGATGCTGGAAATCCAGCAGATCCTGGCCATCCACCACCGGTTGGAGCGTATTCACCGGATGCTCGCGCTGAAGATTGAGCAGGATCTGGCGCTCTTCCTCTGGGGAAGGATAACCCATGGGAATGCGCATCAAGAAACGATCGACCTGGGCTTCGGGGAGTGGAAAGGTGCCTTCGTACTCAATCGGATTCTGGGTGGCGAGGACCAGGAAGGGACGGGGCAGCGGGCGAGTGACGCCATCGACGGTGACCTGCTGCTCCTGCATCGCCTCCAACAGTGCAGATTGGGTGCGGGGTGTGGCGCGGTTGATCTCGTCGGTGAGGAGGATGTTGACGAAAACCGGACCCGGCTTGAATTCAAACTCGCCGCGTTGCTGGTTAAAAATAGAAACGCCGGTGACATCATTGGGCAGCAAATCGGGAGTGCATTGGAGGCGTTTAAAGGTTCCTCCAAGACTGATCGCCATCGAGCGGGCGAGCATTGTTTTCCCAACCCCGGGAACATCTTCGATGAGGACATGGCCTTCGCACAAAAGAGCGACGAGAAGGAGCTCGATAGTCGCGCGCTTACCGACGATCACCTTTTCGACATTGGCAATCACTCGCTGGGAAAATTCCTCAAGATCGGCCATAAATTTCTGCCTGTTGAATCATTGAGTTTCTCTATCATTATACTGTGGTCTTTGCCGGTTCGTGCAAAGGCAAATATAATCAGGGAGGCTAAAATAAGTTTCTGATAATCGAGGCGCGGATGGACAAAAAAGAGGAACTCCCATTGGTTTTGATCACCCATGCTCTTCCCGGTGAATGGCTTTCCAGTTTGGAAGGAAAATGCCGTACCCTGATCGGCCCGGCGGAGGGGAACCGTTTCCCCGAGGAATTATTGGATGCTCTGCAGGATACCGAAGGAATTCTCGCGCTGCTGGTGGATAAGATTGATGAACCGATCCTGAAAGCTGCTCCAAAGCTGCGCGTGGTCAGCAACTTTGCCGTGGGAGTGGATAACGTCGATATCGCTGCCTGCACCCGGCGGGGGATCCCGGTGGGAAATACTCCCGGGATCCTGACCAATGCAACCGCCGATCTGACCCTGGCGCTGATGCTTGCCGCGGCTCGGAAGCTGCCCCAGGCAACCCGGGACGCGCGCGATGGAAAATGGAAGAGCTGGGCTCCGGCGGGATGGTTAGGCTTGGAGCTTTCTGGTGCGGTGTTGGGGATCGTGGGGATGGGCAAGATTGGCAGCGCGGTTGCGCGGCGGGCAGCCGGGTTTGGAATGTCCATCGTGTATACTAATCTGATCCCTTATCCAGAGATTGAGGTAAGCCTGGGGGCGCGGCGGGTTTCGCTGGATGAACTACTGGCGATAAGCGACATAGTCAGCCTGCATGTACCTCTAACGGATGAGACGAGGCGGATGATGGATGCGGACGCCTTTCTGAAAATGAGACCTGGAGCGATCCTGGTCAATGTCGCTCGCGGGCCGGTGGTGGACATGGACGCGCTTTATTCCGCATTATCGCACGGGACGATCGCCGCTGCGGCTCTGGACGTGACCGACCCGGAGCCGCTGCCGCCTGATCATCCGCTATATGCCCTGCCGAACTGCCTGATCGTGCCCCACATCGGCTCGGCGACGGACAAGACTCGGAGCAAAATGGCCGAGATTGCCTGCGACAACCTGCTGGCGGGGTTGCGAGGGGCGAAGCTGCCTTTCTGCGTGAATCCAGAGGTAATAGCGTGAACCGCTCCCCGGATGCGATCGCGTTTGTGATCTTCGGAGCAACGGGCGACCTGACTCGCCGAAAACTGATTCCGGCGCTGTACGAACTGTGCGTGGCCGGCCGCCTGAACTATCCATTTTATATCTTTGGGTTTGCGCGCCGTGACTGGGATGACCGTGCTTTTATCCAGGTGCTTGCTGAGGGGGTGGAAGAGTTCGCCCATACCTGTCCGGTCCAGCAAGGCCCGTTGCACGAGCTGATCGACGACGCCTGTTATATTCGCTCTTCCTTCGATGAGATCGCCGGCTACGAGCAGTTAAAAACGGTCCTGAAAGAGCGCAATATCGAAAATTACATCTTTTACCTGGCAACCCCGCCGGATTCCTACGTCGAGATTATTCGCAGATTGGGTAAATCCGGCCTGGCTGTGGAGGATGGAGGATGGCGTCGGATTGTGATTGAAAAACCGTATGGCCGTGATTTGGCGTCAGCACAGGCGCTGGAAAAAGAAGTCCATGCTGTTTTTCAGGAGAACCAGATCTATCGTATCGATCATTATCTTGGCAAAGAGACCGTCCAGAATATCCTCGTCTTCCGCTTCGCCAACGGGATCTTCGAACCTCTGTGGAATCGGAATTACGTGGACCACGTGCAGATTACTGTGGCTGAAAGCGGTGGGGTAGGAACCCGGGCGGGATATTACGACTCGGCAGGGGTCATACGGGATATATTCCAAAACCACCTTCTCCAGCTCCTGACCCTGACAGCAATGGAGGCCCCCGTCGCGTTCAACCCGGATGACGTACGAAACGAGAAAGTCAAAGTGCTGCATGCGGTACGCCCATGGAAAGGGACGGAGGCTCTGACCAATACCTTTCGCGCGCAGTATGTCTCGGGCCTGGTGGATTCGAAGCGCGTCCCAGGGTATAAAGACGAACCTGGAGTACCGCCGAACTCGATCACCGAGACATATCTGGCAGTGCGCCTGTTCGTGGATAACTGGCGCTGGACAGGGGTGCCGTTTTATCTGCGCTCGGGAAAACGGCTGCCTCAGTCCATGACGGAGATTGCGATCCAATACAAACAGGTGCCTCTTTCCCTGTTCGGGTGGCGGAATATGGCCGGTGATGCGCCGAACATGCTCATCCTGAACCTGCAACCTGATGAAGGGATCACACTGACTTTTGGGGCAAAGGCGCCCGGGCCCATCAACACCATTGAGCCTGTCAAGATGGATTTTAGCTACGCAGAAACATTTGGGAGCAAGGCGCCCGAGGCCTACGAACGTCTGCTGTTGGACGCCATTCAGGGGGATGCGACTCTGTTTACCCGCAGCGATGAGGTGCAATCGGCGTGGAAAATTACCACCAATATCCTGGACGCCTGGGTTGTGCAACCGCTGAAGAATCTGCCGGTGTATGAGGCGGGAACATGGGGACCACCCGGTGCAGATGAGTTTATTCACCGGAACGAACGGTACTGGCGGAATCCCGAGATATAAGCGGTTATAATTCGTGTGTCCCTACTCAGGGATCATCCGGAGTACCCATGTCTGGTCGATCTATCTTGTTTATTTGTATTATCATTCTGACTGCCGGAGTCATGGCATTTCTGCTGCTTTCACCGGTTGGAGCGCAGCCGCTTCTTCAGCAGCCAACCAAACTGCCGACGCTGGCAACCGTCACCGGCACCCCTTCGGGCGTGGTGCTGACGGTCGGATCGGGACAGGACCAAATCAACGTCCGATCCGGGCCGGGAGTATTTTACCCAAAGGTCGGGGTCCTTCTGGCTGGTCAAAATGTGGTCGCAAAAGGGAGATCGCCGGGCGGCGATTGGATCCTGATTGATTATCCTGGGGTGGCGGGTGGTACCGCCTGGGTATATAGTTATTTGATGGTGGTCCCGCAAAATGGGTTCATACCGGTGGTGGAGCTTCCACCCACCCCCACGCCGGCTTTCACGATCACGATCGATCCGACGCTGGCCTCCCAGTTCATCGTCACCACAGCCCCAACTCGCCTGCCGACATTTACTCCGCCGCCTCCGTTGCAGATCCCAACCCTGCCGCCAGAACAGGGATCAACTCCAATCTCGGAAGGGATCCCGATGGGAATGGTGATTATCGGTCTGGGTTCGTTGGGGATATTCTTGGGGTTAGTCTCGCTGCTGCGCGGACGGTGAATCCCCGAAATAACTTTCCAATCCCTTAAGGCAGTCCAGACTGAGCTTGTGGCCTACCTCAGACTCGCAGTAATCCACCTTCGCGCCAGCCTTTACGAGCAGTTGTACGGTCTGGCGTGCTCTTTCTACCGGGACGCGGTCATCTTTTGTCCCGTGGGCGACATAAAGGTGTTTTCCGGCCAGCGGGCGAGATGAGATAGCCTGTTCGGCGCCAGCGGGGAGGAATCCGGCCAGTCCTGCCAGCCGGCGGATGCGATCTGGATGGAGGAGGGCAAGTGTATATGCCAGCGCTGCGCCCTGGCTGAATCCCATCAACGAAAAAGTCGTCCGATCGACCGGCGAGGAAGGCTGCCTGGCAGCGATCATCGCTAGAATCGCTTCAACTCCTTCATGTAGATCATTCAATGTGATTTGCATCCCGGAGCTGGATTGGGTCCAGCGAAACCCGCCTTGCTCAGCCGGATACAACGCTCGGGGAGCCAGGATCCAGTACTTTTTCGGAAAATGGCGGGTAAAAACCCACATCACATTTTCGTTGCCGGTCCATCCATGAAGCAGGACGAGCAACTCGGACCGGCCGGGTTCCTGAGGAGGCTGGACGCGAACGAAGAGTGGGCCAATTTTTTGGACTGAGCCAGTTTCATTCACCATTGGTGCGCTTCACCACGATTTCCATAATCCACAGGATAACGATGATGATAGCAGCCGGCGCCAGACCCACCGCGATGCAGATCAGGCCAGTGACCGCGGCGGAAGGGCCGTATATCAGGTAGATCAGCCCATCGCCAAGAATAAATATCAGGAGGATACCCCCAATAATCAACCGCATGTGAGTCTGGCGGGTATATTTGCGTAAATCGCGGCTCATGCCATCAATCCTTTTTCGTGATCTTTCACAAATCTTTGAAAAAAATTATAATGCCGATTTATATCCTTGCCATCCTGGGGGGAGGCCATTAGAATTGAGTCCATGGGAGTGAAAGTCGTTGCTACCAACCGGAAAGCAGGTTTTGAGTACTTCCTTCTCGATCATTTCGAAGCCGGCCTGGCTCTGCATGGGAGTGAAATTAAATCCGTGCGCGCAGGCCAGGTCAGCCTGGCTGAATCCTACGTGCGGATTGACAATGCCGATGAGGCCTGGCTCGTCGACGCCCATATCGCGCCATATGAGCCGGCGAGCCGGTTTAACCACGATCCGCGGCGCCCGCGCCAGCTTCTTCTGCACCGGCGCGAGATCCGCGAAATGTGGGATGCCGTCCGCCAGAAAGGTGTGACGGTGGTGCCGGTGCGGATTTACCTGAAAGACGGTCGGGCCAAGCTGGAAGTGGCGATTGCCAAGGGAAAAAAACTCTACGATAAACGTGAACAAATTGCCAGACGAGACAGCGAGCGGGAGCTGGCACGAAATCGACACGGCAGTGAATAATCATCGAAGAAAAGGAAACCATCAGCGCTCATGCTGGGAAACAACTGGATCGCACTTCTAGTGACACTCGGGTTGGCGATCATGTGGCTGCGGACAAACGATTGGCTGGCGCAGCGCGGAGTCGTAAGCAGCACTCTAAGCAGGAAAATTATCCACATCGGAACCGGACCACTCTTTGTCCTTTGTTGGCTTCTTTTCCTGGATACCTCGGAGGCTCGCTATCTGGCAGTAATTGTCCCCCTTGCGATCACGGCTCAATTCATCCTGGTCGGGACAGGGATCATCCACGATCCCGCTGCGGTCAAAGCGATGTCAAGGACTGGTGACCGGCGAGAGATCCTGCGCGGACCGCTGCTCTATGGAATTGCTTTCGTCGTTCTGACGTTAGTCTTTTGGAAAAACAGCCCGCTCGGTATTGTCGCATTGATGATGATGTGCGGAGGAGATGGTCTGGCAGATGTTATCGGAAGCAAGTGGGGAGCAGAACATCTTCCCTGGTCGGAGAAAAAGTCCTGGGCGGGATCCATCGCCGTATTCATGGGAGGGATGCTGTTAACCCTGCTGGTGTTGGGTGTTTTTATCGCCGCTGGGACCTTCCACAGGTCGCTGATGGACTTTTTCCCTGGTATCACCTGGATTGCATTTGGCGCTACGCTGGTGGAATCGCTGCCGCTCGCGGATATCGATAACCTGACAGTTCCCACGATCGCAATTCTATTAGGTTTCTTTTTACTTTAGGCGCGGGAGCAAAAGTATGCTTCTTATCGATGGAAATCATCTCACCCTTTCGGATGTGGTTGCTGTCGCGCGACATGGGAAAGAGGTTGGATTAGCGGATGATGCCCGGTCTGCCATGCGGCGGTCGCAAGAATGGGTCCGTTCAATCGCCCAGTCTGGCCGGCCGGTGTATGGGATCAACACCGGGTTTGGCATCTTCGCCGAGCGGATCGTCCCGCCATCCGATGCTGCGGAATTGAGCCGCAATCTGATTCTGAGCCATGCGGTGGGGACTGGCCCCGCGCTGCCGAACGAAGTGGTGCGGGCGGCCATGCTGGTGCGGGCAAATACGCTCGCCAAGGGGTACTCAGGGGCAAGGGTGGTCATCGTCGAAACCCTGATCGAGATGTTGAACAAGAGTCTGACCCCTATCGTCCCTTCGCAAGGGTCGTTGGGTTCCTCTGGAGATCTGAGCCCGCTCTCGCACCTGGCGCTGGTTTTTACTACTGATGAGGAAGATCTCGAGGAAGAATCTGGCTGGGCGGAATACCAGGAAAGGATCCTCAGCGGTAAAGCTGCGATGGCTGCCGCTGGAATCCCGCGGATTCAGTTAGGGGCGAAGGAAGGTCTGGCGGTGAACAACGGGGCGACTTTTTCGGCTGCCCTGGCGGCGCTCGCGGTCGAAGATACGGCAAACCTGCTGGCCGCGAGTGAAATCAGCCTGGCGATGTCGCTGGATGCGATGCTTGGCTCATCGACCGCCTTCGATCCCCGTCTACATGCGGCCCGCGGCCAGCCAGGACAGATCACCGTCGCGGAGCACATCCGCCAGTTGCTGCAGGGCAGCACACTGATCGATTCGACCGGCCGAATCCAGGATGCCTATTCGTTGCGCTGCGCTCCGCAGGTCCAGGGGGCGGCGCGGGATACACTGGCGTTTGTGAAGACGGTCATCGAGCGGGAAATCAACGCAGCAACTGACAACCCATTGCTGTTCGAACCGGGGGAAGCGCGCTCGGGCGGAAATTTTCACGGCGAGCCTGTTGGAATGGTAATGGATTTTTTGGGGATCGCCCTGGCCGAGATCGCAGCGATCGCCGAGCGCAGGATCTTCCGCCTGACCGATGGCAAGCTGAATTCGGGACTGCCGCCGATGCTTGTGGATACGCCTGAGGCAGCCGGGCTGAACTCTGGCTTGATGATGCCGCAGTATACCGCCGCTTCGCTGGTGTTGGAAAACCAGACTCTAGCTGGACCCGATTCGGTGCGCTCCCTGCCTACCTCCGGAGAGCAAGAAGACCATAATGCCAATTCGATGACGGCAGCGCGGCACGCCCGCCAGATCCTGGAAAATACCGCCCATGTAATCGCCATCGAGATTTACACGGCAGCCCGGGCGCTGGATTTGCGGTTGAGACTGTCGCCAGGAGCAACGATGGGCACAGGGGTCGCGGCGGCATATCGGCGTGTTCGTGAAGAGGTGCCTTACCAGGCCGGCGATACCTGGTGGGGCCCGGAAATTGAGCAGGTCCGCAGGCTGGTGCTGAAGGGCGAGATCACCTCCCAGGTCTCCTTTGAAAAAGTATCCTCTTAACTTCCTCTTCGTTGACATTTCATCCCTTTGAGAGTATCTTTAGCAAAATGTTCTCTTCCTCTACCGAATCCCCCATATCGCGCCGCGATTTCTTGAAATATGCAGCCTTAGGTCTGGGTGGATTGGTGATCCTGCCAAAGGCAGGAAATCCAGGCCTCTCCCGTATTCTAGATGCCTCGAATTTTCCCGGCGCAGAAAACCTGGGTCGCATTTGCGTCGGGAAGGTGGATATCCGCTCGCGGCCGGCTGTAGATGCACCGTCGGTCGGGGTGCTGTATCAGGACGGGGTGGTCGAGTGGCAGCGCGAGGTGGTCGGCCCTGCCCCGATGGGAAGGGTGAACCGGCGGTGGGTGGAGACACCGGATGGGTTCATCTATGCGCCTAGCGTCCAGCCAGTGAAAAACAAACCCAATGCGCCATTGACCGAGCTGCCTGCCACCAGCCTGGGAAAAGGAATGTGGGCAGAGGTGACCGTCCCTTACGTGGACATTTTTCTGGATAATCCGCCGGCCCGCTCGCCGTGGCTGAAGAACAGCGCCCTGCCGCGTCTGTATTACAGCCAGGTGCTGTGGATCGACACCATCGAGACAAATAATAAGGGACAGGTGCTCTACCGGGTTAACGAGAAGTATGGCCTGGGCGATATTTTTTGGGCGGCAGCCGAAGCCTTCCGGCCGTTGACCGACGAGGAGCTGGAACCGATCCACCCGGAAGCAGAACTGAAACGGGTGGTGGTCAACGTCGATTACCAGACCATGTCTTGCTTCGAGGGTAACGAAGAAGTGTATTTCAGCCTAATCTCATCCGGCGGCAAGTGGGATGCCGAGGGAAACGTTGTGGACAAATGGGCTACCCCGTTGGGGACGCACTCGATCTGGCGGAAATTAATCTCAATCCACATGATTGGCGGGACGACCGGGGCCGGGTATGACCTGCCGGGCATCGCCTGGACGATGCTGTTCACCGGAGAGGGCGTGGCGATCCATTCGACCTTCTGGCACAATGATTTTGGGGTGACCCGGTCGCACGGCTGCGTCAATGCCAGCCCGGAAGATGCGAAATGGGTTTTCCGCTGGACGAGCCCGGTGGTGACCTATGACCCTGGAGACAGCTACGACCCGAAGAAATCCGTCGCAGGCGGCTCGACCGTCGAAGTGATCGGAACTTCGTAGAGGAAAGTAGGGCGATGAACGTCACGGTTGGCCTGGCATTCCTGGCTGGCATGGCTTCTTTCCTGAGCCCATGCGTATTTTCCCTGGTTCCGGCATATATTGGCTACCTGAGCGGGCGATCGCTCGCAGCTCAGGACCAGTATGGACAGAACCGGTCCGAGCGATGGGCCACGGTGAGCCATGGGTTGGCTTTCGTCATTGGTTTCAGTGTCATTTTTGTGCTCTTGGGAGTGGCCGTTTCCGCCCTGGGCGGTTTTCTGTACAACTTCCGCACCTGGC
The DNA here is from genome assembly GCA_035542155.1 of Anaerolineaceae bacterium. Taxonomy (GTDB): domain Bacteria; phylum Chloroflexota; class Anaerolineae; order Anaerolineales; family Anaerolineaceae; genus DATKLX01. The sequence continues at coordinate 23,015 of DATKLX010000168.1, forward strand.
TCGCGCGGATCGGCGGCCTGGTGGTCATCGTTTTTGGCCTGCATATGACCGGGATCATCCGCATTCCCTTCCTGGAATATGATCTGCGCCCGCAATCAAAGATCGATTCGAACCGAAGTTATTTTTCCTCCGCGATGATGGGCGTGTTCTTTTCCGCGGGGTGGTCGCCCTGCGTGGGACCGGTGCTGGGCTCGATCCTTACCCTGGCGATGAACGGAGGATCGATTTCGGAAGGGATCAAGCTGCTTTCGGCATACTCGGCCGGACTGGCAATCCCATTCCTGGTAGCCGCCTTCGGGATAGGATGGGTTACGGCGGTGCTGCGCAACTATCGAAAGGCAATGCGCTACGTTGAAGTGGCGATGGGTGTACTGCTCGTGGTGGTCGGGGCGATGCTACTCGGAGGCGCATACAACCAGATTGCCAGCTTATTTCCTGGATTTTTCATCGATTCGGGGTTATAGACCCGGGAGTGTGTTTTGAGGTTTCGGCTGGTTGGTTTTGGGTTGATCGGGTTGGGAATCGGGGTGCTCTTGAGCGCCATCGTGTTCTGGACTTCTTCGCTGGGGCTTTTCCAGGGGCAGCCCACCACTCCTGGCCAGGCGGATACGCCGTTAATTGGTGCCAGAGCCCCGGAATTTACGCTCCTGACCCTGAACGGAGAGCAGGTCCAACTGGCTCATTTCCGCGGGAAACCGGTGATGTTAAATTTCTGGGCGACCTGGTGCAATCCATGTAAAGAAGAAATGCCGCTCATCCAGGCGGCGGCATCCCGACCGGGTAACAACCTGATCGTGCTGGGCATCAATGATGATGAAAGCGCCGATCTGGTCAGGGAGTTTATACAGGAATATAAAATATCCTTCCGCGTTTTGATGGATCCTGGTGCAAAAGTGACGGATTTGTACCAGATCCGCGGTTTCCCGACCTCCTATTTCCTCGATCCGGGTGGAAAGATCCAGGCCGTTCACATCGGATCGATTTCTGCAGATCAGCTCGAGGGCTACTTGAGGCGAATTGGGGCGACGAATTGATGAACGTAACGGTATTTCGGAAAGAAAATTGTCCTGAGTGCGACCAGGTTCTTGTGGACCTGGCAGAGCTGCAAAGTGAGTTCCCGCATCGCCTGGTGGTGATCGAAATTGAGAAAACACCGGGGATCCGGGACGCGTTTGAATCCAGGGTGCCGGTCGTGGAGGCTGGACCATACCGGCTGTCCGCCCCGATCAGCAAACAATCCTTGAGCGTGACCCTGGGTGCGGCGCGAGATCGCAAACAGCAGTATGAACAGGCCGGGGATCAGCGTTACCTGGAGAGGGTTCAGCGTGGGCAGACCATCTCGCGGTCCGACCGGTTCTCGTATTGGCTGAGCAACCACTATATGCTGTTGATTAACCTGGTCCTGTTTCTGTATGTTGGTCTTCCGTTTCTTGCGCCGGTTCTTATGAAAATCGATGCGGTCACCCCGGCGAGAGTGATCTACACGATCTACAGCCCTCTATGCCACCAGTTCGCCTTCCGCTCCTTTTTCTTATTCGGTGAACAGGCAGCGTACCCGCGTGCTGCGGCCAATGTCCCCGGTATCACGTACGAACAGGTTACAGGTTACAACGCCCTGGATGTCCTGAAAGCGCGAAACTTTATCGGGAACGAGCAACTAGGATATAAGATTGCCATCTGCGAGCGAGACATAGCGATCTACCTTTCGATCCTCCTCTTCGGGATCATTTTTTCGCTCTCCAAAAACCGCTGGAAATCTCTGCCATGGTATATCTGGATCCTGTTTGGGATCCTTCCGATTGCGGTGGATGGATTTTCCCAACTACCCAGCCTGATGACTTTGCCTGTCTCATTGAACTGGCTGCCGATGCGGGAGAGCACACCCCTGCTGCGAGTCCTGACGGGTAGTTTGTTCGGATTGACGACGGCCTGGTTCGGACTGCCTTACATTGAGGAGTCGATGATCGAGACCAGGGAATTGATTACAAAAAAAATCGCGGTGGTCAGCAGCCGCCACGCCTACGACCGCGGTTGAGTGATAAAGCAAAACCAGAGGATTGATGAGCTTTAAAGAAAGGGATGGGCTGCGCTATTTCCAGTTTGAAACGCTTCGGGACTTGGGAGTTGTTCAAGCCATCTTTACCCGGCGCGGCGGGGTTAGCCCTGCCCCATGGAATACGCTGAACCTGGGGGGAACGGTCGGCGATGAAGTCGCCTGTGTCGTCGAAAACCGCCGGCGGTGTTTCGCGGCGGTCGATCGTAAAGTCGAATCACTGTTCGACGTCTGGCAGGTGCACAGCGCGAACGTGATCTGCACGGTTTCTCCCCGCCCGCTGCAGTCGGCGCACCAAAAGGCAGATGCTATCCTAACCGATCGCCCAGAAATCACCCTGTTCATGCGTTTTGCGGACTGCGTGCCGATCTTCCTCTTCGACCCAAAGCGACGAGCGGTTGGGTTGGTACATGCCGGGTGGGTTGGAACTGTGAACCAGATTGCCAGAGCTGCCGTGAATGCCATGCGGGCGCGCTATGGCTCGCATCCAGAAGATATTTACGCTGGGATCGGGCCATCCATCTGCGCGAGTCATTACCCGGTTGGTGAGGACGTGGCTGAGCAGGTCCGCCAGGTGTTTGGAGCCGACGTAGCTCAAATTCTGTGGCAGGGGAAAAGCCAGTCACACCTTGACTTGTGGGAAGCAAATCGTTTAATATTGGTGAGTGCAGGGATCCGGAAGATCGAAGTGTCTGAGGTTTGCACAGCCGAACATCCGGAGGACTGGTATTCTCACCGTGGTGAACAGGGGAAAACGGGCCGGTTTGGCGCCATCATCGCACTGGGGAATGGGAGCAAATGACTTCCATTGAACGAATGGCATCTCAAATCCATTCGAGGCTGGAGAAAGTCCGCGGGGAGATCGCTCGTGCGGCAGAAGCTGTACGACGGGATCCCGGCAGAGTCAGGCTGGTCGTAGTCACTAAGCTCCAACCGGTTGAGGTGATTGAAGGGGCTATCCAGGCCGGAGCATTGGATTTCGGTGAGAATTATGCCGAACAAGCCGTCCCCAAGATTGAGGCGATCGGTAGTCAAGAGCCTATTCAATGGCATATGATCGGCCATATCCAGAGCCGGAAGGCCAGACTGGTCTGCCAGTATTTCGATTGGGTCCACTCCCTGGACAGCCTCAAGCTGGCCCAAAAATTGGATGCCGAATGCAAGGAATTGGGGAAAAAGCTGCCAGCTCTCCTGGAATTCAACCTGGGAGGCGAAGAGAGCAAATCGGGGTGGATGGTTGGCGATGGCCCGGTGGACGATGTTATTCTTGCTGAAATCGAGCAAATCATCCAGCTACCGCATCTGGAGGTATGCGGCCTGATGACCATGCCGCCTTACGCCATGGATGCGGAATTCTCTCGACCTTATTTCCGGCGTTTGTCTGATTTGGAAAACTTCTTTCAGGAGAAATTTCCCCGGCAAACCTGGCGTGAGCTCTCGATGGGGACCAGCAGCGATTTCCCGGTTGCCATTGAAGAAGGGGCAACTTTTATTCGGGTTGGAACGGCAATTCTGGGACCTCGCCCCGTAAAAACCGGGGAATATCCCGGCAACAATCAAAACTAAAAAAACCGCGGAGGCTCAATGCAGTATTTTCTGGTTCAACTGATCGATATCATCGCCCGAATCCTGATCCTCGTCATCATCGTCGATTCGGTCATCTCATTCTTTTTATCCCCGTACCATCCTTTTCGCGAGTTTCTCGATCGGATCGTCAATCCGTTGTTAGCGCCGATCCGGCGAGTTGTCCCGCCGATCGGGGGATTGGACCTCAGCCCTCTCGTGCTGATCATCCTGATCTACGTCATCGAAGGAATCCTCAGGTCGCTTATTCTGGCAATCTAAACCTATGGCACCAAGAAAATTTCACTTTCACGATGGTTCTACAGGCGCCGCATTGACCATCCGCATCACTCCGCGGGCCAGCAGGAATGAAATCTCGACCGTTCTGGATGACGGAACGGTTAAGATTCGCCTGACCGCCCCGCCTGTGGAAGGGCAGGCGAACGAGGCGCTGGTTAAGTTTCTGGGCGAAGTGCTGGACGTTGCGCCGTCACGAATCGAGATTGTAGCGGGCCAGAAAGGACGGGATAAACTGGTAACGATCTCTGGTATGGATTCGACGACCTTGCAGGAGCGGGTCCTGGCAAAGGTGGCGAAATCAAGATAATCCAAATTTCTTTGGCGATGGAATCGCGCCGCCGTTGGCGGCGATCCACCAGAGAGCGTTGGCCGCGGCTTCGCGGACTGGTTCCGTTTCGGTATAAGCCGCGTACAGGATGGCTCCGGTGATGCTTTCCTCGGATTTATTTCTCAAGTAATCCAGCGCGGCCAGCTTTTCCTCCTCTGTCCCTTTTTTCAAGGCTTCAAGGATCATATCGGTCGGCTCAGAGCCAGGGGAGATTCCGATGCCCTGTTTGCTGGCGTAGGTGATCAACCAGGGCGACTGGCTTGGGGGCGGCAATGGCCGGGGGATGCGTGGATTGGCCTGTTGGGCAGTCTCCAACGCCTGGGAGGCAGCGCTGCGGACGACCCATTGCCCATCCTCGACGCGCATCTTTTCAAGGATGTTATTCGCCCAGTCAGCGTCGACCTGAATCAACCCGAAGACAGAGGCGCGGCGGACGAGGATATCCTGGGAAGTAGCGGCCTCTTTCAGGATGGGATGTCCGATGGACGGGACCCGCGCAAGGGCTTCCGCGACGGCTCTTCGCATATCTTCATTGCCGTGCATGAGCACGCTCAAGATTGCCTCTAACCCGGACGGCGTGCCCAATGTGGCCAGCACGAGAATAGCGGTATAACTGACACGGGGATCTTCATCTTCGATCAGCGGGCAAATCTCGGCGACAGATTTTTGATCCTGAAGTGCGCCACAGCCGAGGGCGCCCAGCTTCCGAAGCGAGGGTGATGGCGAGGATAGGTATTGGCGGAACAGCAGGTACAATCCAGAGTCATTGGTAGAGACCAATGCAGCCAGGGCTCTCTGGCGGACGGATATCGGGAGCAATTCGCGCTGTGCGACCTCGGCCAGTTTTCTCATCACCATCCCACGCCAGGGTGCGTCCTGCGGGCTACCTTTCAGCCAGCGCGCAACAACAAACAGGTTTCTAAAGAGGGGTTCTTCGAGGTCCTGGAGCATGCTTCCGGCCAGATTTGCGACGCTACCCTGCCCGGCCAGATAACGCAGAGCCAGATCTCTTCCGATCCATGAGGGCTGAGCGACGAGGGCCGCCGGATTGCCACCCTGTTGGAGGGCGCAGCCTGCAAGATAACCCAGGATAACTGGATGCATAAAGCCAAGGGTTTCATTAAGCCGTTCTGTGATCAGGCCATTTTCAATCAGATCGGGAAGTATCCGGGAAATTGAAGCGGCTTTGGCAATCTCGGGGCTTGCTGGCGGTAGAGTGGAGGGATCGACGTTTTTCGGCTCAGGGAGGTCTGTTGGGGGGGGTTCAGCAACCTCGGCGGGATTGGGGGTGCTCGACAGCTCAAATTCAGCCACGAGGCTGCCGGCCTTGCCGCGGTTGATCGTCACCTGACCGGTCGAAATCATCTGGACGGCGAGGCGCTCGATGGCCAGCCGGACTTTTTCCTTTGGTGCAATGCGGTGCAGATAGGCCTCAATCGCATCCACAGGCCGCAGGCCACGAGGATCTCCGCCGTAGGCAGCCCATACCTTGAGGGTGAACTCGAAAGGAGTGCGGTGTTCGTTCTGGGTTAGGAGCCAGTTGTTGAGCAGCATGGGACTGACCGCCTGGGAGGGGTCCTGGTGCAGGACCTTCGGCAGGACGATTTCCATCCACAGCCGGGACCACTGCCCTACGAACTGAAAATACTGGGCTTCATTCCATGATGCGACGGAGACTGGCAAGAAACCGAGTTGAGCCAGACCGCTGTGGTTCTCATCCGACGCGCTGATCACCCAGCGATGGCCTGGGTATGCTTCCATGACCATCCGGATATACTCTACCATAGACTGGAAGTGGGCGGGTGGTAGCTCATCCAGCCCGTCGAGTACAAAACATACCTGGCCCGTTTTCACAGCGGTGCGGATAAACCCGGGGATTTGGGAGAGCAAGACGGAAGGGGATATTTTGGTATAGATGTCAACAATAGGGGCCAGAGGATCCGTGGCGACCAGGTCTGTCAGGCTCAGGTCGGAAGCATGAAGATAAATCGGGAAAGCTTTTTCCAACCCCGGCGCGATGATTTTTCCCGCTGCTATCCGCGATGCGATACAGGCCAGGACCACCGTTTTTCCAGACCCTGGCTGCCCGGTCACGGCGATGTTGGCTTCCCCGGCCAGGCAGTCTTCAAGATCTATGGTCGCAGCACCAAAGCGGGCAGGCATCTCGGTCCAATCGGGAAGATAAGCCAGCGTTCCGGTGAGAATCTCGTCCGGGGGCTGGGCCTCGCCCGGCTCGATGCGGGGGGGCGGTGCCAGGATCCGAGGCTCGACCAGGATTTCATCCAGGGCAAACAACGACCACGCCAGGTGACTCCCTTGCGCCCGGCGAATGGTGTCCCTGCGCAGGCGGCCTTCCAGACCAGAAAGCCTGCGCTGGCGCATGATTTCCAGACGATCTTTTACGTACTGCCGCAGGGTCGGCCAATATCCGCGAAGGCTGCGGGCGACCCACCAGAAAATGGTCGCTGCGATGAAACCCAACCAGAAAGAAAGACTGTCGATGTGGATGGAGCGAAGGAATGTGAACATACTCAACCCGCGTAGAGGATGCGACCACAAGTGGAGCAGTAGCTGATCTGGCTCGGTGAGCGGGCCAGTTGGCGTTCGGCCGGGGTGAGGGTTGATCCGCAGGCCGAACAGGTTTCATCGTCGATGGTGGCCACCGCTATCCCACGACGCTGACTGCGCAACTTTTCGTAAATCTGAAGGAAATTTTCCGGAATAGCGCTGGCAGCCGCCTGGCGTTCGGCCTGGTAGCGGTCGAGGTCGCGGAGAAGCTGGTCGCGTTCGGCGATCAGGTTTTTCTGCTGCTCCCCGATCGTCCTCAGAACCTCATCCAGGTCATTGGTGCTTTGTTTCAAGCCGGCTTCCCGTTCCTCGAGGAAGAGCATCGCCTCAAGCTGGTGATCTTCGAGCGTGACCAGGTAGCGTTTTAGGGAGGCCAGCTCGTTTTGCAGGTCCTGGAGCTCCTTGGGATTGTGGACTTTTCCACCGTATAAGGCGGTCTCGGATAATTCAATTTTGACAAGCTGGTTTTTCACCTGCTCTTCGGTGGTATTAAGCTTTTTTTGCGCTTCGCTGTGGTTTATTTGAGCGGTGTGATACCTTTCCTGGGCAGCCTGTATCGCTTCATTTTGCTGGAGGATCTTGTCGATAACATTCAGCCGCTGGGAGACCTGGTCTTTCTGGCTGTCAATTTTTTGAAGGCGGTAGAGATTCAGGACCTGGCTCATAGTTGGATTATAGAGGCGGTAGGCTGGATCGGCAAGGCCGGTTTGGTTGCCTGTTTCTTGGATCTCAAGTATACTTCCAAAAGGTCCCTGTATGAAGGTAAAATTCGCGATCTGGTGCATCGTTGCCCTCATTGGCTTGACTTCACTGCCGTATTGGATTGCGGTCCAGACAACGGGGAAGGATCAGGTTTTCGGCGGTTTCTTATATAACCCGATCGATGGCAATTCTTACCTGGCAAAAATGGAGGAAGGCCGGAACGGGAGCTGGCAGTTCTCCCTGCCGTTCACCGCGGAGCAGGGAGGGGGATCTTACCTGTTTTTATTTTACCTGTTCCTGGGGCATGTATCTACCTGGACAAGGATCCAGCCAATCTGGATTTTCCATATCGCCCGGGTGCTGGCGGCGATGTTGCTCGGCCTGGCGCTGTGGAAATTCTTGAACCGGTTTGTGCCTGTCCAGGCGACAAGGGTTTGTTACGCGCTGGCTTTATTTGGGGCCGGTTTGGGGTGGATTGGCCTGTTCTTTGGACAGGTCACTTCAGACTTAACCATCCCAGAGGCATATCCATTCCTATCTTCCTTCGCCAATCCTCATTTTCCGTTATCTCTTGCGCTCATACTATTTTTATTCCTGCAAAGGGACCAACCTTCCAGGATAGGAGCTATGTTGGTCTATCTTCTGGGCGGCCTTGCCCTGGCATCGCTACTTCCCTTCGGAGCCGTTCTGGTCGTGCTTGTCACAGGGGGGTTAGCGACCTGGGATTTTTTCGAGAAACAGCCGGTTCACTGGTACGCACCCGCCCTGACGGCCATCGGAGCTGGGCCGATGCTGGTCTATCAACTCGCAGCAACGCGATTGGATCCTCTGCTGGCTGTCTGGAACGCCCAGAACAATACTCCAAGTCCTGGCCTGCTTGATTTCTTGCTATCCTTTTCTCCAGCAATCATCCTGGCGATCCCGGGAGCGATCACGGTCATTCGCCATCCCTGGAAAGAAGCAAGAGTTTTACTGGTATGGACGGTGATTGGCCTGGCGCTCACCTATACTCCATTTTCCTTACAGCGCAGATTTTTGCTCGGATTGTACATTCCCCTGGTGGGTCTGGCCGGAATCGGTCTGTCCCAGATCTTTGCGACACAGACCAAAAAGCTGAAGACAGCGACCGCTCTCACGTTGGGGGTTTCTTATCCCACGTCGCTGCTGGTGCTGGTCCTGGGTATCTTCGGGGCTCTCCACCAGGACCCGCTGTTATATTACAGCCGGGCTGAGCAGAGGGGATTCGACTGGCTCAGGCAAACGACCCGGGCGGGGGCTGTGGTGCTGGCGGGACCGGAAACCAGCCTGTTTATCCCGGCTCAGGCTAACCGGAGGGTGGTTTACGCACACCCGTTTGAAACGGTTCATGCCGAGCAAAAGAAGGAGTGGGTTCTATCGTTTTATCGGAATGATCCAGGACAGGTGTCTCAACAGGCGCTCGAAGATCACCGGGTCAATTACGTCTGGATCGGACCTCGCGAGATCGAGGCTGGCGGATCTGATTTTCTTTTGGATTTGCCGGTCGTATACCAGAGGGATGGAATAAAGATCTTCCAGGTTCAGGCTGGTAGATAGAAGGCTGCATGCTCTGGTTTGTTTTGCTGATTCCACCTCTGATCATGGTCCCCTGGCTGGGATATTTTCTCTTCCAACCTGGATCGTCGTATTCTGATTTACTGATCAGCCATTTTCCCAACGTGGTTTTTTTACAGCAAACCATCCTCACCTGGCGCGAAATCCCTCTCTGGTCGCCGACGATCTTGAGCGGATATCCATTCGTCGCAGACCCCTTATCTGGATTGTGGTATCTACCCAACTGGCTGGCGGTGATCTTCCCCTCCGCAGCCGCCTTTAATTTCCTGTTCATGCTGCACCTGGTCTGGGGCGGCCTGGGGATGTACCGTTTTTTACGCAACCTCGAGATCAGCACTTCCGCGGCGGTTTTCGGAGGGATCCTTTTCGAGTTATTCTCAAAAACATGGGCGCATTACGCCGCAGGTCACGTCAGCCTGGTTTGCGCGGTGATGTGGACCCCCTGGCTTTTACTGGTTGAAAATTCATCCTTCAGAAAGTCGGAGCAACGCAGGATCTTCCAACCGGGCCTGGTATGGGGGATTATCCTGCTTGCCGACGTGCGCTGGGGAGCGCTGGCAGGAGTGGTGTGGATGGCATTCCGCATCTTCCTGTGCAAACCGTACAGGTTGGAGAGCTACCAGAATGGTTGGACTGATCGGGCTCGGGAATTAGCGGCGCAAACTTCCCGCTTTACTATCCTCGCGCTGCCTCAATTGTTGATCGGGTTATTAATCGCTGCTCCATTAATGCTCCCGCTGATTCAATATACCGGCCTATCGACGCGCAGCCACCTGACCCCCCAGGAGGCGCTCAGTCTATCTCTGCCTCTCGATCGGTTGCTGGGTTTGATCTTTCCAGATCCAAGGGGGTATGCTGAATGGACTCTTTACCCATCAGCAATTGGCCTGGCATTGATAGTCGTCGCGACTCTGATGCAAAACATCAGGCGTAGGGCAGGTTTCTGGCTGGGCCTGCTCCTGGTCAGTCTCTTTTTGTCATTGGGTTCTAACATCCCTTTCCTGGAAGTCCTGGGAAGAATCCCCGGGTTTGACCTGATTCGCGTTCCGGCTCGCTGGCTGTTTGTTTGCGGGCTGAGTGGCGCGATGATCGGAGCCACGGCTCTCAATGAGATGGATGCAGTTCGGGATTTGACTCTTGGAAAGCCGCGCATCCGCCCTGAATTGGTGATCAGCGGGATCGCCGAGTTCGCGATCCTTTTTTCCGGGCTGGTCTGGTTGATCAATGGGGCAGTGTCCTTCAATTTCCTCTGGGGGACTTTCTGGAGCGTCTTGGCTGCTGCCCTGATCATTTTGCGGATGCGGAACCTGATTCCCGGGCACGCCATGGCAATCGCCTGTATCCTGTTTGGGTTGGTCGATCTAGGGATAGTCAACCGGCTGGCATTTGAGCCTCACCCCCCGGCAGAGGTTTTGGGGCAGGCAAAAGGTGCCGCGGACTACCTGGCAACTCAGAAAGGCACCTTCCGAGTTTATTCTCCTTCTTATTCCATTCCGCAGCAGGTTGCCGTTCTGAAAAACCTTTCCATGGCGGACGGCATCGACCCCCTTCAACTGGATGCATACGCTGAATTCATGGAGCGGGCGAGCGGCGTGCCAGGGAAAGGCTACAGTGTCACCCTTCCTCCTTTTTTGAATGGGGATCCCGCTTTGGATAACCGGGAGTATCTACCGGATCCAAAGCTGCTTGGATTGCTGAATGTCCGTTATCTGGCTGCAGATTTTGAAATCCGGCAGCCTGACCTCCATCTGGCAGCTCAATTTGGCAATACGCGGATTTACGAGAATCCATACTGCCTGCCGCGGGCCTGGGTTCAGGAAAAAAATAGCAATCTCGGGGTTGGGGCAAAGCCCGTTGAGATCCTCCCCTCCGGTCCAAACCATTTTCGAGCCCTGGCGAAAGGCCCAGGCCTGCTGGTGCTGGCTGAGATCCAATACCCGGGTTGGAAGGTCTGGGTCGACGGCGTCCAGCAGCCGGCCCAGACCGTGCGTGGATTGTTGAGAGGGGTTGAGCTGGGAGCTGGAGGGCATGAAGTCGTTTTTGCTTTCGAGCCCATTTTAGTACCCATTGGGTTGGGCTGTTCACTTGCGGCGTGGGTGGGTATCCTGATCTGGTCTTTGCGGTGGAGGAGATCAGGATGAAGATCAATGGTGATGAGCGCCGCTGGCTGGCTGGTTACCTGACTTTCTTAGTCGTTTTCACCTCGCTCCCGTATTTTATCGGTTTTTCAAACGCCGCGTCCGAATGGCGATTTTCGGGGTTTACGTTCGGGGTAGAAGATGGAAACTCTTATATCGCAAAAATGTTAGCCGGGCAAGCCGGCGACTGGCTGTTCCGTAGCCCATTTACAGCATTTTCTCAAAGGGGGGTGCTGACCTTTCTGCCTTATTTGCTCCTGGGAAAACTGGCCTATCCACCCGGGCTGCACGAACAGTTGGTGGCTCTATTTCACCTGTTTCGAATCTCCTCGGTCTGTCTGTATAGTCTTGCTTCTTACCAGTTCCTCATTGCCTTTGTTCAGGACGTTCGCTTTCGCCGCCTGGGAATCGTGCTTCTCACCCTGGGTGGAGGGCTGGGGTGGCTGCTCGTTCTCGCTGGGCGAACGAACTGGCTCGGTTCTCTTCCGCTGGACTTCTATTCACCGGAGAGTTTTGGGTTCCTCTCGCTGTTCGGGCTGCCGCATCTGGCTGCCGCGCGGGCTTTATTATTATGGGGGCTGCTGGTGTACCTAGTCCCTGAGACCCTTCCACAGGGTTTCCGCCAGTCCTGGAAAAGAGGTGGGATCACCGGGTTGCTGTGGCTGGTGATGGGCTTGTTCCAGCCTTTGACTGTGGTGATAGGTTGGGTTGTCCTGGGGGCGCATCTGGCTCTAGGTGCAGCCTGGCGGCTATTTCGGAAACAGAATGATCCTTTGAAGAGGACCGGCTGGAAAGAGCACTTTATTGCCGCTCTCTACGCTGGCCTGGTTTCGTCGCCGATCGTGGCGTATACGATGGTCGCGTATACTACCGATCCATATTTAAAAGTCTGGTCGAGCCAGAACCTGATCCTGTCTCCTCATCCGCTGCATTACCTGGTCGCTTACGGGTTGATCCTGCCGTTCGCCATTTTAGGCGTGAAGCGGCTGATCCAGAAAAACCAGGATTGGGGCGTTTTTTTCGCAGGCTGGCTGATCCTGCTCCCATTTCTGGCTTACTTTCCGTTCAATCTTCAACGCAGGCTGCCCGAAGGGATCTGGACAGCGTGGGTGGTTACGGCGATGGCCTGGTTGGCCTCTCAATCGAAACCGAAGGCCAGCAGGTGGAGCTACATCTTTACCCTGCTGCTCCCCTCGTCCATAATTTTCTATTTTGGGAGCCTGTTCAGGATTCTAACTCCAGGGGCGCCCGTCTATGTACCGGTTCAGGAGGCGCAGATCTTCGAATCGATTCAAAGTACAGTCCCCAGAGACAGCGTCTTTCTGGCTTCCTTCGAAACGGGAAACCAATTGCCAGCCTGGGCTCCAGTCCATGTATTGATCGGTCATGGGCCGGAAAGCGCCAATCTTAAGGAAATCCAGCCGCTGGTCGAAAATTTCTATCATGCTGGGGAGAGCGATCGGACCCGATTGGAGCTGATCCACCGGTTCAACGTCCGGTACGTGTTCTGGGGGCCGTCAGAATGGAGCCTGGGTAACTGGGATCCTTCCAAGGCCGATTATTTGCGACTGGTTAACCGTCAGGGTGATTACCTTTACTATGAAGTCCACGAGTAATCTGTTGGGCAAACTGAAGTCAGGTCAAATCCTCATCCCTTTCGCGCTGGTGTGTATCGCGCCTTGGATCTTGCTCGCCCCGGTTTTTCTCACGGGCAAAGTTTTATTTTGGGGGACTCCTTTCCTTCAATTTGTCCCCTGGCGAGAATGGGCCTGGCGGATGCTGTTTGCAGGTAAGCTGCCGCTCTGGAATCCATACGTCGGAATGGGCGCTCCGCTGATCGCCAATTACCAATCCGCACTTTTTTATCCACCCAACCTGCTCCTCGGACTGCTCCAGTTGGTTGCAGGCGTGGGGGGTCAGGCGTGGGGCCAGGCGATCCTGGTTGCTGCTCATTTGAGCTGGGCGGGAACGGGGATGATCCTCCTCGCCCGGCGGTTGGAGATCAGGCCGCTGGGACAGGCGATCGCCGGACTGGCATTCTCGTTGTCCTCTTATCTGGTCGCCCGCTCGGGATTCTTGAGCATCAACGCGACCGTTGCCTGGATGCCCTGGGTGGTCTGGGGGACCGATCGGATCATCGAATGTGGGGTGTTCAATCGGCCGCTGGTGAGTCTCAGTACAGTCAAAATGCTGGTCCCTTTCATTCTCTGCCTGGGTTTTCAACTTCTTGCGGGTCACGCCCAATCGGCCTGGTATACCATCCTGTTCTCGCTTGCCTGGCTGGTCTTCTGGGCTATCCAAAAAAATGGGTTGCGTAAATTGGGATATGCCCTGCTTCTGTTTGGCGCCGGGGCAATTTTCGCGGCATGCCTGGCAGGCATCCAGCTTCTCCCGACCGGGGAGTATCTCCTACAATCCCAACGGTCCGGGGCGGTCGCGTACGATTACGCGGTTAATTATTCCTTCTGGCCCTGGAGGCTGTTGAGCCTGCTTGCGCCAGATTTATTCGGCAACCCGGCTCACGGAGATTACTGGTTTCCTGTTTATTTCTGGGAGGACGCGGTCTATGTCGGCCTGCTGCCCATCTTACTGGCAATTTCAGCCATTTTCAGTGCCGGCCTGAAGCGCCGCTCCATGGTTCTCATCACCTATCCCCGCTATCAGAACCGGGCCTTCATCTGGCTACTGGTCCTCATCACTGGGCTGGCTTTTTTACTGGCGCTGGGCGCTTATACGCCGGTATATCCGTTTTTTTACCGCTATGTGCCAACCTTCGCAATGTTCCAGGCTCCGACTCGATTTTCCCTCCTGGCGGTTTTTTCGCTATGCCTCCTGTCGGCGGTCGGCTCGCAGTTCTGGCGCCGGCCAACCAGGAGAGGCCTGTATTGGTCCCGGCTGGGGACGGCGGGGGCGTTCGCAATCACACTGGGGGCTGGCCTGGGCTGGTTTTTTATGCGTGGAGTCAGACCCACATTCATTCGTGCGCTGGCTCTGGCTGGTTTCTGGGCTCTGGGGGCAGGGATTTTGAATCTGACTGCCCCGGAAGATCGGGACGAAAGCAAATCACCAGCCTGGTCGTATGGGGTGATATTCTGGATCGCTCTGGATCTCCTCGTCGCGGGATGGGGGTTAAATCCTGGCAGCCCTCCCGATCTGTATACCCGACCAGCCCAGACGGCTCAAACTGCGCTTGAGGCTGCGGGCGATGGGAGGATTTTCCTGCCCGCTGACGTCGAGTATGATTTGAAGTTCAATCGTTTTCTGAAAATCAGGACATTCGAGATCGGTGAGGATATCACTCGGCTTCGCCAGGTATTTCTCCCCAATGCGAATATGCTCGACCGCCTCCCCAGTGCGAATAATTTTGACCCTCTGGTTCCGGCGCGGTACGCACGCTGGATGGACCACCTGCAGACCCGGTCCTCGAATGAAATCCCCTGGTGGCTGGCGTGGATGAATGTTAACGCTGTCGAGCGGCAAGAACCAACCAGCGCCTCAGGAATCCAGTTTTTATCGCAGCCAGGGACAAAGCGCTTCCGCTGGTTTCCGTGTGCAATCCAGGCAAAAAACGGCGAAGACGCCTGGGATAAGGTCAATTTTCAGCAGAACAAGCCGTTGCTTGTTTCTGGCATGAGCGTGCCATTGGTTATCGAAACCGGAACGGAGAATCTGTCTGCTCAAGACTGCAATGCAGGTCAGGAGGTTGAGATGGCTCTAACCGGCGACGAGCCCAACCGGGTAGCGCTAACCGTTCGATCGAGCCGGGCCGGCTGGCTGTTTCAGGCAGATACCTGGTACCCCGGATGGCAGGCATATGTCGATCACCAGCCTGCAACCTTGCTGCGAGCAGAATACCTTTTCCGGGCGGTAGCGGTCCCGGCTGGCAAGCACCTTGTTGAATTTGTCTACAGACCGGTATCATTTACCCTTGGCGTGATCCTGACTTTCCTGACAGTTTTGGGGTTGGGATCCATTTTATTGAAACAGAGATGGCAAGGGAGAGCGGAGTAAGGTAATATTAAGTCTAGCAATCCGGTATTCGAAACCCGAATACTGACTGAGAGCACGAGGAAAAAAAGGACTGCCAGGAAAAGGAAGAAACACCAGATGAGGTGATTGTCTTATGGAAATGACTTCCATCGAAGTAAAGCCATTCGTTGAACGCGTCACGGTCAACCTGGAAAAGGTGATTGTTGGGAAAAGGTCCACAATTGACCTGATCATTATTGGTTTGCTTTGCCAGGGACATCTCTTGATCGAGGATGTGCCCGGGGTAGGGAAAACGATGCTCGCGCGAAGCCTCGCTCGCTCGCTGGGATGCACGTTCAACCGGATCCAATTCACGCCCGATATGCTGCCTAGTGACGTGACGGGGGTTTCGATTTTTAACCAGGAGAACCGCCAGTTTGAGTACCGCCCTGGGCCGTTGATGGCCCAGATCGTTTTAGCGGATGAAATTAACCGAGCCACACCTAAAACCCAATCGGCCCTACTGGAGGCAATGGAGGAACGCCAGACCACCGTGGATGGGGTAACTCACCCTTTACCGCAGCCCTTCATGGTGATGGCGACTCAAAATCCAATCGAGTACGAAGGAACCTTTCCATTGCCCGAGGCACAGTTAGACCGCTTTTTGTTGCGCGTCCGGATGGGATATCCGAATCTTAACGATGAAATTCACGTCCTGGAGCTACAGCAGATTTCCCACCCGATCAATGATTTAACCCCCGTAGTGAGCCTGGAGGAACTGCAGCAGGTCCAGCAGGCGATTAAAACTGTGTATGTAGCCCCTGCGATCAAACGCTACCTTGTCGAGCTGACCAGGTTGACGCGAGAGCACAACGACGTCTACCTCGGGGCGAGCCCGCGCGGGAGTCTGGCGTTATTCCGGGCCGGGCAGGCGAGGGCCTCGATGGCCGGACGAGACTATGTGCTCCCAGACGACATCAAGGCGCTGGCGATACCAGTCTTATCCCACCGGATGGTGGTGAGCCCGGCAGCCAGACTGCGTAATTTAACCTCGGAAAAAATCGTCCAGGAAGTGATGAGCAACCTGGCGGTGCCAGGTGGCGATCTGAGCGGAGGAATCCAGCGGTGATCGTGGTACGACGCAATTTTTGGGTCGTGCTGGCTTTATTGATCGTCAGTCTAACCACTGCCATAATTACCGGTTCCACGATCTATTACCGGTTGGTCTATCTATGGGTGTTGATGATCGTCACAGGCTGGATCTGGGCGTATTTTTCTTTAAGGGGGGTCAGCCTGCGGCGCTTGGCGCGGACTCTACGCCAACAGGTGGGACAGATTTTTGAAGAACGGTTTGAATTGTCCAATACAGGACGGCTTCCCAGGTTGTGGCTTTCACTGAAAGATGAGGGCCCGATCCCTGGCTCGGCAGGCTCGCGGGTGCTGACCTGGATCGGCGGGCGCCAACAGCGGACCTATCTCTCCTATACCTGGTTGACCAGGCGCGGACAGTTTCCACTGGGACCAACCGTTTTCGAATCAGGAGACCTGTTCGGGTTGTTCGGTTCAAGAATGGAAGTGCCAGCGCAGAATTATTTGCTGGTAACTCCGTTCCTGGTGGATTTACAATCTTTTCCGGCGCCTTCAGGAACGCTTCCAGGTGGTCGTGCCTTGCATTTGCGCTCGCTCGAAGTGACCCCTTACGCAGCAGGTGTCCGGGAATATATCCCCGGAGATTCTTTGAATCGCATCCACTGGCCAACCACCGCAAGGCGGGATAAATTGATGGTCAAGGAGTTCGAGCAGGATCCGCAGGCGGACGTGTGGCTGTTCGTGGATGGTCAGGCGCTGGTTCAGGCTGCCCTGCCCGAATCAGAAGCGACTCCGCAAGGCGACAGATTATGGCTCTGGCGCCACCGCCCAGATGAGGTGACCATGCCACCGGCTACGTTTGAGTACGCTGTTAGCTCGGCTGCTTCAATTGGCCATTATTTCATCCAGAAAGGCCGGGCGGTTGGGCTAACTTCGATCGGCCAGATCCATGTTGTCCTCCCTGCCGAACGGGGAGAACGCCAGTTGGGGAAGATACTCGACACGCTGGCCTTCATCCAGGGCGAAGGCGACCTGCCGTTATTAGGTGTGGTCACCGCTCAGGCCGGGTCTTTACCCCAGGGCAGCACTGTGGTTTTGATCACTTCCTCAACGGACCAGGGAGTGCTGCTGGCCGCTGAGGATCTCGAACAACGCAACATGCATCCTGTCGTGGTATTAATCGATGCGGCAAGCTTCGGCGGAGCCAGTGGAACGCAAGGGTTGGGGGTCTCTCTGACCGAGCGGGGGTATGCTGTTAAAATTGTTGCGAACGGCGCAGATCTGCGCATTGCACTCGAACAGCCAGGTGGGTTCGGCCTGGGACCGAACTGGTGGTCGGGAAAATGATTTTCCCATCGAACAACACTTTTCTCAATAGCGGGTGACTCATGCCAACCACACTGCTTTACCAGACTGACAGTTACATAAAAGAATTCTCCGCAACGGTCATAGGCGTCGATCCAGAAATAAGAGGGATCGAGTTGGATCAGACTGCATTCTATCCTGGAGGCGGCGGCCAGCCATACGACACCGGCACACTTGACTGCGGTCCGGAAGTTTTCCATCTCAGGCGAGCCCAGAAAGTGGACGACAGAGTCTGGCACTGGGTGGATGGAGATGGCCCGTTGCCAGAATCAGGAACAACAGTCACAGGGAAGCTGGAATGGACCCGGCGTTACCGGCTGATGCGCACGCACACTGCCATGCACATCTTGTGTGGAGTGGTCTTTCGTGATTATGGAGCGCTCGTCACCGGTGGGGATATGGAGCCTTTGATCGGAAGAATGGATTTCGAGTTTGAGACGATGAGCAAAGACCTGGTTGGTTCGATCGAGACTGCAATCAATCTGGAGGTTCAAAAGGCCAGGCAGGTGATCGTATCCATCTTGCCGCGCGAAGAAGCCTTCCAGATTCCCGACCTGATCCGAACGAAGATCAACCTCCTCCCGGTAGGGATCGATTACGTGCGGGTAGTGAATATCCAGGGACTGGATATGCAGGCAGATGGGGGGACGCATGTTCGAAACACTGCCGAGGTCGGGAAGTTGAAGGTTGTCGATTATAAGAGCAAAGGGAAGATCAACAAACGGATTTACCTGGAAATCCAGGATTGAAGAACGCGACCAGGGGGGTATTCTTGGGTTTGCATGGGGGGACGAAAAGTAGTATAAAATGATAAAGAATGGTGAAAATTGGTTTGTTAACCGTAATTCATTTTAGGAGCCAGTGAAAAGATGGAAATCAGCTCTATTGTAGGGGATCGACCAATCAGCGAAGAGGGTGATTTCGTTGAAATCAAGAGCATCGATCATATCCATTTTTGGGTGGGGAACGCCAAACAGGCGATGTACTTCTGGTGGAAGGGGTTCGGATTCGACCCTGTGGCGTATTCGGGACTGGAAACGGGAAACCGGCGTTTCTCATCCTACGTGCTCGAATCAGGGCACATTCGGTTCGTCGTCTCCGCGGCGTATAGTCCCTCGGATGAAATCTCCGCCCACCATCTCGTCCACGGCGATGGGGTGAAAACCATCGCATTCGAGGTCGATGACGTCGAACAGGCGTACCGGGAATCTACCCGGCGGGGCGGCGCGGGAATCTGGAATCCACGGGAAGAACGCGACGAGTTTGGCACACTTCGCACTGCAGCCATCCGCACGTATGGAGAAGTCCAGCATGTGTTTGTCGACAGGTCGGATTACCAGGGGAAATTCGCACCGACCTACAGGTCGTTAGAACTTCCCTCGGTTTCTACCGGACTGGCAGCGATCGATCACATCGTGGGGAATGTCCCCCTGGGAAAAATGAACACCTGGGTTAATTTCTACCACCAGGTGTTGGGCTTCCGCCAGTTGATCCATTTCGACGATCAGGATATCAGCACAGAATATTCTGCATTAATGTCCAAAGTGATGCAGAATAGATCAGGACGGGTCAAGCTGCCGATCAACGAGCCCGCTGAAGGGAAGAAGAAAAGCCAGATCGAAGAGTATCTCGACTATTATTATGGTGCAGGAGTGCAACACATCGCCCTGGCGACTGGAGATATTCTCACCACTGTGCAGGCACTCGCCGAGCGCGGGATCGAGTTCCTGCGCGTTCCGGATGCCTACTACCAGGTGCTTCCCGAACGAGTCGGACCGATTAAAGAACCGCTGGACGCGATTCGTGAGATGGGCATTCTAGTGGATCGTGATGATGAGGGATATTTACTCCAAATCTTTTCCAAGCCAATACAGGATAGGCCCACCGCTTTTATCGAGATAATCCAACGCCGGGGAAGCCGTGGTTTTGGAAAAGGTAATTTCAAGGCTTTGTTTGAGGCACTCGAAGCCGAACAGAATCTGCGGGGAAATTTGTAAACTGTCTGGATTTTGAAAGCCGGGCTGGCGTGCGCTTACTCAGTTTCGCATTAATCGACGAGCCAGGCGGATTCAGGCTGGGGGCCTGGGTTCAGGATAAAGTCGTGGATCTATCTGATCTCGACCTGGCTGCTCTATTCGACGCCCTGGGCAAAGGTGGAGTGCCTGCCGGACGAAATGGACGGGCTAGAGCGGCATACGGGCTTGATGAGGTGACGATCGGCGCTCCGGTGCCATCCCCGGTGACGATCCGTGATTTTTACGCGTTCGAGCAGCACGTACGGACAGCTCATCGGGATCGGAATAGAGAAGTTCCAGAGGAGTGGTACCAGTTCCCAGTTTTTTATTTTTCGAATCCCCATGTTGTTTTTGGGCCAGATCAGAGCATCCCTCATCCTGCGTATAGCCAAGAGCTGGACTATGAGCTGGAAGTTGCCTGTGTGATCGGAAAGAAGGGAATGGACATTCCGGTCGAGCGAGCAGAGGATTACATCCTCGGCTATACGATTATGAATGATTGGTCAGCACGTGATATTCAGCGTCTTGAAACCCGGGTTGGCCTGGGACCCGCAAAATCCAAGGATTTTGCCACATCACTGGGTCCCTGGTTGGTGACACCTGATGAGCTGACCGACTGTGCTATGGGACGCGTTGGGGTCTATGCCCTGGAGATGAAAACGAGGGTCAATGGCGTGGAGCGTTCCTGTGGCAACTGGGCCGATATCCATTATTCCTTCGGAGAAATGATCGCCCGAGCCTCGCAGGATGTTACTCTTTACCCCGGCGATGTCATCGGGTCCGGCACAGTTGGAACCGGTTGCCTATTGGAGCTCACCCATGGGAAAGGCCCCTGGCTGCAGCCGGGGGATATAGTCGAATTGGAAATCGAGCGCCTAGGCGTGTTGAGAACCAAAATTGGAAACCGGCGATCAGCCGGCGTTTGAGAAAAACAGGAGGAACCCGTGCCTTATTATTTCAAATTAGGGCAAATCCCTCACAAGCGGCACACCCAGTTCCGCAAGCCGGATGGAGGGCTGTATCGTGAGGAAGTGATGGGACTGGAAGGGTTTTCGGGCCTGGAGTCGATCCTTTACCATTACTTTCTGCCGCCTCGAGTTCTGCGGGTGGAGGATATCGGGCCGGCGCGGGTAGAGTACTGCGATTACGGGCCTATCCGCCATCGGGCATTCCAAACGACTGGGATGAAACCCGGTGGTGATCCTGTCTCAGCCAGGGAGGTGCTGTTGGGCAATCCGGACGTTACTCTGGGGATCAGCATGGCTGGCCGGTCCATGGAGTATTACTACCGAAACGCCCAGGCTTATGAAGTCTGGTTCACCCACGAGGGGGGTGGAACCCTCGAGACCCAATTTGGCAGCCTTGAATTTCATCAAGGAGATTACCTGGTGATTCCCTTCGGAACGACCTGGCGAATGCAACTTGGAGAACCCTGCCGGTTTTATGTGATTGAAGCTCCATCCCAGATCGAGCCACCGACGCGTTACCGGAACAAATATGGGCAACTACTGGAGCACTCTCCGTACAGCGAGCGAGATATCCGCCCGCCCGAAAGGCTGACCACTTTCACCGAGCGGGGAGAATTCGAGGTCAGGGTGAAAGCAAGAGATCGAATGACTCGCCACGTTCTGGATCATCATCCGCTGGATGTCGTCGGCTGGGACGGGTATTTGTATCCCTGGGCTTTCAGCATTTACGATTATGAACCGATCACCGGGCGGGTCCACCAGCCGCCGCCGGTCCACCAGACCTTTCAGGGCAATAATTTTGTGGTTTGCTCTTTCGTCCCACGGCGGTTAGATTACCATCCTCAAGGGATCCCGGCACCGTACAGCCATTCCAACATCAACTCGGATGAGGTGATGTACTACTGCGAGGGTAACTATTCCTCGCGAAAGGGGATCAACCAGTACGATATCACCCTTCACCCGAGCGGTCTGCCGCATGGACCGCAGCCAGGCGTGACCGAAGCTTCGATCGGAAAAGAGACGACAGATGAGGTGGTGGTTATGGTGGATACGTTCCGCCCGCTGCAGGTCACCCGGGCGGCGGAAGACCTCGAAAAGGAGTATATGAATAGCTGGCTGGACGGGAATGGAGAATAACCAGGCAGGCAAATCCTCGAAAGGTTGACTATGGTATAATTTTCTCTGGTTGCCAGGCTCTTTACCAAAGACGCCTTCATGATCACGTACAAGGAGAACAGATTGGCGATTAATCCCCTTAACTGGCTCTTGGGGTTTTTCTCGCTGGACATTGGGATCGACCTAGGTACCGCAAATACGTTGGTTAACGTGCGCGGGAAAGGAATTGTCATCAACGAGCCTTCTTGGGTAGTTGTCGACAAGCGCACTCGCGAGCCGCTTGCCATCGGTGCACAGGCCAAGGAAATGGTTGGCCGAACCCCAGCGAATGTAGTCGCCATTCGGCCCTTACGTGATGGGGTCATTTCCGAATTTAAGATCACAGAGAAAATGCTGGAATACTTTATCGGCAAAGCTCACCAGCAGAGCATTGTCCCGATTCCACGCCCGCGCGTGGTGATTGGCATCCCCTCCGGCGCGACAGAGGTCGAAAAGAGAGCTGTGTACGACGCGGCGATGGCTGCCGGCGCCCGGGAGGCGCACCTGATTGAGGAACCGCGCGCCGCCGCGTTAGGAGCAGGCCTGCCGGTCGCCGAAGTGCGTGGAAGCATGGTGGTCGACATCGGGGGTGGGACGACCGAGGTTGCCATCATCTCATGGGGAGACATCGTCGTCTCGCGCTCCCTGCGCGTCGCCGGGGATGAGCTGGACCAGGATATTATCCAATATGTGCGCAATAAATATAACCTGTTCATCGGTGAGAGAATGGCGGAGCAGGTCAAGATCCATATCGGTTCCGCATACCCACTCCCCGAGGAAAAAACCCTGATGGTCCGCGGGCGGAACCTGGTGACCGGTCTGCCTGAGGCGATCGAGATCTCGTCAGTTGAAATTCGGGAAGGGATCGCCGGATCCGTCCAGGTGATCATTGATACGATCAAAGATGCTCTCGATGAAGCCCCTCCGGAAATTGTGGCTGATTTGCTCGAAACTGGCATTTGCCTGGCTGGCGGCGGTGCTCAGCTCCAAGGCCTGACCGAACGATTGACAGATGAGCTGCACGTCCGGGTCTGGGCGGCGGAAGACCCGATGACCTGCGTGGTCCGTGGAGCCGGGATGATCCTGGAAAATCTGGATGTGTACAGCCGGTTCCTGGTAGGCCTGGATCGAAACAATAACCGTAAACCTTGACCTGTTCTACTTCGAATTGAGCAAGGAATAACTTCTTTGTCCTGTTAGCAGGATCGAACTCTGACATGAATTTTTCATCTCCTGGCAAAATCCGGACCGTCGCAGTCAGCATGTTTGTGATTGGCCTCCTGGTTCTGGCGCTGGGCGGGTTTTTAAATCCACTTCTGCAATCTTCAATCAGCCCGTTTGTGTCCATTCAAACCTGGGTTTCCACCCGGTTCATGGCTTTGTATGAATTTTTTGCCTCCCCCACCAGTCGGGATGTGGCTAGTTTACGCCAGCAAAATGCGGAGCTGGAAGCGCAATTATCCCAGACACAGGCTCAGGTGATTGAGCTGCAGCAGCAGCTTAACGAAGCCCAGATTCTGTATTCACTATTAGATTTTGCCAGGCAAAACCCTGAAAACCGGTATACCGCGGCGACTGTGATCGGGCGGGAATATAGTCCGCTGCTCCAATTGATTTATATCGAGCATGGATCCGATCATGGCCTGCGGCGAGGAATGCCTGTGGTGACTACCCAGGGACTGGTTGGCAGGGTCGATGCAGTGACCGCCACGGCCGCCAGAGTCCGGCTGATCACCGACGCCTCCTCTGCGGTCAACGTCCGTCTGAAAGATACACAGACGGAGGCGATTATGACCGGGTCGATTACCGGCGATCTCACCGTGGATATGGTTCCACAAGACGTTAAGATCCTGCCAGGTGAATTAATTGTGACCTCTGGCCTGGGCGGAACCTACCCGGAAAACCTGGTGATCGGCCAGGTGGTCAGCGTACGCAGACGCGAAAACGACTTATTCCAGACTGCTTCGATTCAACCCGTCGTTGATTTTTCGAATATCAAGGTAGTCCTGGTGATTACAAACTTTAACCCAGTCGATATTACGCCACTGGTTCCCAAACCAACTCCCTGACCCATTTTCCATGGCTGGTTTTTTGTCAATACCTGTACTGATCATCATGGTCATCCTCCAGATTGGAGTCGCCAGCCAATTGCCATTGCTGCGTGGGACAGCCGACCTTGTCCTGGTTACATTAGTCGCCTGGTCGATGCAGGAGCGAGTGAAGACCTCCTGGCAGTGGGCGCTGGTAGGTGGATTCCTGGTCAGTTACGTCTCAGCTCTGCCAACATTCGCGCCATTGTGGGGTTATTTGATCGTCACCGGGCTGGTGCGGATCATCAATCGAAGAATCTGGCAAACGCCAATTTTGGTGATGTTCTTGATGACATTTATCGGGACGCTGACAGTGAACGCCGTCTCAATTTTCGCTTTACGGCTGGAGGGTGTTCAACTTCCGTTGCTGCAAGCTTTGAACACAATTGTTTTACCGAGCGCGCTGCTCAATTTAATCCTGGCTATCCCTATCTATGCATTGATCTCGGATCTGGCCAACAGGCTCTATCCGGTGGAGTTAGAGGTATGAAACTTTTTCAATCCCAGGGCAATCCAATCCCAACCTGGCGGCTGGTCGTCATCTTTGGAGTGATTGCTCTCGTTTTCAGCTTCTATGCGTTCCGATTGTTCGGTCTGCAAATTATCGAAGGTGGGAGATATCAGGAGTACGCACTGGAAAACCGGCATGTAACGGTTATGGATCCAACTACACGGGGAATTATTTATGACCGCAATAATATCGTCCTGGCGCGGAACGTGGCGTCTTATAACGTGATGATTACCCCCGCATATCTTCCGAATGATCCCGGAGCGGTGCAAAATATCTACCGGGAATTGGCAGCGTTAATTAACGTTCCTTCTGTTGGTCCGGAGCCCAGCCAGGACCAGGTGAAGAATTTTACCCCTTGCATCTCCGAGCAGTTGGCAATTTCCCAGATCGTCTTCATCCAGGATACCAATTCTCCATACGACCCGGTGCGGATTAAGTGCAATATCGATCAAAAAACCGCCCTGACGATCCGTGAACGCCAAATAGACTTGCCGGGCGTGTCGGTGGAGATCGAACCGATCCGGGAATATCCCACCGGGGGCCTGTCCACCGAGGTTATTGGTTTTTTAGGCCCGGTTCCGGCTGGAGCAGAAAACCAGTACCCTGGCCTGGTGCCTAACCGGGACAAAGTGGGTTACGCGGGCATCGAACAATATCTTCAGGATATTCTTGGAGGCCAAAACGGGCGAC
The DNA here is from genome assembly GCA_035542155.1 of Anaerolineaceae bacterium. Lineage (GTDB taxonomy): Bacteria > Chloroflexota > Anaerolineae > Anaerolineales > Anaerolineaceae > DATKLX01. The sequence continues at coordinate 48,112 of DATKLX010000168.1, forward strand.
GAGAAATTGAGGTGGATGTTGCGGGCCAGGAACTGGGCAATCTGGATGTGCCGATCGCGCCTGTGCCGGGAAATAACGTACGCCTGACAATCGATACCCGACTTCAAAATGCCGCCAAGGCTGCCCTTAAGGGGGAGTTGGATTACCTCCACGCTGAATCTCCGAATATCAAGGAAAGTAACGGCGTTGTGATCGCCATGGACCCCCGAAGCGGAGAAATCCTGGCCTTGGTCTCCTGGCCAACCTATGAGAATAACCGCATGGCCCGGATCATTCCCTCCTATTACTATGAACAGCTCACCCGCGATCCCAACCGGCCGCTGTTTAACCATGCGATATCAGCGGAAATCGCACCGGGATCTGTGTTCAAGCTTTCTGCTTCACTGGGAATACTCAATGAGGGGGTGGTAACTCCTGAAAAGACGGTGGATGACCCGGGAAAGATATTCCTGACCGAAAAATATTACGAGAATGACCCAGGAAAACCACGTCCATACTACTGCTGGGCATGGCGGACAGGAGGGCATGGGAAGAATGTCGATTTTCTAACCGGCTTTTCGCAATCCTGTGACGTGTATTTCTATAAAGTTGGCGGCGGGTATCCCGGCCAGGTCGAAAACGGCGGTCTGGGCATCTGGCGGCTGGGAGAGTATGCAAAGGCATTAGGATATAGTCTATATTCTGGGATCCAGCTTCCAGGCGAGCAGGACGGCCTGATCCCGGATCCGGACTGGAAACGGTTGACCATCGGCGAGAACTGGTCAACCGGCGATACGTATATCAGCACTATCGGTCAGGGGTATGTTCTGGCGACTCCGATCCAGGTGCTACGGTCTATTCAAACCGTGGCGATGGATGGGAAGATGATGCGTCCAACCCTGGTGAAGGAGATCCTGGATCAAGAAGGGCACGTAATCAAGCCTTTTGAGCCACAAATGGTATGCGATATCACCAAGCAGTGTAAGCTGCGCTGCGATACGTCCACAGACAAATGCACCATCGATACGCTCAACCTCTGTGACCTGCAAACCAGTCAATGCAAAAAGGGGACGTTCGACGATACCATCGATACCTCTCATTACCCATTCTATGGCAATGTTATTCAGCCTTTGGATGACAACGGCGATCCCATCCTTCAAAACAACGTCCCGGTTACCAAACCGATCTCACCCTGGGTGGTACAGCTTGTGAAGGAAGGGATGCGTAAAGTTGTGGTCGATGGGACGGCGGCCAAGGAGTTCGAAGGGATGGAGATCAATACGGCAGGAAAAACCGGCACAGCCGAATACTGCGATGATCTCGCCCGCACCCAGAACCTGTGCCAACCCGGCAACTGGCCGGCCCATGCCTGGTATGCTGGATATGCGCCTTACGATAACCCGGAAATCGCGATCGTGGCTTTTGTATACCATGGGACAGAAGGCTCTGTGGTCGCAGCGCCGGTTGTCCGAAAAGTGATGGAGGCTTATTTCGAGCTGAAATCGATCGATAAAGGGTCTGGGGGAGCGGGACAGTAAACAGCTCTTCGTGGAAAAGTTCTGCTATAATTCGAACAATATTTCGATTTACTTTCATTTCAAAAGTATCAATCCATGCTGGTTAAACAGGCGAACGAACATGGCGGATGGACAGGCAAAAGTGCAAATCAAAGGAATCCGGGATGGCCTCCTTGTCACGCTTGGCGAAGGCGATTGGCCGGATTTGCAGGCTAACCTGCTCAACCAGATCAGAGAACAGGCCAGTTTCTATCAGGGCGCACGGCTGGCCCTTGACGTGGGGAACAAGATTTTGAGGGCCGCTGACCTGGGCGGTCTCCGGGACCAGTTGTCTGATCGGGGAATTTCACTGTGGGCGGTGATCAGCAATTCTCCAACGACGGAACAAACGGCGCGGGTGCTGGGGATGGCAACGCGCCTTTCGACTCCTAAGCCAGATCGGCCAATCCGGCCGCTGGACACCAACCTGACCGGGGAAAATGCCGTTCTGGTTCAAAGAACGCTGCGATCCGGTTTCAAGCTGGTTCATCAGGGTCACGTAGTGGTGATCGGCGACGTCAATCCGGGGGCAGAAATCATCGCCAGAGGATCGGTAGTGATCTGGGGACGTTTGAAAGGCGTCGTCCACGCCGGTGCGGATGGAGACCTCAGCGCAATGGTTTGCGCGCTGGAATTATCTCCAACCCAATTGAGGATCGCATCCCAAATCGCAACCACACCTCAGCGGAGAGGAAAACCTCAACCAGAGATCGCGAAGATTGTCAATGGACATGTTGTTGCTGAGCCATGGAATCCAAAAAACAAGTAATCAGGGAGGAGCATGACTGCTAAAGTAGTCACCATAACATCCGGAAAAGGCGGGGTTGGAAAAACGACCACCACCGCAAACCTGGCTGTTGCACTGGCGGCAACCCGGGAGAAAGTGGTTTGCATTGATGGGGATATTGGTTTGCGCAACCTGGACGTGGTCCTGGGCCTGGAAAACAGGATTGTTTACGACCTGGTCGATGTTGTTGAAGGCCGCTGTCGGATAAAACAGGCCATGATCCGGGATAAACGCCTTCCGGAATTATTTCTCATTCCAGCCGCACAAACCCGGGATAAGAATGCGGTTTCTCCCAGCGATATGGTGCGTCTGTGCGATGAATTGCGCTCCGAACATGATTGGATCCTGATCGATTCGCCGGCCGGTATCGAGCGCGGCTTTCGCAATGCGATCGCCCCGGCGGATTTGGTCCTGGTGGTTACCAACCCGGAAGTCTCGGCGGTCCGGGATGCCGACCGGATCATCGGCCTGATCGAAGCCGAGGAGAAGGGGCCGGCCAAGCTGATCATCAATCGGTTGAACCCCAGCCTGGTTAAACGAGGTGATATGCTCACCGCTGACGATGTGTTGGAACTTCTGGCGGTGGAACTGATTGGGATCGTTCCGGAGGATGAACACGTGGTGGTAAGCACAAACCGCGGACAGCCAATCGCCATCGATGGAAAATGGAAGGCCGGGATAGCCTTTCAGAATATAGCCCACCGGTTGAAGGGTGAACAGGTACCGTTCATGGATATGGATAATCATCAGTCCTTGCTGGGCAGGCTGTCAAAGCTGATTCGACCGGGAGGGAATTAACATGGCATCCTTTATGGACCGATTGTTTGGCAGAAGAACCGAATCAGCGGACCAGGCAAAGGAGCGACTCAAGCTGGTGCTGATCCATGATAGAACGGACCTTGCTCCGGCTGCTTTGGATAACATGAAGGATGAGATCATTCAGGTAATCTCACGCTATATCGAAATCGACCCGCGGGCTGTACAGATAACCATAGCGCACGATGGCAGAGAGCAACGTCTCGTGGCAGATATTCCCTTGAAAGTCGGGAGACGAAGGCGTATTTAAACCTGGTCGGACATGCGGAACGTTAACTGGCGCCATTTTGATTTCTGGCTGTTTGGGACGGTTGTACTCTTGTCCATATTTGGAATCGTCATGATTCGCTCGGCAATCGCGGGGAGCGAGAGCCTGGCAGACAGCGTCCCACGCCAGATTGTTTTTACCTCCATCGGCCTGGTAGTCATTTTTATCGTCACCATCGTGGATTACCACGTTTGGGCCTCCCTGACAAAACCCATGTATATTGTGGTGGTCCTGTTCCTGATCATCGTATTTGCCATCGGGAAAACCAGCTTTGGCGCACAGCGCTGGATCCAGGCCGGACTGGTCAATATCCAGCCTTCGGAGCTGGCGAAGATCGTGATCATCATCGTCCTGGCGGATTATTTTGCCAGAAATGAGCGCAAGCCGCATGACCTGGTCTGGATCGCCCGGAGCGGATTAATCACTGGATTCGTAGCCGTGTGGGTATACCTTCAGCCAAACTTGAGCACAACCATCGTCATTTTTGTGATCTGGATAGCGATGCTGTGGATCAGCGGCCTGGATCCGAAATATATTCTGGTGTTTGGGGCGATTCTCGTTGTTCTTTCAATAGTCATTTTTCCACATCTGGAACCCTATCAGCAGCAGCGGGTTTTTGACTTCTTCATTCCCAATCAAAACGCCAGGCATGGCAATACGTATAATGTGGACCAGGCCTTGATCAGTATCGGCTCGGGTGGCTGGTTTGGCATGGGCTACGGACATGGCTCGCAGGTCCAGTTGCGTTTCCTGAAAGTCCGCCATACCGATTTTATTTTCTCCGCTATGGCCGAGGAATTTGGCTTTGTTGGGACGATGATCGTGCTCGGGTTGCTGATTTTTGTGATCATCCGCTGTTTGCGCGCCGCGCGCCTGGCCAACGACCTGTTTGGCGCGCTGATCGCCTACGGGTTTGCGATTTTGATCTTCTTCCAGACCGCAGTAAACGTGGGGGTGAACTTACAGGTAATCCCGGTGACAGGGTTAACCTTACCATTCATCAGCTACGGCGGAAGCTCCATCCTTTCCTTGCTGTTAGGGATTGGCCTGGTCGAAAGCGTCATCCTCCGCCATAAGCCTTTTGAATTTTAATCGGGAGAATTCATGGCAGAAACCAAAATATCAGCCCGGGTGCGGTTTGCGCCATCTCCTACCGGGCACTTACATCTTGGCGGCGCACGAACCGCTTTATATGATTATCTCATCGCCAGGCAAACCGGGGGGCAGTTCATCCTTCGGATTGAAGATACAGACCAGAAGCGCTTGGTGCCTGGCGCAGAGGAAGAATTTATATTGAACCTGCGCTGGCTGGGTCTGAACTGGGACGAAGGGCCGGACCTGGGTGGGCCTTATGGACCGTACCGCCAGTCCGAAAGGAAGGAAATCTACCAGGAATACGGCCAGATGCTGATCGAATCCGGCCATGCATATTATTGTTTTTGCACGCCCGAGCGGCTGGAGAATGTGCGCCAGGAGCAGATCAAGCGTAAGGAGCTTCCCCAATATGACGGAACGTGCCGCGTGCTCGATCCGTTAGAAACTGCGCGGCGGGTCGAAGCCGGGGAGCGTCATGCGGTTCGCTTCAAGACGCCGAAATCTGGGAGCACCACCGTGGTCGATCACGTACGGGGCGAGATCACGGTAGAAAATCGCATGCTGGATGATTACATCATCATTAAGTCAGATGGGCTGGCGCTGTACCACCTCGCCTCGGTCGTTGACGATCATCTGATGAAGATCACCCACGTGATCCGCGGATCGGAATGGCTGCCTACGTTCCCCCTGCATGGACTGATTTACCGTGCTTTTGGCTGGGAGGAACCGGTCTGGGTACACCTTTCGGTGTTTCTGAAGCCAAGTGGAAAAGGGAAAATGAGCAAGCGCGAAACAGCCGACCTGGTTAAAGATGGGTATTCATTCTTCATCAAAGATTTAGATGGGCTGGGATACATCCCTGAGGCCGTGGTCAATTGGATCGCATTGATGGGCTGGAGCTACGACGACCATACCGAATTCTTCCAGATGGAAGATTTAATTGCAACGTTCAGTATCGATCACTTGAACCCATCTCCGGCCGCAATCAACTATTCCAAGCTGGACTATTTCAACGGTTTACACATCCGGGGTCTTTCGATCACAGACCTGGCGCAGCGCGTGAAACCTTTCCTGGAAAGAGAAGGGTATGAGGTGGACGATGAGCGGTTGTTAAAAGTCGCCCCGATCATCCAGGAACGGATTACCACGCTGGATGACGCCATCCCCATGGCTGGATTT
>DATKLX010000169.1:0-57379 GCA_035542155.1 Anaerolineaceae bacterium
CGCAAAAACCTCAAAATCGCAACCTTCCCAATAATTTTCCGATAGATACTAAGTTCCTCAAGCAAGGAGAGAGCCATGATCCGCATTGCACACATTTTGTGTATCCTGACCTTCCTGCTGGCAGCCGTCCCTGCGGCGGGCGCGAGCGCCGAGGCCTCGGTCGCTCTGCCGCCAAACTGCACGGAATCGCCCCAGCCAGATGGGGAGACCTACCTGGTCTGCCTGCCAGACCCGGCTTTATGGAATGGGGACCTGGTCGTGTTCGCCCACGGCTACGTATTCTATAACCCCAACGACTTGAAACCCTATATGCCCTACGAGCAGATCCAGATCACGACCGGGACCACCACAGTCTGGCTGCCATCCATTCTCAACCTGCTGGGCTACGGCTTCGCCATGTCCAGCTACCGCAAAGAAGGGCTGGCCGTCATCGAAGGGATCGAAGACACGCGTAACCTGGTCAGCGCGGTCAAAGCCCAGGCGGCCGGGCTGGGAAAGAAGGTGCGCAACGTCTACGCGGCCGGCGCATCCGAAGGGGGGCTGATCGCCACGCTGCTGATGGAGCGCTACGGCGGGGAGTTCCGCGGCGGCCTGGCGGTGTGCGGGCCGGTCGGCGATTTCCAGAAGCAGATCAATTACTGGGGCGATTTCCGCGCCGTGCTGGACGCGCTCTTCCCCGGCGTGCTCCCGGCCAGTGCGGTGACCATCCCGCCCGAGCTGATGATCGATTGGGCTAAGCCGGACCCGAACTCCACCTACCGGAATGCACTGTTGTCCGCGATGACGGCGAAACCGGAGTATACCGCCGCCCTGCTCAAGGTAACCAAAGCCGCAGTCGATCCGGCAGATGTCGCCGGAACGACGCCGCTGACGGTCAAGGGAATCCTGGACTACAACATCTTTGCCACCAACGAGGCGGAGCTCGAGCTGGGCGTCGAGCCCTACAGCAACGTGGGAGTCGTGTACTCGGGGTCGGGTGATCTGGTCGTGGACGCAGCGATCAATGCCGCCGTGACTCGATATCCATATGTTCCAACCAAAGAGCTCGTGGACCTGGCCCTCACGCCATACCAGACCAGCGGGGAGCTGAAAGCGCCGCTGGTGAACATGCACACCACCCTCGACCCGATCGTCCCCTTCTGGCACCAGAAGCTGTACCAAGCCAAGGCGTTTGCCCACGGGTCGTGGTTCAAGCTCAGCACCGTGGCGATCGACCGCTACGGGCACTGCAACTTCAACCTGGCCGAGATGCTTTACGGCTTTTTCCTGATGGTCTTCAAGGCCAACCTGCGCCCGATCCCCCTAGCGCAGTACCAGGCGTTGATGCGTAACCCGGTCTACGGCCAGACCTATGACCAGATCCTGGCGCTGAACGCGCAGAACGTGGACGTGACTCAGCCGGCGAATGGGGCGATCTATTTACCGCTGGTCAGAAGGTGATCGGGCAATTTACCTTTTCTCCGCGGACTTGATGACCCTCTTGACCCGCGCCGACTGTGGGGCGGTCATCCGCTCCATCCGGTTCTGAAGCAGGTCGATGAATTCGGCCTTATTGGCCGCGGTGACCGCAGGCAGCGTCTTCTCGGAGTGCTGGGGCACCTCTTTGAGCCGGCAGGTACGCAGGTGATTGAGCATATAGGGGAAGATGGCCGGGCTGAATTCCGGCGCACCGGCGGCGATGTCGGCCAGGGCCTTCACCCCGTTGTCGACGGTGATCACCGACCCGGCGTCCATCGCCCGCTCGATCTCGGCAACGTGCGGGCCAAGCTCTTGTGCCCTGAGGCCGGCGATCGCCGCCAGGGCGCACATGCCGCCCCAGACCATGCGGTTGTGCTTATGGCGGAGCAACGCCAGGAATTCTTCCCAATATTCCGCGACCAGGCCGGGGTCAAGCGCGCCAACTTCGTAGAGGACCTTAATGCAGTCAGCCTGGATGTTTGGGTTGGGATTGTGGAGATGGTCGACAATCTCGCGGATCCCCTCCGCGTCTTTCGCCTCGGCCAGCTCGCGTGCCAGCTCCTGGTTGGGGACTTCATCGCGCCGGTTCTGATAGAAAGCGATCTTGTTCAATTAGTAACGGTTCTCGCTTCTCGCTATTCAACCAGGTAATATGCCTGGTAGTTGCCGGCGAACTTATAGCCCAGCTTGAGCGCCAGGCTGCACGATTCGGGGTTGGCCGCGTCCCAATGGGGCTCGAGACGACGCTCCAGGCACCAGAGGAGCAGGTTGGCGGCCAGGGCCGTCGCCATCCCCTGGCGGCGGTATTTGTCCTGGACGTAGATGCTGATCTCGATCCCCCGGCTGCACACCAGCGAAGCAAACGCGGCCCCGGCCACGGTCGTGCCCGCCGGGACGTAAAAGCCGACCCCGCGCTCGAGAAAATCGTCCGCCGAATCGTACTCGGAGAGGTCAACGAAGTGCTCCTTGCCCCACAGCGACTCGACCAGGGCGCGATCCATCGGCCGGACCCATTCGCCATACGGGGTAGACCTCGCCAGGGCGGCCAGGTGGTCCGCGGACAGGCCGGCAGAGTTCATGCTGTAGCGGTCAAAGGATTCCAGCCGCTCGCCGTAGGCGGTCTGGACCGCTTCGATCCACCCCGGGGCGGAGGGCATCAGCAGCGCGAAAGGGGAAAGGTTGAGGAAGAATTCCTGCGCGGCGGGGCTAGCCGGATCTCCGGCGAAATAGACGAATGGCGCGGTCTGGATCTGGTGTACCTGGGGCCGCGCGAGGTCATCCACATAGACCCGGCCCATCTGGCCTTCCAGGACGCAGTCGATAGTCAGGTCGACGCGGGGGACGTCCCGGAAGGCGCTTCCCAGGCGTATGCGGTTCGCCTTGGTCAGGGGATATTCAACGATCATGCGGTCTCTTTCTCCTGAAGCTCGACGCGCAACCTGGCGGCCCACTCGCGGATGAAGGGCCAGTTGCGCCGGTCGCCTGGTTTGGCCTGGACGACGAGCATCACAAAGAGGGCCTGGAAGATATTCAGGGTGTACATTTGCAGCTTGCCGCCGAAAAAAGCGATGCTGACCGGCCGCACCTTCGGCGCGGCTTTGAGCACCGGGGACAGGTAGCTGGATGCCCGGGCATAATTTTCTTTCAGGCTCAGGCGTGAGCCGTTTTTCGGGGCCAGGGCCAGTCCGGGGTCCAGGGAAAGAGGGATCCCCTCGAACTGCCGCTCGCCGGTATCGGTCAGCGCCATGGCGGTCATGAACAGGGCGACCTTCTTCTGGCTGAGGGCTGCCTGGTTTTTCTTGAGGAACTCGACCGCCTTGCGGTGCCAGCCGAGGATCATCGGTCCGCCGACTGCCGCGGCGGCGTACGGCTCGAGATCGGTCACTTCTTCCAGGCGGCGGACCTCCACCTGGGCGCCGTCCTTGCCCAATTCCTCGGCGATGGCGCGGGCAACATCCTCGGTCGACCCGGCATTGGTAGTATACGCGACTAAGATTTTGTTCATACGGTCAGCTTCCTTTCCAAACAAAGATCAGAAAATGAACCACGAAGGACACGATGAATTACAACGCAAGCATCCATTCCTCGCTGGGCTTGTTGACCTGGACCGCGTAGCCGGGGTGGGCGCGAAGGTCCGCGACCAGGTCGGCAAGGTAGGAATAGGGCAGGCCGGGAGATAGGTAGACCGCCCCGGTGAATAGCTCGCGCTGGTCGAGCTGGCCGGCCTGGATCAGCTCGGCGACGATATCCTGGTAACCGGTCCACAGGTACACCCCAATGGTGAACCAGACCCCGTTGGGAAAATTGTAGTCGCGCACTACCGCCAGGGTCTCTGCGACGGTCTCGGGCGTCTCGCCCGGAGCGCCGAACATGACTGAGCCGCTGAAGGGGATCGCCGAGCGGCTGAGTGCGTCCAGCGCGGCGCGCACCTGGCGGACGGTGTAGCCGCGCCCCAGGCGCTGGAGCATGGTATCCGAAGCGGATTCGAAGGCCAGGCAGGTGTAGAAGCAGCGCGAGTCTTCCAGCCGGCGGCAGAAGTCGGGGGTGACGCCGACCGGTTTGAGATCTCCGGTGCCCCAGGCAAAATCCATCTGGGAAACGGAAAATGCTTCCAGGAGCGACACGGCGTGGCGGTGGGGGACGTTGAAGCTGTTGTCGACGATCATCGCCCGCCGGGCGGAGGTGTGGGGAAGAATACCGCCGATCTCCGCCAGGACTCGTTGAGGAGATTTGAGCCGGTAGCGGCTGCCCTCCAGCTTGGCGTAGGGGCAGAACGTGCAGCGAAAGGCGCAGCCACGCTTGGTGAAGATCGCCGGGGTGACGCCGCGCGCGGCGTACTGCTCCAGGTCGAAGAGATCGTAGGCCGGCAGCGCGGTCGCGTCCAGGTCGTCCACCCGGGAGGGAGGCGCGTCGTGGTAAGAGCCATCTTTGTAAGTGACCAGGCCCGGCACCTGGCCCGGGTCGCCGCCCCCTTCGGACAGGCGCTGCAGGAAGAGCGGGAAAGACACCTCCCCCTCGCCGCGGATGCCGTAGGTCAGGTCCAGATAGTTGAGCCAGTCGCGGGCGTAATAGTTGAATCCCGGCCCGCCGAGGACGATCAGCGCCCTGGATTGCTGGCGGATCACGTCGACGATCTCTTTAACCCGCGGGCGCAGGTCGGCGTGGCGGGTGCCCAGCGGCGCGGCCGGGTCCTGGGAATCGCCGAAGACCAGGCGGATCGAGACGCCGGCGACGTCGGGTTGAAAGGCCTTCAGCTTCCCGGTCAATTCGGCCCGGAGGTCCGTTGCGAACAGGCTTTCGTAGACCTCCACCTCGTGCCCCGCCCGGCGCAGCGCGCCGGCCACATAGGCCGGGCCCGAGGGCGAGGCCGGGAGCGTGTTGGATGAGATCACCAGGACTTTCATGGTTTGCGTCTCCGAACAGTGAATTAATCCAGCGCCTTCGCCATGTGGACCAGGGTCGAGCCCAGATAGGGTTCGCGGCCGGTTTCGACGTAGCCCAGGCGCAGGTACAGGGCAATATTCTCGACCATGATCGCATTGGTAAAAAGGCGGATGCGCCGGTATCCGTGATCGCGGGCTTCCTGCTCGGCCAGGGCCAGCAGGGTCCGGCCGTAGCCCTTTTTCTGCTGATCGGGATGGACGGCCACGCTGTAAATGTACAATTGGTCCGGCTCGTGCTCGAGAGTCAGCGCACCGGCCGGGGTCTGGCCGGCAAAGAGCAGCCAGACCGAGTGGTGGGCGATCTTATCGATATAGTCAGCGGTCATCGGCTGGGGTTTGCGGCCTAACTGGGGAACGTAACGCGCGTAGGCGGCGTCGGTGATCGCAGCGATCACGCCGGCCTCTTCCGGCCGGGCGCGGCGGACGACGATCGAAGGGGAGTTTTTATGCTCAGGCTGCATGGGACCCGTTCCTTGCTTTAAGCTTAGGCGGGTAAGATTGGATTGTTTCTGACGAAAATTACGAGGGCTTCTTTATTATACGGAGGTTTGGCCCTTATTCAACCAGTTAATCAAAGTCCAGACCAGCCAGGCGATCACGACCATCCAGAGCAGGACGATGATCACCGCCATGATCTTGAACTCCGGCTCCTGCTCGCTCAGGCCTGCCTCAGCTTTGGCGCGGCACTCCTCCATTACCTGCGGCGGGATCAGGCGCAGGACCAGCGCTACCCCCAGCGGGATGAGGACCAGGTCGTCCAGGTAACCCAGGATGGGGATAAAATCGGGGATCAGGTCGATGGGACTGAAGGCATAGGCTACGATCACCGCGGTCAGGACTTTGGCGTACCAGGGGACGCGCGGGTCCCGATAAGCAAAATACAGCGCCAGAGTTTGGATCTTCAGCCCTCGCGCTTTTCGTTTCCAGGCGTCAAGCCAGTTGGACAGGGGCACGCGAATCCAGGCAGTAAATCAAGAATGGAATTCGGTCGGGGTCGAATGGGGTCCGGGAATAATCCATGGCAGGCATTGTTCAGTCCTTTTCCCCCGACCAGAATGGTGAGATGAGGCCGGCCGCGCGGAAAATTGCTTCTGCCTCCTGGACGGTCCGCCCGGTGTAATCCGGATCGAGGCGGTTGTGATACCAGGCGATGGCCAGCTCCCACAGCCGGGCGAGAGAAACTACTTCTCCCCGGTCTACGCGGCGCCGGTCCAGCCAGCGCGCCAGGTGGTCTTCCGACCGGAAGAAGAGAATGTTCGCTCAGGTATCCGCCAGGTCGGCGTACCACTGGCGAAACGGGAGGAGGAAATGGGCGACGTAATCCCCCGCGATCACCCTGGCGCTGCGGACGTGGATGGTCAGGGGCTCGCCGCAGTCGGCGCAAGAAGCTTCGATCGCGGCGTCCTGGTGCAGCGCGGCGGGGATGCCGAGCATATCCCAGGCGCAGTTGGCGAAGTAGGTTTTGCCCTGCACCGTCACCCGAAAGGGGGTGGGGATCGCCGAAAAAGGGAAGGCCATTCTCACCCTGGGCTCAGCGGCCCCGGGCTCGAGGAACACCGCGTGATGCTCTCCAAGAAAAAGGTAGGCTTCCCGGACCCGGTCGGGTGGCGCCCCCAGCTCCTGGGCAGCCTCGGCGACCGTGGGCGGGCGGGTATGCTCGACGGTGAAGGAGTATATGTAGTTACGAACCTGCTGGTTAAAATCGAGCTCATCCACCACGGGTTTCCAACCTCCCCTGGATTTGGATGCCGGTTGATCGTTTAGAGTGCATCAGTTTTCAAGCGCCCTATGTAAAAGAGAACGTCTGAGATTCGGTCCAAAAGTACGACCCGAGCTGCTAACAGTTCTGTCTGACCTGGACCTGCAATGCGCCTTCCCAATTCTGAACCCGGGCGCTCATCTTCATTGCACACCTCCGAAAAAGTTGGACACGGAAGTTGAGTGACTGTTCTTCGTTTTCTACTCTCTGCCGTCTTTATTCTATAGCACTGAGAGTTTTTTGGAGGGCCTGTTCGGCCGCCTCGAACAACTGGCCAGCGTTCTTATACTGGTTGTGGCCATCGGTGATGTAGCCAAAGCTGGCGCTGACGTGGTACACATCCCTGCCGATCTGAACCGGCTCGCCCAGGATTTGCGCCAGCCGGTCAAGGATCACGCTGGTGTCCTCCTTCTGGCGCAGGTCTTCATGCAGGGTGGCAAACTTGAAACCGGAGATGCGCGTGATCGTATCGGTTGGCCGCAGCTTTTGTTTCAACCGCTCAGCGATCTCGTAGAGGATTGCCGCAGTGGCATCCGGCACCAGTTGGCCTTCTTCCATGCCGCGGACCTCGAGTTGGAATATGGTGACGACAAAATAGAATTCAGGGCGGCGCTTGGACCGTTCGAAGGCCAGTTCCAGGCGGGTTTGGAAAAACTCCTTATTGAACAGCATGGTCACCGGGTCGCGGAAGCTGAGACTCTTGGGCTCGACTTTGGAAGTGGCCATGCGGTTGACCAGGGTTTTCAACTGGGTCAGCTCGACCGGTTTGATCATGACCAGGTCCGCCAGGTTGGTGACCATATCGGCGCTGGTCGGGTAGCCGGTGATGATGATCACCCGGGTGTAATCGAAGCGCGAGTTCGAACGGATCTGGTAAAGGATATCTTCGCCGCCCAGCTCCTGCCCCAGGCGCAAATCGAGGAGGATCAGGTCCGGCACGCTGGAGGCCAGCCAGGTGAGCGCCTGCCGCGCCGATAAGGCAATATCTACCTCGAAGCCCATCATCACCAGGACGGTCTTGAACCAGGTGGCGATATCTTTGTCGTCGTCAATGATCAAAACCTGGAATTTATCCATCCGGTATTCACTCCCCTGGCTGCCAGGAAGCAGCTATCGTACCTTTGAAAACCGTTACTGCAAAGAAGACGTTCGGAGTCCAATGTTTCTGGAATTCCCCGCAAGTTAGATCGGACTCTCGATACGTTTTCATTATAATCCAGATCCCGGGCATTTTAGCTTTCGAACCGCTAACAGCTTCTAAAGATAGATCAGCACCCCTGCCAGGGCAGCCAGGGCAAGGATGAGCACGATGGGGACCTTCTTGCTGACCGCCATCCCCAGCGCGGCCAGGGCAATGAGCAGGCCGCGCCAATCGACGATGGCCGACCCGGCCAGGCTGGCCGAAACGATCAGGGTCAGACCGACCACACCCAGGGAAAGGCCGCGGGTAAAATCCTGGACCACGGGAAGGCCTTGATGGCGGTTGTACAGGTTAGAGACCACCAGGATCAGCAGGGGCGGCAGGCTGAGAGCCAGCAGCGCCAGGGCAGCCCCGAGCCAGCCGTATAACAGGTAACCCAGGCTGACGCTCCACAGCCCGGTCGGCCCGGGGCTCAGGTTGCCCACCGCGATCGCAGTGACGAAATCCTGCTCCCGAGCCCAGCCGAGGGCGATCAGGTCCTGGTGCAGGATGGGCAGGTTGCCCAGGCCGCCGGTGGAGAACAACGAGGCCTTGAAAAATTCCAGGAAAATTTCCAGCGGGCTCACCCGGCGTCCTCCCCCTCCTGTCGAACTGCGCTTGCCGGGGAAGGCAGGAGGGCAAACACAGCGATTCCGGCCAGTCCGGAGCCGAGGAGGACTGCCACCGGCGAAATCGAGGGGACCACCAGCATCAGCAGCGCCGCCAGGACCATGATCAGGACGTGGGCGCCCAGGCGCACCCGTCCCTCCTGAAATGCACGGTTGAACAGGGGTTGGGCCATCTGAACGCCCATCGCCAGGGTCAGGCCGATGGTCGCGGGCAGGACGCCCTTCATCGCCGCCACGACCAGCGGCTGGCTGCGGATGAGCCCAAAGCCGGCGGTCATCAGCACGGTGACCGCCCCGCTCGGGAGGAGCAGGCCGGCCATCGCCGCGACCAGCCCGGGCCAGCCGCGCAGCCGGTGGCCGAGCATGGCGGTCAGCTTGACCAGGTTGATCCCCGGGGCGATCTGCGCCAGGGCCCAGTCGCGGATGAATTCGTCCTCACCCACCCAGCCTTTCTTGATGCAGGTTTCATGGATCAGCAGGAACGTCGAGGATCCCCCGCCGAAGGATTGGATACCGATCACCAGCCAGGTGAGGAAGATCTCACCCAGGCCGGGACGAGGAGATAATTCCATTTAGGTCAGTCTGGATTCCTTTGCAATCGTCTCGATACGTTTATTCGTTTCCCATTCGTTGATGGCTAGTTCGAAGGTTACCCCGTTTAAAATCTCAGAGCCCCTTTTCTCGAATGTACGCGATCAGATCCAGGTCGCCGGGAGAATGGCTCAGGCGGGTCAGCCCCACCGCCGCCTCGCCGCGGAACTGGGTGCCGTGGTTGACCACGTGAGCCATCAGGTGCCAGAGCACGTTTTCGAACGGGACGCCCTTGGTGTTGGTATAGCTGATCTTGCTGTTCAGGTCGGCGTCGCTAAGCGAGGCCAGGTAGGCGCGCATGGCTTTTTCTTCAGCGGCCCACTTCTTCTGGAGCGACTCGAAGGTGGGGAACTCCCCTTCCTGCGGCATGGCGGTCAGCGAGACCCCTTCCTGGAAGCGCATCCGCCAGAGGTACTCGGCCGCCATGGTGTGGACCATCGCCCCACGGATGCTGCCGTGGCTGAGGCGGGCCGGCTGAGTCCACTCTTCCCTGGTCAGTTTGGAGGCGGCGCGCAGGATGCGAGCATTGGCCCAATAGTTGTAGTTGAACAGGAGTTGGATGTCGCCTGCGTTCATTCCGCTATCCTTTTCGGTCCTCCCGAGAAGCGGCCGTCACCGGTCGTTCCGGGTTCAAATCTGTTCGATCGTGGGCTCAACCGGCGCGGCGTACGGGTGAGCGGCGCGGATGCGCTCCTCGATCTGCTCGAGCAGGCCGCCAGCCTGGAAGCCGCGGTACAGGCCGTAGAGCACGTAGAGGTGGAAGATCCCGCCCAGATAGTCCCGGGCCAGGAGGAAGATCAGCCCATCGAGGATATATAATACCATGCCAGCGACCAATACCCCCTTCATCCGCCGCTTTGCAAAGTAACCGATCAGGTAAATCAACCCGGCGATGACCAGGCTGGTGATCACCCCGGCGATCCGCACCATCAGCCCGGCCTGGGTGGACGATCCCAGCTCCTCGACCAGGGAATGGATCAACGCGTCGACCAACTGGGTGGCGCCCAGGCCGAAGACGAAGAGGAAGTCGATCTTAAAGGCGTAGAGCACGGTATTGATCGCCGAGAGGGCCGCGATCCAGGTAAACCAGCTCACGCCCGAGGCGAACTGGCGCTCGACGCGCATCTTGCGCTCGATGAAGACCGGGCTGTTGACGTCGACGGGGAGTTGGGTGAGGGTGTTCATGAGGGTCTCCGGAGATTGGACGCGGATGATTCGTATGCGATGGAATTCCAAATCATTTTATCCCAATTGTATCTTTCATCAACCACAGCCGTGGAATGCGGTCTGCCTGACGCTGGTGACCATCCACTGGCCATTCATTTTTCGCAGTATGGATTCACCATCCCAATCACATCCCCACGAAAATTTGAAGTGGACAATTGCCTTACCTGCATTTTCTATGCCAATTGAATTAACCACCAAACTGAACCAAGGTTTTGAATCATCGCATTTTGACAAAGGAGGGCGCCCTGGTGGTAGGGTTGGCGCCACACCGGTAGGCTGAGGCAAGGCATATTCAGGGCGTTGCGCCAGGTAATTAGCCTGCAAAAAGGAAAGGTAACCATTCTGTTCGCGCGCCTGGGGGCCAAAGACTTGTTCAATCCTGGTCTGTTCTTTTTCACCTGGATGATAGTCCGACGAATCGGCCACCACTTCGTCCAAGACTCTCACATTCATGTTAGTATGGCACTGAAATTTCTGCTCCAGCATGTACATCCTGACCAGCGCTGCCTGGATTTCGCCGGCTTCTGGCGAATCTAGAGGGAGCGGCTCCGGTCGAACGCGAAAATAAACCGCCAGTCCGCCAATAGCCAGGATGATCAGAACCAACCATACCCCCATCAATCTGAATCTGTATCTTTTCTGGCTCTGCATATCCCCCCTGATTCTTTCAATGATGCGTGCTGTACGGCCGGTGCTGGTCCTTATCCATGCGGTACTCCTGGATGCGGGTGATCAAACCGCCCGAAAAATCCAGCAGGCTCGCCCCGGGAAAGACGTAATCCCGGCCTTCGAAGGCGCACTCGAATTCCCAGTCCACAGCCGCCTGGAGGGTCTGCTCGTCGAAGAGGATGCGGTAAATCTGCCAGCGGCGCACGCGCCCCGAGTTGGGGGGGGCGTGCCAGTCCTGGAACCAGGCCTTGAATTCCTCCAGACCGTTGTACACCGACCCGTCATTCTCGACGATCACAATCTCCTCGGCCAGCACACCGAGTGCCCAGTCCAGGTCCTGCTGCTCCCAGGCGTGGACATACGAGCAGATCAAATCCGAGACCTGCTGGCGGTTCATGGCTCCCCCATTTTGAGCTCGACCAGCTCCACCAGGTTCCCCGCCGGGTCATGGAACATCACCCACTGTGAACCTCCATCCGTTTCCACCCCCCATGGCAAAGCCACCTGATGTTCTTCAAGCACTTTGACTTTCTCATCCAGGTTATCCACGCGCAGGGCAACCAGCGGGAAGCGCTCCGTGCTCAGCGCAGGCTTGCCAGGGAGGAGGACCAGGTAACTCTCGCCCAGGTCGAAATGCGGTTTCTCTCCATGATGAGAAAGCAGCCTCAGACCGAGAACATCGCGATAAAAATGGACGGCGGCAGGGAGATCTTCTGCCAGCAAACTCACCGCGAAAATCTGCATGCGCACCTCCAGGTTACCTGCCAGTCAAACGGACCATGCCGATGAATATAACGTTCCAACCCACCACCAGGACCAGAATATTCAGGGTCCACCAGAACAGCTCTGAGAATACGCCACCCCCAGCCACGGGGAGAAAGCGGCGGAACAACAACGCGTCGAGGAAATTGGCCGCCGGCTGTGAACAGATGAAAAGACCGAGCATGACGCCTGCGATCCCATCGCGGGTGTTCATTCCGTTCAAAGCGGCTTCGCCATTCATCAGGAAACCATAAAGAAGCGCAGCCAGAACCAGCGCGCACAACAGCACCGTCTTCTGAAACCGCCTTTTCATATCCATTTACCACCAGATATCAACCCAACTGACCGTTCACCTTAACTATACGTCAAAAACGCCAGCGTGAGGCCAGAATCTTTGTGACAATCTGCCCGATTCCTAAAAAATTTGTAAGGTTGTTCAGTGGATAAGATCGGGTAAGATGGAGGATATAGAACGACCTACCTTCCAATTTCAGAGTATATCGATGCCGTTTAACAGATATTTAGACAACCAAAAAATCCTGAGCCTGAAGGCCGCAGCGCTATTGGGGATTTTTGTCCTGATCGCGCTGACCGCAGCCCAACCCGCTCCCCAACCAGAGCTGGCCCCACCTCCTGTCGCCCCGCAGCCGGCTGAGCAGGTCTCATCTGGCCTGACGAGCCAGGCGCAAGCCCCGGACGTCGCTCTGGCGACGGGCAACAATCGAGTGTTCCTCCCAGTGATACAGACCAGCTCAAACATTCCCATTACGAATTCCTCCAGCCGCCAGGATGCCGTGGCGCTATATGAACAGGAATACATCGGATCGAACCAGATCAACCCGGGGTGGAATGGAAATATCGCCAACTGCACCCCGGGCAACACCTCTTCCGCATTCCGCGACGTCGTCTTGCGGCGGATCAACTACTTCCGCGTGATGGCCGGCATCCCCAGGATCAGCGGGTTATCGGCTCTCTACAACCAGCAAGATCAGGCCGCGGCGTTAACCATGGCTGCCAACCATGATCTTAACCACAGCCCACCTGCCAATTGGAAATGTGTATCATCCGATTCAACAGCGGGAGCTGGCAACTCGAACCTGGCGCTGGGTGGGTACGGCTCGAACGCAATCAATATGTATATGGATGACGGCGGAGTGGCTTCTCTGGGCCACCGTCGCTGGGTGCTCTACCCACAGACGCAAACGATGGGGACCGGGGATATCCCCGGCGACGGCTCGGGCTGGCAAACGATCAGCAACGCCCTGCGGGTTTTCGACGACCATATGTGGGATGCCCGCCCGGCGACCAGCTTTGCTTTTGTGGCCTGGCCACCACCCGGGTACGTGCCTTACCCGGTGGTGTACGCAACCTGGTCCTTCGCCGTTGCCGGGGCAGATTTCTCCTCGGCGTCGGTCTCGGTCACTGTAGGCGGAAGCCCGGTATCCCTGGCATCTTTTAACATATTACAATCCGGATTTGGAGAAAATGCAATTTCCTGGACCTTAAAGGACGTCAGCTTCGGCGCAGGTGCAGACAAAGTCTGCCAGGTCGCCGTTCGGGGCGTCAAGGTCGGCGAGCAGTCCAAAAACTATGCGTATACTGTGACGGTGATCGACCCGAGCCGCTAGGGCCGCTGCATAAAGAACTCAGTGAATTCCCGGCAGCGCCCCTGGTCGTCGAAGCGGATGACCCAAATGTTGGCGTATTCGCGCTGCGGCTGGAGATAGAGAGTCCAGCCGCGCATCACGCCGGTATCCCCCGCGGCAGCCAGAACCTCATAGCGGAAGCGGAATGAGCCGGGCTCATCCTTGCCCTGCAGCCAGTGCTGGATGATGGCATCGCGCCCGCGCCAGGGTGTTTCGACGAACGGGCTGGTGTAGTAGCGCGCGTCCTCGCTGAACAATGCGCCGATGTCCGCCGGGTCGTTCGAATTCCAGGCCTGAGTATACCCTTCAACCCAATTCTCAACTGTCTTGGAATCCATCCTTGCTCTCCTTCCGTTCACTGTTCATGTGGATGATTGTACATCAATGGAGAAAAACAAGGATCGAGAGCTGAGAACCGGAAGAACACGTCTTAAGCCGTGGGCCGGTTGCGCAGCGCCTGGTAGAGCAGGAAGGCGCCGGCGATGATGATGACCACCGGCCAGACGTAGCTGAGGCTGACCACGCCCAATCCGATCGAGAGGACGCCCATGATGGCCAGGATGCCGGCCGGCCATTTGGCCCAGTCTGTGGGCTGGCTGCCGCGCATCATCCATAACGCGAAGAAGGTCAGCGCGAACCCGAAGAACAGGACGCCGCTGATCAGGCCTGCCCTGGAAACCGCAGTCTCGCGGCCTGAAGCGACCAGGATGACCAGGCCGATCGTCGCCATCACACCCGCCGGGATCAGCGCCCACCAGTTACGCGGAGAGGCGAGAAACACCACCCCAAACGGCAAGGCAAAGAGAAACATGATCAGGCTGCCGACGATATCGCCGCTGAAACGCAGGGTCAGCAGGGGGATGAGGCCGACCACGAACATCACACCAGCGGGGATCAGCGCCCACCAGCGGGTGCGGTCGATGAGATAGACCACCAGGAACGGCACGCCGATGGCGAAGAGGATCAGCGCGCCGATCATTTCGCCCGGGACGAAATCGGCGATGTACGTGACCGTGGTGATTACCGACATCACCCAGGCCGGGATCAACGCCCACCAGTTGCGCTTCGTATCCAATGCGAAAGCCACGTAGAACGGGATGGCCACGGATGCCAGGATCGGCGCGCCCACAAACGAGCCTTTGAGCCCAATCGAGCTCATGCCGATGGTCAGCGCCAGCGCGCCGAAGATCAGCGCGGGGAACAACCAACCCCACTGGCGCAGGCCGGCCAGGAAATAACAGGCGAAAAAGACCAGGCTCAGCCCGGCAAAGAATACCACCCAGGCCAGGGAAGTCAGGAACGGCAAAAAGCCCAGATTCTGGGCCAGGAAAAGGCAGCCGGCCACAATCAGGGCGATGCCCCAGACGAGATTGAGGTTTTTCACTTTCATGGTAGGATCCTCACATAATCTTTCGCCTGCGCCACGCACAGGCTGCAATAAACCCGGAATACTGACGACTTATAGATATCTACGTTGGAACGTGGAAAAAGTTTCACTGGTTAATCCTTTCCGAAGGGTGGAACTCCATTCTCCAAAAAAGATCGAGATCAAAGACATCGCATTTATTTATATTTTAGGTATCATTTACTTCGCCGGTCAGGGAGCTTTCCAATGCCCTCAGCCAGAGGGCGCGGAGAAAAAAGAGAGTAGAAAATAGAGAACAGGATCCCGACTATTCCTCGGGATCCTGTCTCTATTTTTCTCTCTGCGTTCTCTGTGGTGATCTCTTTACACCGTCCGGTCCGGCGGTTTTGGAATCTGGTCGTTGGCAACGTATTCAGTCCTCAATGGGGCCGTTGGCGTTGCAGGCTTTTTGCCTCCCCACCCCAGGGCATTCATCACCAGGGTGCGCTTGAGCAGTTGGATCCCCAGGGCCGGATCGACTCCCTTGGGGCAGGCGTCGGTGCATGCGCCAGCCAGGTGGCAGTTATACAGTCCATCGAACGACTCGAGCCTTGCCAGGCGCTGGGAAAATCCCTGGTCGCGGCTGTCGATGATATAGCGGTAGGCCTGCGCCAGGGGCTGTGGACCGAGGAAGTCTGCATCGGTTGCCCTGGTCGGGCAGGCGGCCATGCAGATACCGCACTTGATACACATGGAGAATTGCCCGAATTCCTCGCGTTGCTCGGGGGTCTGTAAATATTCCACCGAAAGGTCCTGGGCGGCTTTTTCTTCGTTGATCAGGTGAGGCTTGATTTCGGCATGGTGCTCAAACATCGCCACCAGGTCGGGCACCAGATCGCGCACGTTATCAAAGTTCGGCAGGGGCGCGACTTCGACCACATTCGTATTCAGATGCAGCACCTGGGTCTGGCAGGCAAGCTGGGGCAGGTGGTTGATGTACATGGCGCACGAGCCGCAGATCCCCATCCGGCAGGACGAGCGCCAGGCAAGGGTATGGTCCTGCTCATTTTTAATAGCGTGCAGCGCTTCGAGCACGGTCATCCCTTCGCCTACCTGGACGACGTACTGCTCCCAATGCGGCCCGGCATCGACTTCTGGCTGGTAGCGCTGGACGCGGAAGGTGATCGCTTTGGTTGGGGTATTTTCAGGATTGGTTGCCATAATCCCCTCTCAGTGAGTGAACGTCCACAAGGTGACGTAGCTGCCGTAAACGAAGAAGACGATGCCTATCAGGAGCAAGCCGCCGTTGATCGCTCGAGCGGCCCCTTGAGACCCTGGAAGCTCCAGCAAGATGTTGCGCAGCCCGTACAGCCCATGATACAGTGCGGCCGCCAGGAGGAGGATATAGACCACCATTTGGAGGGCATCCCGCCCGCGGGCCATCAATTCAGTGAAGCTGCGCGCCTTTTCCACGCTTTGACCGTAAAAAACCGGCGTGAAATGCATCACAGCAAAGTGAATACCCAGCAACACCACGATCAGTACAGTACAGCTCAGGCTCAAGATCCAGAGTTTTGTCTCGCGCATCTTTACCTCCTATTTGAAAAGGATGCTGGACGCACCCAGCACGATCAAAATCGCCGCCAGCGCCATCAACGCATAGGTCAGCGGGCGGTGGCGCTTGAGGGAGGAATCATACGGGTAAACAGGCTGGGCAGGCTTGCCGAGGAAAAACCCCAGCTCGGTAAGCTTCAGCCGCAGCCCATTGAGCGCGTGGAAGATGAACCCGACGAAGACCACGTATTCGAAGAACTTGAAGAGCGGGCTGGTGAACAACGCCATCAACGCCGTCCAGGCTTCGGCGCCTTGCATTCTGATTCCGCTCTCAATCACGTGGAGCAAGAGGTACAGGATCAGCCCCAGGCCGGAGAGGCGGTGGAGGATATATAGGTAGCGCTCGATCGAGTAACGCCCGGCATAGAACCAGCCGCCAACGCCGAGGTAGTTGGGGCGTGGTTGTGAGACACTGTGAGATGTTTTCTCAGGGACAGCAGTCATGCAAACCTACCTTTCTTCTAAAGCAGGCTAATATTTCCGTTCAACCGGTTGCCACATCGTGATCGTGACGGGGATATAGTCCAGCCGCGGCCCGTTTTCGCCGATGTATGCCATGGTGTGCTTGAGCCACTTCTCGTCATCCCGCCTGGGGAAGTCCCGGCGAGCGTGCCCGCCGCGCGATTCCTCGCGAGCGCAGGCCCCGCTGGTGGCGACCTCTGCCGCGTCCAGCATGAACCCGGTCTCCAGGGCCTGCATCAGGTCGGTGTTATACACCCATCGGTGGTCGCTGATCTGGATGTACTGGTAGCGCTGCTTTAATTCGGCGATCTTTTCCAGGCACTTCAGCATGTCTTCGCCCGTGCGGTACACCCCCATGTATTTGTCCATCGTCTGGCGAAGCTCAGCCCGGATCTGGTAGTGGCTCTGATCCCCCGGCCGGTGCATCAGCCTGTCCAGGCGCAGTTCTTCCTCCCGCGCAAGCTCGACCGGCGCGGTCGAGGAGGCTGTCTTCTGGCAGTAAACCGCCGCCATCTCGCCCGTCACCCGGCCCCACACCAGGCATTCAGCGGTGGAGTTGGTTCCCAGGCGGTTGGCCCCATGCAGCGAGACGCACGAAGCCTCGCCTGCCGCCCAGATATTTTCGACCGGGGTCCGCCCGTACAGGTCGGTGTGGACGCCGCCCATCGAGTAGTGCGCCACCGGGCGGATCGGGATCGGTTTGGTAATCGGGTCTACGCCAATGTGCTTGATGGCCACCTCGCGGATCAGCGGCAACCGTTCGTTGATTTTGTCCGCGCCCAGGTGGCGCAGGTCGAGCTCGATGTACTCCATGTTTTCGGCCCCGGTGAAGCCCCGCCCTTCCAGGATCTCGGTCATCTCGGCCCGGGCGATGATGTCGCGCGGCGCCAGCTCCATGGACTTGGCAGCGTACTTCTCCATGAAGCGCTTGCCTTCGCTATTGATCAGGTAACCGCCCTCTCCCCGGCAGGCCTCGGTCATCAAGATCCCGCTCGGCACCAGCCCCGTAGGGTGGAACTGGACGAACTCCATGTCCTTCAGGGGCAGTCCCGCCCGGTAGGCCATCGCAAGCCCATCCCCAGTCACCGTTTCAGAATAGGTGGTGAAGCCGAAGATCTGCCCGGCTCCGCCGGTGGCGATAATCAGCGCCTTACCCTGGACGAGCATCAGCCGGCCGTGGATCATATCGATCACGGTGAGACCCACGAAACGCCCGTCTTTGACCAGGATCGCGGTCGCAAAGACCTCGTCGTACCGGTGGACCTGGCGGGTATGCCGGAGCAGGGAATCGTACAGGGTCTGCATCTCCTGAAAGCCGGTCTTATCGGCGGCGAACACCGCCCGCGGGTAGCTGTGTCCCCCGAATGGGCGCTGGGCGATATGTCCATCGGCGGTGCGCGACCAGGGCAACCCGCAGTGGTCCAGGTAGGTGATCTCCCTGGGCATCTCGTGAACGAAGAAGTCCACGACGTCCTGGTCTGCCAGGAAATCGGAACCCTTGACCGTATCCCAGGCGTGCAGCTCGAAGCTGTCCCCATCCTCCGGGCGCAGCACGGCGGCGGTGCCGCCTTCCGCTGCCACCGAGTGGGCGCGCATCAACTGCAGCTTGGATACCAACCCGATATCCAACGTGCCCTGGCTGGTTCGGGAAGCTTCCAGAGCCGCCCGCAGCCCTGCCAATCCAGATCCTAAAATGACCAGATCATGTCTTACAACATCCATACCCTACTCCTCCTGCATCGTCTCATCGGATACATCCTTGGGTTATTCAATTGCACTGTTGAATTGTTTCGAAGGGAAATGGGTAAACAGAACGGAACACACGCAACCGGGCACCGGCGAAAACATCCAGGGCTACATTCAACTTATATAAGAAAAAGCGGGTAAAAGATAGAGCTTTATGTCATAAGAAAGTACGATGGATATCGTAATTGCAGGGCTATATCCGAAATTTTTGATCCGTGCTATACTGTCATTCCGATACAATAAAGATCTTCAAAGTCAAATATAAAATCCCGATTCGGATGAATATGCACAGGAGGTTCTATGCGAAGGAAATTGTTTGTTGGAATGTTGGTAGTGACCGGTATCCTGGGTGGCCTGCCCGGACGGGCAGCCAGCGCTGCACCCGTGCCGCCCAACGTTGACGTGAGCCAGCGTCCGGGTAACGAGTCGGAGGAGGCAATTGCAGTTAATCCCACCAATCCCAATAATATCGTCATCATCACCAATATTGCCGAAGGCCGGTACGGGTTGTTCGCGGCGGTTTCGTTCGACGGCGGGCTTACCTGGGCGCGGCGAATTATTGGAGATAACAACGACAACCTCGGCGGGGCGTGCTGCGATCCCAGCCTGTCTTTCGACGAGCATGGAAATCTCTTTTTTACGTATTTGTACGAAGATATCGGGGATGTGGTCCCGGTCGCGCTCAGCACCGACGGCGGCCTCACATTCAACGTGATTGCCAACATCGCCAAACCCGCAGGTGCCTCTACTTTCAAGGGGGCCAGGAGCGAACGGGGCCTGTTCCGCTTTGTCGACCAGCCGACCATCACCGCGGCGGAGGGAGAGGTATGGGTCGTCTTTAACGCCGGCGGACCGATGTTTGCCGTCGGAGCAGCGGTGACCGGCCTGGGCCAGGTGGGCGCTTTTTCGGTCCAGGAGGTGATCCCCGGGACGAACAACTGCACTTACGGCGACGTGGCGATCGGACCGTCCGGGCAGGTAATGCAGGTCTGCGCGCTCACCGAGACCGGGCAGGGCGGGGGTAAGCTGTTTGTCAACGTCGACCCCGATGGGCTTGGGCCAGCGGGATTTGGCGACCGGGTCTTCGTCACCCAAACCCATGTGGGTGGCTACGACATTATTCCACCCCAACCCGATCGCTCGGTCGACGCCGAGCCTGGCCTGGCCTGGGACCGGACCGGCAGCCCGCACAACGGCCGGGTGTACCTGGTCTATACCCTGGAAAAACCGAATGAAAGCGACGACACGGACGTTTATGTGCGCTATTCCGACGACAATGGGGCGTCCTGGAGCACCGGCGTGCGGGTCAACGACGACCAGACGACCAACAGTCAGTTCTTGCCCAAGATCTCGCTGGACCCGACTAGTGGGAAGCTGGCGGTCGTGTGGTACGACTCGCGCGCGGACCTGGGCGCTGGTGGGCCTGGAGACACGGATGGGATCCCCAACGATGACGCCCAGCTCTGGGGCGCCTTTAGCGCCAATGGGGGCGCATCCTTCACTGGTAACCTCCAGATCAGCGCCGGTACGTCGAACTCCCACGATTCGGGCAACGGCATTGATTATGGAGACTACAGCGGGCTGTCCTTCTTTGGCGGCGTCGCCCATCCCGCCTGGTCGGATAACTCCAACAGCACCGGGAACAACCCGGATGGAGCCCTGTCTAAGCTGGATATTTACACTGCCGCGGTACGTGCTCCATAACAGGGCTCTAAAAACTCTAACCACAGAGCACACAGCCCAGTCCTGGCGTCCTGGGCCAGGGAGATCACGGAGAAGGAAGAGAGAACGGGGAGCAGAGAGCGCGCCTTCTTGCCCGTCCCTTCCAACAGCCCCTGCGGATCGGGCAGCGACGCGCCCTTGCTGAAGATCAGGTTGACGTAGCTCTTCTGCGGCTGGATCGCGCAGACCAGGTCCGCGTACTTGCGCCCCAGCCCGTATGCCACGATCTTCGATGGAGCGTCGACGATCTCCACCGCCCCCGGGATCACTTCCAGGATAGGCGCCCGCGCCTTCAGCGCCAGCTCGCGCACTTCAGGGGAGTACGCAGAAAGAAAGTTGTCAAGGTCAGGGGCCGAATCCATTGTGAACGGGTTGCTTGGTTTCTTGGTTGTTCGACGTCTTATTTCCTGAGCAACCAGGCAACTGACCAACTTATTGACTAATTGACTGATTGGCCGGCTGCCAGACATCCCTCCCTCTGATACCTCTGGAACAGCCTCCCCCATTCCGTCGTCTCCCGCCAGTGGGCGGCGATCGCCCTGTATTTCAACGGCCAGTACAGGTAATCCTGCTCGACCTCGCCGATAAAGGTCGGCACGATCACCATGGGAGTGCGCAGGACGATCTTCTGAAAGACTCTGGTTGGGCCGTACCAGGCCAGCCAGGCCAGGAAGCTGTGCGAGTTATGCCCCACCTGGAAGCCCCAGCTCTGACCTGCCACATCATCCCCCACCAGCTCGATCTCGCGCAGGTTGCCGGCGCCCAGGCCTTGCTCGTGGGCCAGGCGGATGTACTGGATCTCCAGCGGGTCGAAGCCCATCAATTTCGCCGCGACCGCGTCGATCGCCACCTGGTCGGCGGAGGCGAGGATCACGTTCTTGACGATGGGTTGGACCATACGCGGGCCCGCGCCGTTGCCCGCCGTGGTCCCGTCCATCATCGCGAACACGCCGGGGTGGATCTCTTTCTGGATGGCGAGCAGGTCGACCAGGGTCTCGTGGATCCAGGTATGGGTGTAATGGCGGTATTTGGTCAGCAGCCCGCCAAAGGCGTTCTTCATCGCCCCGGTCGTGGTGGTGTACATGTGGGTTTTGACCGTCGGGAGGTGGACGATGTTCTTGCCGATAAAGAAATCCGGGATGCGGATCCCCTCGGGGTAGATGTGGTCGAGGGCCAGCATGCGCGCCCTGGGATGGTACTCGATCCAGGACATATCTTCAGGACGGAAGTTGTAGCGCACCGGGATCTGGTGGCCGCGAAAGATGGGCACGTAGCCGTTAAGATCCTCGCCTTTGAAGGCGTTGGTCACCACGGTCTGGTTCTGCACGCAGACCAGGTCGTTCAGGCCGGCTCCACGCAGGGCCAGGATCGAGCCCTCCAACTGCCAGGGGGTGGTATTGGCGGCCGGCATGGGGAAATGCCAGGTGATGTTGTCTTTGAGGATCGTTGGCACGCTGGGGTCGAGCGCCTGGCGCCCTCTGGCCAGCTCGAAGAGGCGCTGGTAGTCGTCTAAAACGGTCTCGGGCGTGGTGAAGAGAGCGGCAACTTTGGAGGGTGATGGCATAGGATTGGACCAGAATGTCATTTTCATTCAGCTTACAATGTGAAGATTATCCTATCTCAGCCAGCCGGTAATACAGCGGTCACCTCCATCTCGACCAGCAGATCTGGCTCGATCAGAGCCCTCACCTCGACCATGGTCGCCGCGGGGCGGATCTCGGCGAAGGCTTCGCCATGGGCGCGGCCGATCTCCTGCCAGCGAGAGATATCGGTCACGAACATCCGCGTGCGCACCACGTCCTGCAGGCCAGCCCCCGCCGAGGACAGAGCCTTTTCGATTTTTGCGATCACGAACCTGGCCTGAGTATAGGGATCCCCGCGGCCCACCACCTCGCCGCGCTCGTCCACGGCGGTGGTCCCGGCCACTTCGATGATGTTCCCCACCCGGACCGCGCGTGAATAGCCGACCGTGGCTTCCCACGGCGCGCCGGATGAGACCAGAAGATGGACATTTTTCACCATAGGATACCTCCAGGAAACCTGGGATGCTTACCCGGCCGACAGCTCGCGGGTCCTTGGACATGCCCAGCTCGCGGGCGGCGCTGCTGCGCACAAAGGTATCTGGGCTGTGCAATTCTTCGAGCAGTTGTTCTGTGGGGATGGTGATGTTGGCCATGCTTTTCTCTGCGTGAGCTAATATCCGATTTCCTGCTTGACGTCGTCGGGGAGCATGGCTTCACGATCCACCGTGATCGGGAACCCGCCGTGGGGCACGTAGGTAACCTCTTTGCCCCCGTAAGCGATCACCCGCACGAACGTTCCCCCATAGCGGACGATCGTCACCGGGATGCCTCCCTGGTGGACGAAAGTCACCCATTCGCCAGAACCAATTGTATCGGCCATTGGTCCTCCAAAAAAGAAAAGGCTTCAGGCAAATCCATTGTATCATTGAAGGGTGATTACGTTTTCGTTTGATAACGCATGGTGACAATTTTTGAGACGTTTTTGATTCTGACGTAAAACTGGAAGGTGATGTTTGGTTTGATCATTAGAAACAAAGTAGCGGTGGATTAAACCCTAGTCTCCGTGCCCAAAACTCCCTGAAGGTTCGGTGAGGTGGCACACCGTACATTTATGCAGCGGGCCGTTCGAGCCCTGTAAATTCTGGAACTTGATCGCGTCGTTGGGCTGGCTGCTCGGCGCGATGGCATGCGTGCTGTCGTGGCAGCCTTCGCAGTACACGCCGCCGTGCCCGGTCGAGAGCCGGAAGAGGGCGTTGTTCTGCTGGACGCTGTGGCAGTCCGAGCACTTTGGCTCGTTAAGCCAGGGGTTGGGGTTCTGGGCGACTTTGGCCAGCCCGCCGTGGCAGTTGATGCAGGTCATCCCTTCATTCCTCATCACGTCCCGCAGGCACTGCGTCGTCGGTCCGGGATGGCAACTGTAGCAGCCGTTGAGGGTGTCCGGGACGATGTTGGTATGGCGGGTGTGCATCGCATTCGAGAGGCTCATCACCCCTGGGGCTCCGGCCGCGCCCAGGGCATTGGAAGAGTGGCATTCGGCGCACAGCACAGGCCGCCGGCCCATCAACGGCCCGGAGTGACCGGCCGGGTACTGCGCCTGGAACTTCTGGTCGTGCAGGGTGAGGATATTGCGCTCCACCTTCCCCGTGGCGATGCCGTTGATCATCCCATCCGCGTGGCAGTTATCACAGCGCATCTCGGTCGAGACCGGCGCGACCACGGTTTGGGTCGCGAGCACCTGGCCGGTAGCGGCATCTTTGGCAACCAGGCTGGCGAGCTGGAACGGGTAAGGCGTCGCCGGCGCGCTGTCACGGAACTCGGTCAGGGGGATGCCATCGGCAACGAAGTGGTCCCCCGAAACCGTCATCGCCCCCGCCAGGCCGCGTCCGGTCAAGCCGATGTCGGGGGCCAGGTTCACGTTGAACAGCGCTTTGGCGTAGGTCCAGAAGTTGGACTTGGTGCTGGACCGGGTGTTATCCGGGAAGGAGTAACTCACCTGGATGCCGCTGGTGACGATCCTGGGCGGGTTCCCCACCTGGATCACCTGGACCCAGAGGTTATTGTAAGGTGGGAGGACCGCCAGGTCGGAAAAATCACGATTGTAGCAGTGCATCCCCAGGTCGTTCCAGCCCAGGAGCACATATTTTGCTCCCGGCGGAAAACTGCTATTCTGTCCGCTGCCGCTGGAGACCAGGGGCAAGAAGACTTTACCCGAGGCAGCGACCCCAGCGGGATCCGCTGTCGTGGGGACCAGCGTCCCTGCGGACGCCGTCCGGTCTGCGCCAGGAGCCAGGCCGGTGAGGATCAGGAGCCCAAACAGCATTCCAAAACCAATCCAAACGATGCGCGATGAAATACTCATAAGCCACCATTCCCATGACTGATATAGTTTTGAGCAAAAGGTTCGGCGCTTCCGGTAATCGTTTGTACGGATAATACTGGCTATAATTGGGGTCGGTTTCTGGATAAAAAAGATACGGGTCAGGAGAATGTGTGGACCGCCTTCTCCGCAGCCCGGACGGTCCAGTCGATGTCCTCGTCTCCGTGGGCCGTAGAAAGAAACCCGGCCTCGAACTGAGATGGGGCCAGGTAGACTCCCTCCGCCAGCATGGCTCGGAAAAATTCGGCATAGCGCGTCGTGCTGGCCGCTTTGGCGCTGGCCCAATCCCGCACCGGCTCCGCGCTAAAAAAGCAGGTGAACATCGTCCCAACCCGTTGGAAAACGGCCGGGACCCGCGCCTCCTGGGCTGCCGCGCACAGGCCGGCTTCCAGCCGGGCCGCCCGGCGCTCGAGCGCCTCCCAGGTCCCCGGCTTGCCCAGCTCGCGCAGGGTCGCCGCGCCGGCCGCCATGCTCAGCGGGTTGCCCGAAAGCGTCCCCGCCTGGTACATCGGCCCCGCCGGCGCGACCAGCTCCATGATTTCGCGCCGCCCCGCGTACGCCCCGACCGGCAGCCCGCCGCCGATCACCTTGCCCAGCGTGGTCAGGTCCGGCTGGATCCCATAGAGAGCCTGCGCCCCCCCGGGGTGGACGCGGAAGCCGGTCATCACCTCGTCGAAGATCAGCAGCGCGCCGCTGTCCGCCGTCAGGCGGCGCAGCCCTTCCAGGAAACCGGGCTGAGGCGGGACCACGCC
This sequence comes from Anaerolineaceae bacterium, assembly GCA_035542155.1. Taxonomy (GTDB): domain Bacteria; phylum Chloroflexota; class Anaerolineae; order Anaerolineales; family Anaerolineaceae; genus DATKLX01. Next base: position 24,906 of record DATKLX010000169.1, read on the forward strand.
CATATTTCCCGCCACCGGCTCGACGATCACTGCGGCGATTTCGGCGGCGTACTGGTTGAACAGATCCTCGACCGCGACGAGATCGTTGAACGTCGCCACCAGGGTATCCGCCGTCGCCGCGGGCGGCACCCCCGGCGAATCGGGCAGGCCCAGGGTTGCCACGCCGGAGCCGGCCTTGACCAGCAGCAGGTCGGCGTGGCCGTGGTAACAGCCCTCGAACTTGACGATCTTCGGCCGGCCGGTATAGGCGCGCGCCAGGCGCAGGGCGGTCATCGTCGCCTCGGTGCCCGAGCTGACGAAGCGCATCATCTCCAGCCCAGGCAGAAAGGACTGGATCCGTTCCGCCAGCTCGATCTCCAGCGGGCTGGGCGCACCAAAGCTGGTTCCCTTCGCGGCCGCGTCTACTATGGCGGAGACCACCGCCGGGTGGGCGTGGCCGAGGATGAGCGGCCCCCAGGAGAGAACGTAATCGATGAAGCGGTTGCCGTCCACGTCGCTGATCGTCGCGCCCTGGCCGCGCTCGATCCACAGCGGCTGCCCGCCCACCGCGCGGAAGGCCCGCACTGGCGAGTTCACCCCGCCAGGAAAAAGGTTTATCGCTTTGGCGAACATCTCCTGTGAATTTTTGGTGTACATTCTACCCTCCATCGGCCCGGACCTTGAGAGCCCGGCCAAATACCCGCTTTTAGATCAATTTCTTGGTAAAAAGCGACCCCCACCCCTCAATCCCCGCCCCCAGCCGATCCTCAAGATGGGCACTCCTTTCGGCTGGGGGCGGGGACTGGTTCTAAGGAAGGGGGATGGGTTTGTCAAGGCGCTGACCTTCTGTTTTCAAATAGCAGTTAATGGTTCCCAAAACCCTTTACTGCTGTTTTCTGATGGACCCAATCAACCACGCGCTTCACGTTGTCGACCGGAGTCTCGGGCAGGATGCCGTGCCCCAGGTTGAAGATGTGCCCCGGGCGGGCGCCCGCCTGCTCCAGGACTCGCTCCACACGCTTCTCCAGCCCGGCCAGCGGAGCGAAAAGCGCGACCGGGTCCAGGTTGCCCTGCACGGCGACCCCGCCGCCCAGCCGCTCGCGGGCCTGATCGAGGGGCGTCTGCCAGTCCACGCCGATCACATCGCCGCCCGCTTCCATCATCAAGGGTAGCAGCGAGCTGGTCCCGACCCCGAAATGGATCGCCGGAGCTCCCCTGGAGCGCAGCTCAGCGAAAATCGCCCGGGAATAGGGCAGGACAAACTCGCGGTAATCCTCCGGGGCCAGCGCGCCCACCCAGCTATCGAAGAGCTGCACCGCCTGGGCGCCGGAGTCAATCTGCGCGCAGAGATAATCCGCCACGACCCTCGCCAGCCGGGTCATCAGCTCCCGCCAAATCTGCGGTTCGGAGTACATCAGGCGCTTGGTCCGCATGAAATTGCGTGAGGCGCCGCCCTCGATCAGGTAGCTGGCCAGGGTGAACGGCCCGCCGGCGAAACCGATCAACGCCGTCTTGCCCTCCAGCTCCGCGCGCAGGATGCGCAGGGTTTCGCAGACGCTGGAGAGCGACTCCCCGACCACTACCGGGCGCAGCGCCGCGACGTCCTCCGCCCTGCGGACCGGGTTGTGGATCACCGGGCCCTCGCCCGCGGCAAATTCCAGTTGGACCCCCATTGGCACCAGAGGGAGAAGGATGTCTGCGAACAGGATCGCCGCGTCGACTCCCAGCGCTTGCACCGGCTGCAGGGTCACCTCCGCCGCGATCTCCGGGTGGGCGACGATCTCGAGCAGGGTATATTTTTCGCGCACCGCGCGGTATTCCGGCAGGTAGCGCCCCGCCTGGCGCATGAACCAGACCGGGGTCGCGTCCCCCTTCTCACGCCGGCAGGCGCGCAGGAACCGCTCAGCCGGGTTCATACGCACACGCCGGATCGCTCTCCAGGTAATCGCCGGTGAGCCCGTACGCCCGCCCGCGCTGCCCGCCGCAAATCTGGCGGTAGGAGCAGGCGCCGCATTTCCCCTTCAGCAGGTCGGGATTGCGCAGCGCCTTGAACAGCGGATGTCCCCGGTAGACCGTGACCACGTCGTCCTGGCGGACGTTACCGGCCGGGATGGGCAGGAACCCGGACGGCATGATCTCCCCGCAATGGGAGATAAACAGGAACCCGCTTCCATCGTTGACGCCCTTCATCGGCCGGTCCAGGCCGTCGTCGTACTGGAAGCCTGCACCCTGGAAGGCGATCCCCTCGCCTCCGGACTGGTCCCCCATCTCGGCGGTCTTGCGCTGGATCGCGATCCGCCGGTACATCGGCGCGGCGGTGGCCTTGACGTCGAACGGCGCGCGCTGCGAGAGGTCGTACAGCCAGTTCAGCACCCGCTCGTGCTCCTGGGGCGAGATCATCCACTCCGCCTGCGCCCGGCCGGTGGGCACCAGGAAAAAGAGCGACCACTGCACCGCGCCGGCATGCTCGACGAAGGGGACCATCTCTTCGAGGTGGTCCAGGTTATGGCGCGCCACGGTCGTGTTGACCTGCGCGCTCAGCCCGATCTGCTGCGCATTGTGGAGGATATCCAGGGTGCGCCGCCACGAGCCGGGCACCTGGCGGAATTCGTCGTGGACCTCTGGCGCGGGCGCGTCCAGGCTGAGTGCGATCCGGCGGATGCCGGCTTCTTTAGCTCGCTTCAACCGCTCGGCCGTGGGCAGGGCCGTGGCGGTAGGGGTCAGCGAGCAGCGCAGCCCCTTCTCGGTCGCCGCCGCGATCAGCTCGAACAGGTCGCGGCGCATCATCGGGTCACCGCCGGTGAAAACCAGGATCGGGCTACCGAAGACCGCCAGGCGCTCGATCAACCGGCGCGCCTCGTTGGTGGTCAGCTCGTCGGGCGAAGGCTGGTGCTGGGCGTCGGCGCGGCAGTGCTGGCAGGCAAACGCGCAGGCGCGGGTGACCTCCCAGGCGATGGTAAACGGAGCCTGGTCGAAATCGGCCCGCTGCATGCGCTGGTCGTGAAAGCTCCGCTCCTCCGCGGCGTGTGGGTGGAGATGGGGATGGGTCATCAGGATTCTTTCAGCCAGGCGGCAGCCTCCCGGGCGTGGTAGGTCAGGATCAGGTCGGCCCCGGCGCGCTTGATCCCGGTCAGGGCTTCTAAAACAGTGTTGCGCTCGTCCAACCAGCCGTTGGCCGCCGCGGCTTTGATCATCGCATACTCGCCGCTGACGTTGTACGCCGCCAGGGGCAGCTCGGGGAACTGCTCGCGCACCCGGTGGAGGATGTCCAGGTAAGGCAGGGCCGGCTTGACCATGAGCATGTCGGCCCCTTCAGCCACGTCCAGCGCGGCCTCGCGGAGCGCCTCGCGCGCATTGGCCGGGTCCATCTGATGAGATTTTCTGTCGCCGAACTTTGGCGCGCCTTCGGCCGCCTCGCGAAATGGGCCGTAAAAAGAGGAAGCGTACTTGACCGCGTAGGAGAGGATAGGAATGTGCTCGAATCCATCCCCGTCCAGCGCTGCACGGATCGCCGCGACCATCCCATCCATCATCCCGCTCGGGGCGACGATATCCGCTCCCGCCTCGGCGTGCGACACGGCCGTCCGGGCGAGGATCTCCAGAGTCGGGTCGTTGAGCACGTAGCCTTCCGGCAGGTGCTCGCTGGCGCGAGTCTCGCCGGCATTGAGGATCCCGCAGTGCCCGTGATCGGTGTACTCACACAGGCACACGTCGGTAACCACGACCAGCTCGGGGACGGCGCGCTTGATCTCGCGGATCGCTGTCTGGATCACGCCATCCGGGGCAAAATTCTCCGAGCCGATGGCGTCCTTTTCGGCCGGGATGCCGAAGAGGATCACCGCCGGGATGCCCAGCCGGGCGATCGCTTCCGCCTCCGCGGCCAGTCCATCGACCGTCCACTGGAAGATCCCCGGCATCGAGCGGATCTCGCTCTTCGCGCCGCGCCCGGCCCGGACGAACAGCGGGAAGATGAAATCGCGCGGGTTCAGCTCCGTCTCGCGGACCATCCCGCGCAGCGCGGCGTTCAGCCGCAGCCGCCGCGGCCGCTGGATAGGGAACCCCGCCCCCCGCACGGTCGCTGCCTGGCTGTGAATTGGGATCTCTGTTTGAGCCTTCATAATTACTCCTCTACCTGGTTTCCGCGCTCCGCGTGGGAACAAGTAACTTATTGCATTCCTTCATTTCGTTGCCAGGAGGGTCGGTAGAACACTAATCGATGAGAAATGACATAACCTTCCGACCCGACGAAGCAACACCCAAGCCAACCAAGGGGGACAATACGCCCAGGAGAGGTCCAGTAAGCCAACGCTTTGCCTGGTAATCTTGGAGATTGCTTCGCCCGATCAACCACCCCTCCCGTAATATTCCACCAGCGCGTCGACCAGCCCATCCACCGTGTACTCCGCGGCGACGAGGCCCACCTCCAGCCCCTGCGACCGCGCCGTCTCGGCGGTGACCGGCCCGATGCACACGATCAGCGCCTCTCCCAGCAGCTCCCTGGCCCGTTCTCCGAGAAGGAGAAAATAATTGCGCACAGTCGAAGAGCTGGTGAATGTTGCGACGTCCACGCCTCGCTCCAGCTCGCTCAGCGCAGCCGGGTCCGGGTTGGCTGGCAGCGTCCGGTAGGCGGCGATCTCCTCAGGAAAAGCCCCCTGCGCCTCCAGCGCTTCGACCAGCGCGCGGCGGGCGATGTCCGCACGCGGGAGGAGAATACGCTGGCCGCGCACGTTCCCCAGCCCGGGCAGGATCGCTTCGGCCACGTATTCCGCCGGGACGAATTCGGGTGTGACCCCGCGCTCGCGCAGCGCCTGGGCGGTTGCCGGGCCGATCGCCGCGACACGCACGCCGCCAAACGCGTTCTCGTCCTCGCCCAGCGCAACCAGGCGCTGCCAGAATGCGGCCACCCCGTTGGCGCTGGTGAAGATCACCCAGCGGTATGCCCTCAGCCCGGCGATCGCCCGGTCGAGCGGGCCGCGCTCCTCCGCCTCTCCGATCTCGATCGTCGGAAAGAGGATCGGGACTGCCCCCAGGCCGGCCAGCATTTCCAGCAGGGCTTCCGCCTGCGCCCGGGGGCGGGTGACCAGCACGCGCTTGTCCGCCAGCCCGCTCATCGCAGCAGATCTCCCGCGCCTTGCTCCACCACGCTCCGCGCCAGATCCTCACCGAGCGTTTGCGGGTCCCGGCCGCGTGCGCTGGACCGCACGACGCGGCTGCCGTCCACCGCGGCCACCATACCGGTGATCTCGATCTCCTCGCCCGCCACCCGCGCGTAGGCCCCCACCGGCGCGGAACAGCCTGCCCCCAGAGCGGCCAGAAAGGACCGCTCCGCGGCCACGCAGTCCCCGGTCGCCATGTCGTGGACCGGCGCGAGCAGTTCGAGCACGGCGGGGTCGTCGGCGCGGCACTCCATCGCCATCGCCCCCTGGCCCGGCGCGGGGAGCATGACCTCGAAAGGTAGAGTTTCGCTCACCTGGCGGCCCAGGTCGAGGCGCTCCACACCCGCCGCGGCCAGCACGATTGCCTCGTACTCACCACTCAGCGCCTTGCGGATGCGCGTTTCCACGTTCCCGCGCAGGGGCAGGATCGCCAGGTCGGGCCGGGCGGCTTTGAGCTGAGCCTGGCGGCGCAGGCTCGAGGTCCCCACACGGGATCCTGGCGAAAGTTCAGCCAGCCGCCGTCCTTCCGCCGAGATCAAGACGTCCCGCGCGTCGCCCCGCCGGCTAACCGCCCCGATGCACAGCCCCTTCGAGACTTCCACCGGCAGATCCTTGAGCGAGTGCACCGCCAGGTCGATGGCTCCTGAGCGCAGCGCGGCTTCCAGCTCGGCTGTAAAGACGCCTTTCCCGCCGATCTCCGGCAGGGGGCGTTCCAGTTTTTTGTCCCCTTCGGTTTCCAGGACGATCACCTGAAAGAAGAGGTCCGGCCAGGCTGCCTTGAGCTGGTCGAGGATGGCGCTGGTCTGCCAGAGCGCGAGCTTCGAAGCGCGGCTGCCCAGGGTGAGAGTTCTTGTGCGGGTCGGTTTCATCGGCCTGACTCACTGGAATAGATACTGGTCGTTCCCGCTGAGGTCGAACAGGCGGGCCAGCGCGTCGACGTATTCGTTGAGCGTTTCCTGGTCGGCCTCCCTGCGCAGGTGCATGGTCGGCTCGTGGAGGATCTTGCGCACCAGCGAGCGCGAAAGCAGGTCAATTTGCTTCTCGATTTCGGGATCGGCGCCGCTCAGGTGGTGGAGGGTTTTCTCGACCTCGCGCTGGCGGATGTCTTCGACTTTTTTGTGCAGCTCGCCGATAAAGGGCACCACCCGCAGCAGCTTCTCGTACTCGCTCACTTCTTCGGCGACGATCGCCTCCGCCCGCGCGATTTCCGCCTGGATTTCGCCGAACGCGCCGCGCGCATAAGCCTGGATGTCATCCATGTCGGCGACCTGAACGCCGCTCACGCGGCGCACGTCCGGGTCCACGTTTCTGGGTACCGAGAGGTCGATCAGAGCCAGCGATTCCGAGCGGCCGGCCATGACCCGGGCAACCAGCTCTGCCGGGAGGATGGGCTGCGCGGCGGCGGTTGCCAGGAAAACCAGGCCGGCGTCTGCCAGGGCTTCCGGCAGCCGCTCGAAGGGTAAGGCGCTGCATCCCACCCGGGTGGCGACCTCCACGGCCCGCTCGTAGGTGCGGTTGGCCAGCCAGAGGTCTTCCCCGCCGCGCTGGCGCAGGTCCTCGAGGACCAGGCGACCCATCTTCCCCGCTCCCACTACCAGGATGCGCCGGCCGGCGAGATTCCCCACGGTCCCGGCTGCCATTTGCACGGCCACGGCGCTGATACTGGTCGAGCGCCGCCCCAGGCCCGTCTCCGTCCGCACCCGCTTTCCGGCCTGGATCGCGGCCCGGAAGAGCGAGGAGAGGAAATGGCGGGCGCTGCCGTCCTGCAAACCCGCTTCCAGCGCTCGCGCCACCTGCCCCTGGATCTGCGTCTCCCCTATAGCGATCGAATCCAGCCCGGCGGCGACGCGGAAGAGGTGCGCGGCAGCCTCGATTCCCACAAAGCGCTGAAAATAGGCGCCGGCGGGCTGGATGGGAGCCCCCGCCGCCTCGCCGAGATAGGCCAGGATCGGCTCGAAGGGGTCCTCCGCGGCCATCAGCTCCTCGTCCGCGAAGGCCGCCAGCGCGTAGGCCTCCAGGCGGTTGCAGGTGGAGAGGATCGCCAGCTCACGCAGGAGCTGGTAGCGCCCGCTGCGCAGGGGTATGGTCCGGGCCGCCGCAGCGATGGCCCCCTCGGACAGGCTCAGGCATTCGCGCAGCTCGACCGGAGCGCTGTGGTGCGACAGGCTGGCGCAGATCAACTGAATCACGGCTGCCCTCCACCCACGCGGATTTGCTCCGGCCGCGCCAGATAAGCCAGGGCTTTCTCAGCCGCCTGGTTGCCCTGGTGGATGCAGTCCGGCACGCCGACGCCCTCATACGCCGCGCCGGCCAGGAACAGGCCCGGCCACTCGGCGCACAGCGCGTGGAGCTCTTTCACCCGCTCCAGGTGCCCCACGTCGTACTGCGGATTGCCTTTCGGCCAGCGGTATACCCGCGCCAGGGCCGGCTCGGCGCGGATCCCCAGCAGGTCAGCCAGCTCCTCGCGCGCGATCCGGACGATCTCAGAATCTTCAAGGTCGACCATCTCTTCATATCCCGGGCCGCCGACGAAGCAGCGCAGGAGGATATGCCTGGCCGGGGCGCGGTCTGGAAACTTGGTCGAGCTCGCCGTGCAGGCTGAGATGCGCCGCTTTTCGCCGCGCGGGATGATGAAGCCGATCCCGTCGAACGGGTTGCCGATCTTGGCCGTCGGGTAGGCCAGCGAAACGGTCGCCGTGGAGACGTAGCGAATCCGGTCCAATGCCTGCGCCACACCAGGGGCGAAACCCTCGACCAGACTGGAGGAAACGAAAGCCGGCCCGGCCAGGATTACCGCGTCCGCCGGCCGCCCTGTACCATCCGCGGCGACCACCCGGAACCCGCCCCCCGCTTCGGGCTTGATGCGGCTCACCGCGCAGTTGGTCAGCACCCGGCCGCCTCGCTCATCGCGCAGGGCATTCGCCAGCGCATCGACCAGCGTCCCCATCCCACCCCGCAGGGTCACGAAAACCGAGTTTTTCCAGGCTGCCCGCGTGACGCCCCCCAGGCTGGCCTTGCCGTTCGCCCGGCTGGCCTGTCGCTGGGCCAGCATCCCGCGGATCAGGCTGCCGTGGCGCTCTTCCAGCGCGCGAAAGCGGGGAAACGTGGCCAGCAAGCTCTGCTGCTCGGGGTCCGAGACGTGGATGCCCGAGAGGAGCGGCTCGGCGATCTTCTCCAGGGCTTCTTTTCCCAGCCTGCGGCGGATAAAATCGCCGATGCTCTCGTCGGCGCCATCTTTTCGCCGCGGGATCACGAAATCCATCCCCATGCGCACCTTTCCCGGCCAGGAGATCAGCGGGGAGACCACAAAGGGCAGAAAGCGGGTGGGGATGATCAGCAGCACCCCATCCGGCATGGGGGTCAGGCGGCCGCGGTTCACTACGAACAGCTTTTTCTGGCGCGGGTTGGCGCCGGTCAGCGCGGTCTCCAGGCCCAGCTCTACGGCCAGCTCCGCGGCCCACGGCTTTTGCTGGAAAAAACTGTCCGGCCCTCCTTCGATGAGGAATCCATCGCGCGCTTCGCTGAGAATCTTCCCGCCCAGGCGAGGCTCGCTTTCGTAAACGGTAAAGGTTAGAGGAACGCCATCCTCGCGCGCCTTTTTCTGCAGGGCATGCGCCGCGGCCAGGCCGGTGATCCCCCCGCCGACGATGGCCACCTCTCTCCCGGGCTGCGTTGATGCGACCATAAGACTATGCGGGCAACCTTTCCAGGATGAATTTCGCCAGCCCTTCGATAAAATCGGGCGAGGCATTCAGCGAATCGCTGCGCACCAGGCGGATGCCCTGCTCATGGGCGATCTCCTGCGCCTCGATGTCGATGTCGAAGAGCACTTCGACGTGGTCGGCCATAAACCCGACCGGCGTGATCAGCACGTCGCGGATCCCATTTTGCGCGAGCTGCGGAAAGATCTCCTCAATGGAGGGTCCGAGCCACTGGCCGGGCGCCGCGCCGGCGCTCTGGTAGCCAAACGTCCAACGCTCTGCCGGTAGGCCCAGCTCGCCCGCCAGCAGCTCCACGGTCTGGTGGAGCTGCCCGGCGTATGGGTCGCCCTGCGCCGTCGACGAGGCCGGCAGACTATGCGCTGTGAACAGGTAGTGGATCTGGCCTCGGGCTTCTTCCGGAAAGCGCTGCTCCGCGGCATGGACTTTGGCCGCCAGCGAACGGATCAGGAAGGGCCGGTCGTGCCAGTTGGGGATGAATTCCAGCAGCCGCGGGCAGTGGACCTGCTCCTCTGCCTCGCGGAGCTTCTTCAGGTACGCCCCCGAGCTCATCTGCGAGGCGTGCGGGGCCATGCAAAACGCCAGGCCGCGCTCATACCCTTCGGCGGCTATCTGAGCCACCGCCTCGCGGATATACGGCTTCCAGTGGCGCATCCCGACGAAAACGCGGGTTTCCCGGGCCGGGGAAAGGGCGTTCAGGCAGGCCTCCAGACCGCTTGCCTGCGCCCGGGTGAGCTCCAGGAGGGGCGATCTTCCACCGATCCGCGCGTAACGCTCGCGGATCTCCTCCACCAGCTCTGGCGAGGTGGGCCGCCCACCGCGAATGTCCAGCAGGTACGGCCCGATATCCTCCAGCGAGTCGGGGCCGCCGTAAGCCATCACCAGCACCGCCGCTTTCATTGCGCTCCCGCACCCGGAGAAAACAATTCGTCCATCGCCTCAGGAGAGCGCCAGATCCCCGTGTAGACCGGCGTATCGCGCTCGGTGTACTCGCGCACGTCGCTGCCGCGTAGCTCGTTGACCAGCTCCGAGAAGTGGTAAAGGTCCGCCATTTCATAGACCACGACGAATTCCTGGTCCTGCAATCCAAACGAATACAGCAGCAGTTGCCGGATCTCCGGATACTGGTGCCCGATGCGGATGTGCTCGTTCATCATCCCCTGGCGGGTATCTTTTCCCAGCAGGTACCATTGGATTGTTTTGACGAATGGGTAGAGCACCAGGTAGGTCTGGCGCCGGGCCGCGAATGGATCGATCTCCTGGGCAGAAGGACCGCGCGCGTAGACTGAGGGTTTGGTATAGCCCCACAGGCTCGCCGCCGGCTGGACCAGCCCGCGGCGCAGGTTGACCGCCCGCGCGATCCGCTCGAAAAAAGTCGCCTCATCCTGCTCGCTTTCAAGCGGGGCAGCATTCCAGATCAGGAAGTCGTTTTCGGCGCTGAGGGGAGAGACCTGATAGAGAGAGGTGCACGCACCGGTCGCCTGCAGCTCCGCGGCGAAAGACTTGAAGAAAGTGCTCCTTTTTTCCGTCCAAAATGGATCGGCAAGCTTGAAAAACAGGAAATGGTTGATCGTTTTACCGCTCATACTTCCGGCCTCCAACTGGATCAAGCTGTTCCGCTGTGAGTTTCACACTATTCGTGATCTTACATCCTGGGGAAAGGTGTTCCCCGGGCAAATCTCAGCCTGACCGGTCCCCTGGAACGCTCCGGCCCGTTCATTGCTTCTTACATTCAGTTGATTGATGGGGCATTCTCCTTTTGTTCAACCCACCCTGAATGCCGCCCCTACCCATCGATCACCCAGATTGACAGGTCTGCGCGTAGCTTTCGATCGTCGCGACCAGGAGTGCGTCGAAAAAATCGATTGTGCGCAGTACGATGCGGTGCCCATCCAGATCGTAAGGTCCGCCCAACCCTACGGTGGACTGCACCGATTCAAGGATCGAGCGGCGGAAATAGAGAAAGGCTTCCGCGGTTTGCGCCTCGCTCAGCCCGATTTTGAAACACAGGCTGCCGTAATCGCCGGCCACCCGCTTGCCCTCCACGAGAAAGGTTTCAGCGGACTCGCCCCGGCTGATAAACTGCATCATCAAACCCAGCAGGCGCTGGCCGCTGTAGCGGAAGATGAGCCGCTGTTCCTCGCTCATCCGCGCCAGCCATGGATCGGAGCGCGCGCTCAGTTCGCCCAGCCGCTGCCGGCTCAGGTTGAGCGAGATCGTCTCCAGGCGCGGGCTGTCCTCCTGCGGCCGGTGAACGCGGCGCATCCCCTCGACGACTTCTTCCAGGTCGGAGCGGCGAAACCGCCGGCGGCCGCTCAAGGTGCGGGTATGGTCGATCTTTCCAGCATCGGCCCACCGCCTTAAGGTGGATGGGTGGACGCCAATGAAGCGGGCAGCTTCAGCCAGTTCCATCCAGATTTCTGGGGTCATCAATTTCACGCTCACCGGAAGGTATGGCAATTCTACGTAAAACTATCAGCTCTACCATATAACGCACTCAACCATTGTAGAGAAATTCACAGGGTGAGTCAATATGATTTTCCACTTCTAACCCAACACTTAAAAATACTCCTTTGGAGTATGGCATACTCCATTTCACCCATAAATCGGAGCTATTCAGTTCAAAATTGGGACCGTTTCCTGATTTTCTTTTGCATCGCTTTCTGGAATAATCAGTACATCGGTATGGGCTCGAAAAATCGCGAGTGTGGGAAAATATGCCAATCGATCCAACTTTTGAACCGACCATCATTGGCTTCACCTGTTACCTCTGCAGCAACCACGGCGCAAATATGAAAGGGATCAAGCAGCTCAGGCACCCGGCCAATGTCCGCCTGGTGCGCATGCTCTGCTCGGCGCGGATGGAGCCTGACCACTTCCTGAAGGCCTTCGCCTCTGGCGCGGACGGCATCGTGATCACCGGCTGCCACCCCGGCAACACTCATTACGCCGAGCAAAAGTCGAAAATGTTGCGCCGCTACAGCCTGATGCAACGCCTTCTGGTCCAGATGGGGATCGAGCCTGAACGGCTCAGGCTGGTCTGGCAAATCGCCGGTGAGGCTTCACGGTTGGCGGAAGAGATGGATCGTTTGATCGAAGATGTAAACCGCTTAGGCCCCCTGGAGCGGCCCGCCAGCCAGCAGGCCAAAAAAGTCCTGGATGTGACCCAGCTCCAGCACGCCTAAAACCGAGAATAGAGAACAGAGTACGGAGAACAGTCACCCAACCGCTGTTCTCCGTACTCTGTTCTCTTCTCTTTATTCTACCGAACCAATCCTGAAAGCCGTCCAAACAGATCGGCCAGCGACCCGCCGATTGCGCCGCCCAGGCCGCCACACAGCGCGCCCGCCAGCGCCCAGGTCCAGACCAGGCTGGCTGTTCCCCCGGCGATCCACCCCGAGATCGAATCCCCCAACCCACCCGAAGCAGCCCACCCGGCGAACATCCACCCCAGGCCCGCCGCGATTCCCCCACCCAGTACGGCAAAGATCCGCCCCCAGCCAAAGCGATTGCCGGCCTGCCATATCCACCGCCCGGCGGCGGCGCCCACGCGCGCGCCCAGGATCACTCCCAGGACAATCGGGAAGACCGCCCACCAGAACACCATCCCCAGCATCAAGCCCAGGATCGCACCCAGCACCATTCCGGCTCCCTGCCAGAGCATCGTCCAGCCCATGTGGCGGTCCAGCCAGTCACCGATGCGATAGCCAGGTTCCCATCCACGCAGCAGGCCGCCAGCCGCGCCGCCCAGGGCGAAAAGCAGGCTCCAGGCAACCGCATCCCCGATTCCTTTTGACGCCGCGGCGATCGCCGCCCCGGGAACCAGCCCTGCCAGCGCGCCCAGGCCTCCACCGATCAGGAAACTCTTCGCCACCCGCGGCGCAGCCCATTGAAACAGGCTTCCCGGCCGTTGTTTGGGACCCTGCCAGCGAATGTTCATCGTGATCGGCCTGGGAACGGACGGCAGAGGGAAATTCGGGCTGGCCTGGATCGTCCCCTGGACCTGCGGGTTGGCCGGCGCTGGCCGGAAGAAATTGGGGACCTGGGCCGCAGCAGCCGCCGGCTGAGGGCGCGCCTGTTGGGCCGGCTGTGGATCGCTTCGCGGCGGTGGAACCGGCGCTGCCTTCGCGGCCGCGGGTCCGCCCGGCCGGGCAGCCGTCTCCGCGGGGCGCCAGGCAGACCAGGCGGGGGCAGGGCAGTCCGGGCAGCGTGGAAAATGCGCTGAATAAATGTGCCCGTTCGGACAGACCCGCAGCGCGCGCTCGGCCTGGATGATCGCCTCTTCCCAGGTGCGAGCGTCCGGGCGCAGGCCGGGATCGAGGTGGCCATCGACAAAGCAGCGCCGGGTCAGCTCGACGATGGCCGGGTGCAGCCGGTTCAGGTCCGGTGCGTTGCGGGGTGGAATCACCGCCTGGTTCGCGCTCGTGTACGGGAAAGCCCCTTCCGCGATCCTCGCCTCAATCGGCGGCGGTTCCCCTTCCCCCAGCCACTGCGCGCGGAAGGGGTGGTTGCCTTCCATCAGCAACTGGAAGATCAGCACGGCCAATGCAAAGTTGTCCTGCTCCGGCAGGCGGCGGACCTTTCCCAGGTTGTTCGCCTGCATCTCTGGCGGCAGGTATTCAAACTTCCCTACCGGGCAAAAATGGATCACCCTGTTCCCATCGCGCTGCTCCTCGACCTGGAAGGAATCGGCGTCGATGAGGGTCACCAGCGCGGAGGGGATCACCAGCACGTTGCTCTCGTTCAAATCCCCGGCGACATAGCCGTGAGTGTGCAGGGCCGCGACCGCCGAGGAGAGGTTGCGCGCCACGCGGTGCAGGTAGCGCCGGTCGAAACGCGGCAGGATGGCCTTGCGCAGCTTTGGATTGAAGACGTGGAGAAGCGGCACGGCCGGATAAATGTAGGGCATCCGGTAGCCGATAAAGCGCCCCTGGAGGTCGTAGAGCAGCCCGCCCGGCCAGGCCAACGAAGGATGCCCGGCGGAGAGGGTCGGGTCCAACGGGGGGTGCTCGGTCATCCAGGTCAGCTTCTCGGAATAGCCCGGGCGCGGGGCAGGTTCGTAGATCTTGGCAATTTGCGCGCGCTCATTGGCGATCCGGTATACAGATGCCTCCCCACCCCGGCCGATGCTTTCACTCAGCCGGATGGGTCTGCCGAGAGGATCATAAGCGTTCATCTGATTGCCTTTTCCAGACAAATCTTACCTGCGGACCGCGATGACCAGCGATTTATCGTCCTCGGTTCGCGCACACACTCGCTCTGAAGCCAGGAAATCCTCCAGTTGGACGGTCGCTGCTTCGGGAGCTGGAGCCGCGCTGGTGAAGGCAAATAGCGGCTCGAAGAAGGGACTGAATGGATCTCCCGCCGGCAACTTCAGCCCCAGGCGGAGCAGGCCATCGCTGGTGACCGCGAATGCGCTGGCTGGCTGTGCAGCACAATAGTATTCCACTCGCCACAGCGCGCCATCCTGGGTAAGGAAATTCGTCTCGTTGGCGAACTCCCCTTTTTGAGCCCGGGTAGCCTGGTAGAGCCGTCCCTGCGAGTCTTTCCAGACCACCACCCCATCCCCAATCTGCCCGACCGCCAGGATTTCTTCTCCGGCAATCAGGCAGGTAAGCGTCGCAGCGAGCTCGCGCGGCGGCTCGTTCAGGCGCCGGGCGCGGCGGCGCAGCGCCAGGCGCGCCCGCTGGAAGGCGGCCCTGAGCGCCCCTTCCCAATCGCCTGTCGTCCCGGCCGGCCACAACCCCACCCGGCTTTCCAGCGCGGCGAGCGCTTTCTCCACCGCGAGCTGCGCGCCCTGCTCGGAAAGCCGGGCCGAGCCGGCGCCATCGGCCAGCGCAACGATGAGATAGCCGTTAGGGAGCTGAAGTATCCCGGCCGCATCCTGGCAGGGTATCCCCAACCGGACGTGGCTAGTCCCCGCTACGGCCGCGCTGACCACCTTCCATGGCGCTGGACCGGCAAAGGTCTCCACCGGCCGGCGTCTCAGCGCCCGGGCGACCGCGGTGATCAATGCGATGTGTCCACCTCCCCCCAACCCACCGGAGGCAGAGGCGTCTGCTCGCCGGGACGCGAGTTCGCCACCGCCGAGAGGCTCTTCGATAGCCAGGTGAACAGCCCATCGAATGCCAGCCCCTTCAGGCGCATCGGCGGCCGCGCCTCCGTAAAGCGCGAGAGCACCTTCATGTCCGCCTTTTCCACGCCCACGGCATAGAAGATGAGCCCTTTGCGGTTCTCCTCCTGGCGCACCTGGTCGGCGACGGCTTCCCACCCTTTGTCGGTGGGCTGCCCATCGCTGATTACGAACATCCACGGGCGGAAGTAATCCAGCCCATTCTGCTTGTAAATTTCTTTGCGGTCGCGCAGCAGGGCCAGCGAGCGCTGGACCGCCTCGCCCATCGGCGTGCCCCCGTTGGCCTCGAGGTACGGCGGCGCGAACTGGTCGACCGTGACGAACGCCTGGCGGGCTTCGAAGGGGATCTCCTTCAGCTTCGGACGGACGGCAAGCATGTTGGCCCCGCCTGGCCCCTGGGGATGCTCTCCGCGCACGTCGATCACCCGCACCTTCCCGCCGAAGGCCACCAACGCCACCTCGACGCGCAGCGAGGTCAGCCGGTCCTGGCGCAGCGACTGGCCAAACTGGAATAGCCCCTCGTTCAGCTCCTGGATCGGCGCGCCGACCATGGAGCCCGAGGTATCCAGCACCAGGATCACCGGGCAGCGCGGCTCAGGGTTATCGGCAAACTCGGCTTGATCGAGAAAATTTTGGTTCATTTTTTCTCCTGTTACTCTGCTTGTATTTGTCATAATAACATTTTTTGCCTGGTACCGCAAACCCATAAGATATAGGTTGCCCCGTGGGTCGGCCCGGTTGCTCAATTCGTCATCAGGGCAATCGCCAGCAGCGCTGCCAGGATGCCCGCCCCCTACGCCCGGCTGATCCGTTCTTTGAGGAACAACCAGGCCAGGAATACCGTCGCGCCAGGGTAGAGCGAGCTGATCACTGCGGCCACGTCCAACCGCCCGGCCTGCCCTGCAAGGATGTAAAAGAGGTTCCCCATGATATCGAAGCAACCATTGATCAGAATAAATTTCCACGCCCCCGGCGCCACCCGGACCGCGTCCCTGCGCAGGGCCACCACGATCCAGATCAGCAAGGTCCCACCGATTCTCCCGGCGATCATCGGCCAAAGCACCGCATGGCGCGCGGCCTGGTGAATTAACACGAAATACATCCCGAACCCCAGCCCGGCAATAAAAGGCAGGCGCAGGTCGGCCAGCCGCTCGATGTGCGGGCGGGTGTCCCCATCCGCCTGGGAGATCAACCAAACAGCCCCGAGCGCGAAGGCGAACCCGGCCAACTGCCAGCCCGAAGGCAGGCCCTCGATAAAGATCCCGACTACGATCGGCAGGGCCGCGGTGAGCAGCGCCGAAACTGGCGCTGCGATGCTCATCTGGCCCTCAGACATTGCCCGGTAGAAAAAGGTCAGCGCGAAAGAACCGATCGCTCCCGCCGCTCCCGAGATCAGCAGAACGTCCCGTGTGGGGACCGGCTCGCGCACGACGGGGATCGCCGCGATCAGCACCACCAGGCCGGCAATCTCGCCGAGCAGGACGGCCACGAACGCCCCAACCCGTCGGCTGGCAAGCCCGCCTGCAAAATCACCGCCGCCCCAGGTGAGGGCAGCCAGAAAGCCGTATAGAATAGAAAACACCTGGATACTCCCGGCTTAATGCCAGTCTGCGTGGAAGGTCCCCGCCTTGTCTAAACGCTTGAAGGTGTGGGCGCCAAAGTAGTCCCGTTGAGCCTGGATCAGGTTCGCGGGCAGGCGACCGGTGCGGTAGGCATCGAAGTAGCCCAGCGCGCTGGACATCCCCAGGCATGGAATCCCCAACCGGACTGCCGCCGCGACCACCTGGCGCAGCGCGCCCTGCCGCTGGCTCACGTCTTGCCGGAAACCTTCGTCCAGCAGCAGGTTGGACAGGTCTGGATTGCGCTGGTAGGCTTCGCGGATGCGGTTGAGAAATCGCGCCCGGATGATGCATCCACCCCGCCAGATCGCAGCGATCTCGCCGTTGCGCAGTTGGTAATCGTATTCCCGGCTGGCGGCGCGCAGCAGAGCCATTCCCTGGGCGTAGGAGCAGATCTTGGCTAGGTACAGCGCGTCGCGTACCGCCGCAATCATCTCCCCGCGATCCCCATGATATTTCAGCTCCGGCCCGCTCAGCACTTTGCTCGCCGCCTGCCGCTCGTCGACCAGCGCCGAGAGGATGCGCATCTCCACCGCCGCGTCGATCGTCGGGATCGGCACGCCCAGGTCCAACGCGTTCTGGCTGGTCCAGCGCCCGGTGCCCTTCTGTTGCGCTTCGTCCAGGATCAGGTCGACCAGGGGCAGGCCGGTATCCGCGTCCAGCCTGGTCAGGATCTGGCTGGTGATCTCGATCAGATACGATTCCAGCTCGCCCTGGTTCCATTCGGCGAAAATTTGCGCCAGCTCCCGGTTGGGGATCGCCAGCCCGCGGTGCAGGATATCATAGGCTTCGGCGATCAACTGCATATCGCCGTATTCGATCCCATTGTGCACCATCTTGACGTAATGCCCCGAGCCGTGCGGGCCGATATAGGTGACGCAGGGCTCCCCGTCCACCCTGGCCGAAATGTCGGTGAAAATATCGTTCACCAGGGCATACGCCCCGGGTTGGCCCCCGGGCATGATGCTCGGCCCGTTCAAAGCTCCCTCTTCCCCACCCGAAACGCCGGTTCCGAGGAAGCGCAACCCAATCGCCTCCAGCGCCCTGGAACGCCGCTCGCTGTCGAGGAAATACGAATTGCCGCCGTCGATGATCAGGTCTCCCGGCTCCAGCAACGGCGCGAGTTGGTCGATCACCGCGTCCACCGGAGACCCGGCCTTGACCATCAGCATCACCTTGCGCGGGCGATCGAGAGCTGCCGCCAGGTCTTCCAGGCTCTCGCAGCCGACCAAATTTTTACCCGGGTGGCGCTCCAGAAATTCGTGCATCGTCGCGGTAGTGCGATTGTAAACCGCCACCCTGTAGCCGTTGCGCTCCATATTCAGGACCAGGTTTTGGCCCATCACGGCCAGGCCGCTCAACCCGATTTGCGCTTTGCTCATCTCGCACTTCCTTTCCCGCTATTGGTACCCGGATTGTACCCTATTGTGAACGATGCGGTAACGGTCCGCTGCGCCGCGCCCAGGACGATCAACACCCCCGTCACGATCAGTGCCGCAGCAACATAAGCCAGCGGGCGCGGCGCTTCCCTGAAGATCAAAAATCCCAGCAGGCTGGCGAACACCGGCTGGAGCAAATTGGTCACGCTGACCACCTGTCCGCGGAAGCGCTTGAGCGAATAGTTAAAGATGGTGTGCCCCAGGACGGTCGGGATCAGCCCCAACCCCACCATCAGGAGCAGGTTGGTCGCGGTGTACGCCTTGAGCGGATTGATCGTGAACAGGGCGCAGATCAGGCAGATCACCCCGGCGAAAAAATACAGTGGCACCATGTACAGCCACAGGCGCAGCCGCGCCCCGTTTTTCCGTCCCAACGCCAGGTAAGCAGCAAAAGCCAGCATCGAGACATAACAGATCAGGTCCCCGCGCACGCTGTCCTGGGAAATGCTCAGGTTCGACCCGCTCAGCGCGACCAAACCCAGCAGGGTAAACGCGGTGCCCACGATCTCCTGGCGGGTGATCCGCTCGCGGAAAATCGCCCAGACAAGAAACGGCATCGCTGTCGGGGTCAGGTTGGCAATCAGGCTGGCGTTGGCCACCTGGGTCAGCCGGGCGCCCACCACCCAGGTCATAAAATGGAACGCCAGGAAAACCGCCGGGAGCGCAGACCAGCCCACCTGTTTCCAGCCGTACGTCTCACCCGGTTCCAGGCTGCGCAGGTCGCGCAGGAAGAAGGGAAAAAGCACCAGCGCGGCGACCAGCAGGCGGTACGAAGCCACCAGGAAAGGATGCTCGGTGCTGGCCTTGATCATGATGACCGCGGTCGAGCCGCAAAACACTCCGAAGAGGAGGAGAAAGAAATACAGGACTCTGGGCCGCTCTTTCAAGGCAGTCTTTTCACTCCTGTCTGGTTTTGGGCGGCAGCCGGGCGCAGCTCCTGCCGGACCTGGCTGGACAGCCTCGCAAAAAGACCCGCCGCGATAATCCGCCCAATCGCCGACCCCAGGAAGACGGCGATGAAGCCCCAGAACGTCACAATCACGCTTCCCAGTGCCGCGCCTAACGCCAGGGATATGGTCACGGTGAACTGGAAAAGCGCCGAATAGCGCGCTCGTTTTTCCGGCGGGGCCAGCTCGAGCAGGTAGTTGAACGAAGACAGGTTATAGCCCGCCCACAGCACGCCGCTCAACACGTTGATCGGGATGATCTGCCAGCTTGCGTTCACCAGCGCCCATAAGATGGGCAGGACCGGGATCACCAACTCGCAGACCACCTGGAGCTTGCGCGCCCCCCAGCGGTCAGCCAGTTCCCCCAGCTTGCGCTGCGAAAGGAGCGTTCCCAGGCTGGTGGCAATGCTGGTCATCCCCACCATCGCGGCATCGGCGTGCAGGTTTTTCACCAGATACACTGTAAAGAAGGGACCGGCGACATTCAACGCCAGGTTCCACAAGGCAGTGGTCCCGATCAGGATCAGAAATGCCCGGTTGGAAACCAGCTCAGAATACAGGTCGTGAAATTTGAAGGACGAAATCGCTCCGCCAGAAGCTTTCGGATTGGAATCCTTCAGGTGAGCGAAGCAAAACGTTGAGCCCGACCCAAGAATTAAAGCAATCACCAGGGCGATCTGGTAACCGCCGGGCGAGGCCGTCCGCGCGATGAAAAATCCTATTCCCAGGGTGGTGACCATTCCGGCCACGCCCATCACAAAATTGCGCGAGGCGAAGTAGCGACCCCGGCCGGCCAGGGGGACGATGTCCGCGGTGATCGCCATCCAGGCTGGAAAACCAAGGTTCGCAAACCCGTCTCGCAACAGGGAAACGCCGATGGCAACAGTCACCAGAGTGGGCCCACTCAAGAACAGGGGCAGCGCGGCCAGGATCCCCAGAACGAGCCTCGCTCCAACTCCCCCCGTCACCGCCAGATGCTTACGCCGCCCGATCCGCTCGACCAGCATGGCGCCGGGAAAGAGCATTAGGGCCGCGACCAGACTGGAAAGCGAGCTTAACACCCCGATCTGGGTCTGGGTCGCGCCCAGCGCCAGGAGGTAGACCGCCAGGTAGGTAAGGGCGATGTTATCGCAGGCCGCGGCAAAGAATCCATCGAACCAGAACCAGACCAGGTTCCGGTGGATCTTATCGGGCAGGGCGATCGCCCAATCACCTCCGGTCGCAAAGTAGACGAAGGATCGGCGCGCCCGCTGCAGCAGGTCGCTAAATTTGGATCTTGAAGCAGGCATTAAAACCTTATACTTTGATGTACTCGCGCATATTCACCACGAAAACCGTCGCGCGGTGCTGGCCTTCCTCTGGAGAACAGCAGGTCCGGCGCAAGATAGCCGTTACCGGGTCCACCTGGTCGTCCTCCACCCCTACCAGCAGGGTGCTGTTCCCCCGGCGAAGAAAACCGCCTGTGCTGGCCATCCGCGTGACCCGGAAATCTTTCTGCACCAGCTCGCGGATCACGGCTTCGTCATCTTCGTTACGGACAATGATGATCATCAATTTCATAGGGCACCTCTGTGGTTAAAGCTGCTCGAACTGCTCCACATCCAGCACATAAACCAACGCTCCCCCGGCCTGCGCTTCGATCAATGGGAACGGCGGTGCGCCTTCCGCCAGGTTGATCTGGGTGGGAATATATTCTTGATAGGGCCGGCAGTATTGTTCCGCCAGTCCAACCAGGACCGGCAGCCGCGAGCGGTGAAAACCAATCAACAGGCAGATCGTCTGCTCCTGCAGGATGCCTCCCGAGCTGTCGATCCGGGTGAAATAAAACCTGTTGCCGACCAACTGCTGGGTCAGCTCATCGGCCTGGCGCCCGGAGGCGACTACCAGCGCCAGTTGATCTACTTTTTCCACAAGTGCCATTCGGGTTTCCTTCAGCCGGGATGATCGATCACAACCTGAGAATTTTACTATCAAATCTGGCCTGGATCACCAATTGTCAGATCTCATTGGGAATCGCTGTAGAAGAGAGAGGGCCAGGCGCTTGCGTTTCTTCATAGATTAAAGCCAGATTTATATTTCTTGACTTTTCAAGGAGAACGGATAGTATTACTCATAGAATCGGCTTGGTCATCGCGCATGCGTAGAATTTTTTTGGTACTTTCGATCCTTCTCCTGGCAAGCCTCGCTCCATCCGGACGAGTCTCGGCCCATTCCAACCTCGTTCGCTCGGACCCCGAGAACGGGGCGGTGCTGGAGAAAAGCCCGGCGCAGGTGACCCTGGAGTTCAGCGAGACGCCAGATGCAGCCTTCAGCACCTACCAGATTATTGAGGCGACCGCCCAGCAGCCCGTACCCGTCACGGTCGTTGTGGATGCCTCGCAGGCTGAAATCGTTCGCCTCTTGTTTCCCCCCCTCAAGAATGGGGTCTACAGCGTGCAGTGGAAGGTGCGCTCCGCCGTCGACGGGCACATCATCAACAGCAGTATTACCTTTTCAGTTGGGCAGCCTCTGACAGCCCTCTCGCTGCTGCCGCCGGTCGGCGCTCCTGACCCCGCGACCATCCTGCCCGCCTGGGTCGAAGTCTGTATCTCCTGGCTGACCTACGCCAGCCTGGCATTGGGATTGGGCAGCTTCAGCTTTGTCCTCCTGGTCTGGAAACCCGCTTTGCGCCGATCTGGCGGCACAGGTCCTGCTCCACGCGAAATCAACGACCTGTTCGTGAGAACGTCCCTGGTGGGACTGTTGGCCCTGGTGGTCTTCTCAATTGCCGGCTTCGTTTATGAAGCCATACAGTTGGGGATTGGGCCTGGGAATAGCCTGATCCCGCTTCTCCAATCTCAGACCAGTCTGCTCCTCCTCGCGCGGATCGTCCTGGCGATGTTCCTGGTCGTCTGGACACTGCGTCTGCCCCCTCCCTCGACCGGAGCGTTTGGAAAATGGTGGCTTGCCCTGGCGCTGGGGGTCGCGGTCCTCGCTACCTTCAGTCTCAAAAGTCACCTGGCTGCCACCGGCTCAGCCCTGAATGTGCTCATTGAGACCCTGCATCTTGGCTCGATGGTGGCCTGGATGGGCGGGCTGGTCCCGCTTTTCCTGGTCATCCTGGCCACACAGGCCGGAAAAAACCAGCCCGTTCCGCTTTCTGTCCTGATCCCCATGTTTTCCCGATTGGCCCTGGTCTGCGTGACCGGATTGGCGCTCAGCGGGCTTTACTCCGCCCTCGTGGAAGTTCGCACCCTCCCCGCCCTGACCATAACCACCTATGGCCTGGCGGTCGTCGCGAAGAGCGGCCTGTTTGCGCTTCTTTTCGTTCTCGGGGCTGTTAACCTGCTGGTTCTCTCCCCGCGCCTGGCCCGCCTGGGGAGCGCGGCCAGCCTGTGGCTATCCAGGACAGTGCCGGTCGAGCTGGCCCTGGGGCTGGTGGTTCTGGCTGTGGCTGGCGTCCTCACCGCGTCCAACCCCGCCTTCACCGCGTTGAACGCGCGCCAGGCTCAAGGGTACGTAGGGTCGTATGCCGTTGATGGGATACATTTCATCCTGCGCGCCGCTCCTCTTCAAATTGGCGTGAACGAGTTTGGCGTGGATTTCCAGAATCCGGGTGGCGCAGACCCACTCACCTCCCAGGTGCTGCTCCGTCTCTACCCTCCTCAATCTTCCCTGGGAGTGACCCAGATCGCGACGAAAGCAGAGGACGGCGGCAGCCGCTACTCGGCTCGCGGCAGCTACTTTCCCGCCGATGGCAAATGGCAGGTCGAGGTCATCCTGCGCCGGACCGGCATGAACGATGTCCGCCACACCTTTGACGTCACTGTCCAGGGAGCCGCGGCGGCAGCCTCTGAAGATGACACTCCTAACCCGTTCCCGGCGGAAGCTGCTTCGATTGCATCGGGCCTGGCTGTATACCAGAGGAACTGCTCCTCCTGCCACGGGGTTACCGGCAACGGCAACGGGCCGCTGGCGACCGGGCTCAATCCACCCCCCGCCGACCTGACCAAGCACGCCGCGATCGGCATTCACACCGATGGCCAGCTATTCCGATGGATCTCGGATGGCTATCCCAACTCGGCCATGCCCGCGTTTGCCAATTCCCTGACCGAAAAGCAGCGCTGGGACCTGGTGAACTATATCCGTACCCTGGCTGTGGGCAATTGAGAGGTTATATTGATGAGACGAATCGCCGCAGTGATCGTGCTGGCTTCTTTCCTGGCGAGCTGTTCACCACAGGCCACCCCCACCCCAACTTCGTTTCCCACGCCGGTGGATATCCCCGTGGATTGGGCGAGCCTGCACCTGAGCGGGAAGCTGATGTATATTCGCTTCCGCGACCCGGGCAACCAACTGGTCCAATTAGACCTGGCCAGCGGCCAGTCGAAGGTCGTCTTTCAGACGCCCGAACGAGGCGTGCTGAGCGCAGCCGCCCTCTCACCCGATGGCGCCCAGATCGCTCTGACCTACTCCGCACCCCCGCCACCGGGCGAATCCTTCCTCTTCCCAACCCTTTATCTGCTGCCAGCCGATGGAAGCGACAGCCTCAAGAAGCTGATTCCGGGCGTCGGAAAAGACGATTCCTATTTCAACCCTTCCTGGGCGCCGGATAGCAAGGCTATTTACGCCACCCACTATCATCGCGGCAGCGGTGGATCGGATATGGACCGCGATCTGATCGAAAAGGTCACTCTGGACGGGAAGGCAGCGCCAGTGATCGACAGCGCCACCTGGCCAGAGGTTTCACCGAATGGTACAAAGCTGGCTTACCTGACCATTGACCCCAAGACCTTGCTGAATAACCTGGCAATTGCCAACGCGGATGGCTCGGACCCCCGGCTTCTTTTACCCGGCAAAGATTTTCCCACGGTGGACGCGCACCGCTTTACCCCCGACGGGAAGGCTATTCTCTTCAGCGCGGCCAACCCGTCCACCTCGTCCAGGCGGCAAACCCCGCTGGAACGGCTGTTTGGCGTTGAGGTGGTCACGGCCCACAACCTTCCCTCCGACCTGTATCTCCTCTCTCTTGATGGTGGAAATTACCGCAGGATCACCAACGCCAACGGGACCGGCCTGTATCCGGCGATCTCCCCCGATGGCCGGATGCTGGCCTTTATCAGCCAGAATGGCATTTATGTCTGTAAGATGGACGGCAGCGGCGTGGTTCAAATTTCAAGTCAACTGGTTATTGGCACCCTGGATTGGACTCGCTGACGGGATTCCCCGTATAATGATACAAATACTGGCATTCATTGTCCCCGGGGAGGTGGATTATGCAGATCTACGTCGGACAAAAAGCGCCTGATTTTACCTTACCCAGCCACCTGGACCGCGAGATCCACCTGGGAGATCTTCGCGGCTATTCTGTGGTTCTGGCCTTCTTCCCCCAGGCCTGGACCCCAATATGAACGAACCAGATCCCTTCTTACCAGGCCGAACGGACCCGGTTTGAGGGATTAAATGCCCAGGTCCTGGGCATCAGCATCGACCATGTTCCCTGTTTGAAGGCCTGGGCCGGGAGCCTGGGCGGTATCGAATACCCGCTGTTGAGCGATTTCTGGCCGCACGGCGAGGTGGCCCAGCGCTACGGGGTCTTAAGGCCCGAGGGGTATACCGAACGGGCAATTTTCGTCATCGACCACGAGGGGATCGTCCGCTACATTGACATTCACGATATCGATGACCAGCCCGATAACCAGGTGCTGTTCGACGTGCTCACCCGCCTGGCGGCGACCAACCCAGCGGTAAAACATATCCCCGAGCCTGCCCCCGGCGAGCCGCTGCCCCACGGGGGGATCGTCATGTACTGTAACGTCTGGTGCCCCGACTGCACCCTGGCGCGCCAGTGGTTCAAGTCCTGTGACCTGACGGTTACCGAGGTGGACGTCTCCAAAAACCCGCTGGCGGCCGAACAGGTGCGCAAGTGGAACAACGGCAATCTCACGACCCCTACTTTCGACATCGACGGGATCATCCTGACCAGTTTCGATAAGAACCGGATCAGCGAGATCTTGGGGCTATAAGTTTTTGCGAGCAAAAGATTCTCAGGGTTTTGGAAACCCCCAGGATCTTGATGTATGACTGCTATCAGTGGTTGGCCTGCTGATTGAGCAGATCGACCGCCTTCAGGATCTGGCTGTCCTGGCTGGCCTTGAATTGCTCGGCAGTCATGGCCTTCTCCGCATCGGGAGTGAGGGGAGTGATTTCCGCGCTCATCTGAACCTGGACATCCGGTTCGATCCCCTTGTGCCAGATCACCCGGCCTTTTGGGGTCAGCCATTCCTGGTTCGCCAGGAGCAGCGCCGATCCATCCGAGAGGGGATATTGCGAGAGGACAGTCCCGGTGCCAAAAGTGGTCTCCCCGACCAGGGTTCCGCGCTCCGCATCCTGGATCGCTCCCGAAACGATCTCTGAGGCGCTGGCAGACCCCTGGTTGACCAACAGCACCAGGGGGATCCTGGTCGCGACGCCTCCCGGAATAACCGGCGTCTTTTTGATATTCCCATTGGCATCTCTGGTCTCCAAGACATCTCCGCTGGCAAGGAACTGGCTGGCGGTGCCCACGCCTTCGTCCAGCAGGCCGCCAGGGTTATTGCGCAGGTCGAGGACCACGCCAGTCAGTTTTTTGTCCTGGATCTCGGTCAGGGCCTTCTTCAAATCGTCGCTGATCCCTTTGGAAAAAGAAGCGATACGGACATGAGCCAGGGTTGTCCCGGGGATTTGGTACCAGGTCACGTTATTGAGAATGATTTTGGCGCGGGTGATGGTCACATCTCTCTTCTCACCGGTGTCGGGATCCTGGATAGTAAGAGTGACTTTCGTACCGGCCGGGCCGAGGATCTTGCTGACCACTGTATTTAATGGGACGCCGGCCATCGGCTCGCCATTGACCGCGGCGATGATATCGCCAGGTTTGAGCCCCGCTTTCTGAGCAGGCGAGCCATCAATCGGCGCGATGATGACCGTATTGCCATTACGGGTGCCCACGGTGGCCCCAATGCCTTCGAACTCACCCTGTAGCTGACGGTTCTCGGCCTGGATGATATCCGGACTTAGGAACCGGCTGTGACCGGTATCGCCCAGGGAATCGACCATACCGCTGATCGCCCCGTAGGTCATCTGGGTGGAATCCAGCGCTGACCGGTCGACGTAAACCTTATGGATCGTATTCCAGGCTTCCCCCATTAACTTAAACTCATTCTGAGCGTCAGCAGGGATATTCTGCTGGGGAACGTATTTGGAGATCACACTGCGGTCCAGAACCACGCCTCCCATTATTCCCATGATCAATACCAGTAACACCAGACTGATATATGCAAAATAACGCAACCCGCGTTCCATTCAACCTCCAATCTCAAACATTAACTTGCTTCCAAGAATAACACAGCCAAATCAGAATTGCGTAAAAAAGAAAACCTTCAAATTGAGTATCGCTCGTACCAGTCTGGGAGGAAGTCGGGGGCAGTATAGTAGTGGGTCCAGGGACGAGCCAATGCGTCGCACAGAGCGCTCAGGCGGGACATGCGCTCGTAGGCCAGGCCGCGCAGGAACGATTCACGCTCGTAGCCGGATACGATTGGAGCTTCCTTCCAGACGGCCCGTCCGGCTGCCACCCCTGAGGCGCCCGCCGCGCAGGCAATTTCCACCTGGCGCAGATAGACCTCAAAATCGACCGCGGCCGAGAGCAGCACCCAGGGGATGGGGCAAATATCCGTCAGCTCCTGGCAGGCCGCCAGCCATTCTCGCTCATTCTTCACTGCGGTGATGTCGATCGGGAACTCCGCTTTGAGGATATCCACCCCGAGCGGGGCCAACCGCCGTGCGGTCTCCAGCACGACCCGCCGGCGCTCCGCGCTGGAAAGCCGTTTCACCGCCGGATCGAGGGAATAGGAAAGAGGCTCGAGGAAAAGGGGGATATCTTCGGCCATGCAATCATTGCCCACCTGTCGGACCAGATCCTCGATGCTTCCCGCGGCGGCCGAATCGGGATGGTAGTAAACGAGCAGCTTGACCGCGCTGGCGCCCATCCGACGCGCCTTGGAGACGCTCCAACCCGGCAAGATCTGACTGCCGCGAGCGGCTGGATCGCCGGTATACCCGGTCTCTTCGAGAGCCACCATCAGCCCGGTGCTGCCCGGCAGCGAGCGAGAGGCGGTCGCCTGCGCAGCGCTAAACTGGGGGTCTAAAAGGACCGCGCTGGCGGCAGGCGCCAGGTAAGACACAACGAGATTCTTAAAAGCCACCAATTCCTCATCGCTCACCGTGTCCGGGGCATCTGGGCGAAGGAGGTGGCGTAAATTATTGCGGTGGTCCAAAGCTAATACAGCAATAGTCCCCCGCCGGGTCGAGCACTGCTGCAAGCCGCGCATTTTTCCAATCGTTATCTCAGACATGGTCTTTCCTCCTCATTCAATATAAACTGATTCTATACCACAGATTAGATTCCAGATGACACAAAATTCAAGCTCTTTGGGATCCGCCGTGGTATAACCCTCTTCACACGTATTCCCAATGAACCAATTCACCAAGTTTCATGTCCAACCAGGTCTTGCTCGTTTATCTTGAGCAGGCGAGCAGCGTTGCGGTAATAGACCTGAGCCAGAACTTCGTCGGGCAGGTTCAGGCCGTAAATGTTCCAACGGCCCTGGTCAGGGACCGGCCGGGTGGAGTAGCTGAAATACTCGTCTGCTGTCTCGAGGAAGCGGTACATGATCCGGTAAGCCGCCAGATCCGGGCCAAGGTCGGAGCCAAACAGGATTCGATCGGCATAATCCAGGAAGAACTTCCGGGCGCGGTAGGGTTGGCGGCCCAACTCGGCGATCCGCGCAGCGATGTCGACGAAAAAATTCGGGCAGCGGTCCAGGAAGGCGCCGACCCACTCGAGGTTTTCCGCATAGCAACCGAGGTGAGCGCCGATGAAAACCGTCCCCGGGTGGCGCTGGACCAGGCGAGCGAGCGCTTCCACGGTCTCCAGGAAGGGAGGGAAGGGTGGGCTGGGGAACTGCCAATCGGGGTGAGCGTGCAGCTCTTCCCAGCGCTCGTTGGTCGCGTCCAGTGGGTCGAAAAAGGCGACCGGGTCGGCGACGTGGATCAGCACCGGCAGGTCCAGCTCACCGGCGGTCGACCAGACCGGGTCCAGGCGAGGGTCATCCACCGCGACCAGGCGGTCCTGATCGTCGCGGACGATCAGGCCAAATGGCTTCCAGATCTTCAAGCCCTGGGCGCCTCGAGCGGCCTGGGATCGCAGGCGCTCCGCGGCCCATTCGGGGAAGCAGTTTCCCTGCGCTTTCCAGGCAGACCACTCCACGCCACAAAAGACCTGGAAACGCTCGGGCGCGGCATTTTTCAGGCGGTCGAGGTGTGCATTGAACACGTCCTCGCCCCAGCCGCCATCCAGATCAACGTATACGCGCACGCCGCCGGCATCCAACTGGTCGAGCAGCTCGGCGACCGGGCGGTGGATCCAGCCTCCGCCAAACTCATCTCCCAGGTGATTATGGGCGTCGATAACGGGAAACCGGGGGCGGGTAATGAGCGTTTGGGACGCGACCAGCCTGGAACGGGGTTGATATTCAGAAAGTTCCATGAGGCCTCCTTGGGAAAAGAAAAGCAGCGCCGAAGGCTCCGGTCGCTGCTGTATATGGGCAATCTCGGGGTAGTCCGGTTACACCAGCCTGTCGCGGATGGCGCGAACCGCAGCGTCTACCCGGGAGGAAACCCCCAGTTTCTTGAACATCGAATCGAGGTATTTTTCGACCGTTTTCTCGCTGATCCCCAGCTCAGAGCCAATCCCCTGGTTAGTTTTTCCATCGGTCAGCAGGCGGAGCACCTCGATTTCGCGTGGGGTAAGCCGCCTGGAATTTCCATCCTCCTCTTTCATCCAATCGGCGACGCGGGCGGCGACCTTACGGCTCAGCCAGCCCTGCTCCCCCCGGGCTACCCCGAGCACCGCATCGACGATCATCTCAGGCGCCTCATCCTTCGTGAGGTACCCGGCCGCGCCCTGCTCGAGGATGCGCAGGATATACTGCTTGTCGTCGAACGCGCTCAGGGCCAGAACGCGCACCGAAGATTTGCTGGCATGCAGCCTGCGGGCAATGTCGACGCCTGCCAGACCAGGCAGCTCCATATCCAGCAGCAGGACGTCCGGGTTCGTCGCCTCGACCAGGCGTAGAACTTCGGTACCTGAGCCGGTTTCGCCAACGATCTGTATCTCTTCCGATTGGTTGAGAAGGTTCTTAATGCCGGCCCGAACGATGGGATGATCATCAACCAGAACCACTCGGACTGGGGCCATTCCCTTCCTCCACGTTTTTCGTTGAATTCAAGCAGGCAAACCAGACCCCATTATTCAATGGACAATCCAACATGGAACAAATATATTGTACCTGATCCGGCAGTCGATGTCCACTGTGTTGATTCTGGCCAGAAAGATCACCCTCCTCGATTTCTGGGACCACCTCGTAAAGCGGCTCAGACTTGCTCAAACAGAGGGCGTCTCCGTGATGCTGATCGAGCGGATCCTGACGCCTGGATACGACGGGCGGGATGGATCACGAGGCGGGATTGACATCAACACGTCCATGCCTTCGATCACCTGGCCAAATACGTTGTGTTTATTATCCAGCCAGGGAGTGGGCACATGCGTGATGAAAAACTGGGACCCATTGGTATTCGCGCCAGCGTTTGCCATGGAGAGCACGCCGGGTTTGTCGTGGCGGAGAGAGGGATCGAACTCGTCCCGGAAACGGTATCCAGGGCCGCCCATGCCGGTGCCGGTAGGATCGCCGCCCTGGGCCATAAAATTGGCGATCACACGGTGGAAGATGGTATCGTCATAGAAGCCTTCGCGGGCCAGGAAGACGAAGTTGTTGACCGTATTGGGCACTTTATCGGCGAACAACTTTACGACGATATCGCCTTTCTCGGTATGGATGGTCGCACTATAGTTTTTCTTTAGATCCAGGGTGAAATCTGGGGACTTGGACCACTGCTTTTGTTTGACTGGCATAGACTGGTTCGCTCCTATCGTTGATCGAAAGTGTATCTATTTTACTACCGAGAATAGTATTCGTTTCGGGGATGGAACGAATGGAACGAATTATTTCTCTATCTGATATACAATAGTCCCCAAAGGAAGAGGGACATGGAAAAGAAGACCGCGCACACGCACTTCAGCAACCAGCAACTGGCGGAGACTTTCCGGCTGATCGCCGATTTGTTGGAGATCAAGGGCGAGGTGATCTATAAAGTCCTCGCCTACCGCAAGGCAGCGGATAGCCTGGAGCACATGGGGCAAAGCGCGGAGGAGCTGTGGCAGGAGAACAGGCTGGGCGAGATCCCGGGGGTGGGCAAGGCCATCTCCGAGAAGATGGACGAGCTGTTCAGCACCGGGCAGCTCCAGTTCCTGGAGAAATTGAAGGCGGAGGTACCGGTGGGGCTGGCCGAGCTGCTCCAGGTGCCAGACGTGGGCCCCAAGAAGGCAAAGATGTTCTGGAAAGAGCTGGGGGTGACCAACGTCGCCGAGCTGGAGACCGCCGCGCGGGCGGGCAAGCTCCGCGATCTGCCCGGGATGGGAGAAAAAAGCGAGGCGCGCATCCTGGCCGGGCTGGAAGCTCTGTCGCGGCGCACCACGCGCACCCCCCTGGGCGTGGCCTGGCCGTTCGCCAACGAGATCGCCCGGTGGCTGGGCTCGCTGCCGGGGGTGGTCGCGGCGAACCCGGCGGGGAGCCTGCGGCGGATGCGCGAGACCGTCGGCGACCTGGACATTTCCGCGGCGACTGAAGATCCCGCCCCAGTCATGGACGCCTTTATCCACCACCCGCGGGTGATCGAGGTCTTCGCCGTGGGGGACGTCAAATCCTCGGTCGAGTTCGACAACCACCTGCGAGCGCAGCTCTGGCTGCACCGCCCCGAGCAGTACGGCACCGCCCTGCTCTACGCAACCGGGTCCAAAGACCACAACGTGCGCCTGCGCGAGATCGCCCAGACGATGAAGCTATCCCTCTCAGACCGCTCATTCCTCCAGCCAGACGGGTCGGAAAAGTTCTACGCGACCGAGGAGGAGGTCTATGCTGTGCTGGGGCTGCCGTGGATACCGCCCGAGCTGCGCGAAGACCGTGGCGAGATTCAGGCAGCGAAAGCCGGCAGGCTGCCCCACCTGATCGAGGTGAAGGACATCGTCGCCGAGCTACACTCGCACTCGACCTGGAGCGACGGGCAGGCCAGCATCCTGGAAATGGCCCAGGCAGCACAGCAGCGCGGGCTGAAAGCGATCGCGATCACCGACCACTCGCACAGCCTGGGGGTCACCGGGGGGATGACTGCCGAGGACATCCGGGCGCGGATGGCCGAAGTGCGGGAGGCGCAGGCCAAAATGGGGGATTCGTTCACCATCCTGCAGGGCGCCGAGGTGGAGATCCGTAACGACGGGCGGCTGGACTATCCGGACGAGGTGCTGGCCGAGCTGGACGTGGTCATCGCCTCGCTGCACACCGGACTGCGCCAGCCCAAAGAACAGGTCACCGCGCGGCTGATCAAGGCCATCCAAAACCCGCACGTGGACATCATCGGACACCCCACCGGGCGGCTGATCCCCGACCGCGAAGGGGCGGACCTGGACATGAACCCGGTGCTGCAGGCGGCGAAAGAGAGCGGCGTGGCGCTGGAGATCAACGCCAATCCTTCCCGCCTGGACCTGGACGACATCCAATCGCGGCGGGCGATCGAGATGGGCATCCCGCTCTCGATCAACACCGACGCACACTCTCCAGACAACCTCGACTTTCTGATGTACGGGGTGGCGACGGCTCGCCGTGGCTGGGTTGAGCCGCAACACGTGATCAACGCCTGGCCGGTCGAGAAACTGGTCCAGTGGCTGAAAAGATAAAAAGATTTACCCCAGAGAGCAGAGACGCTTCTACTTGTAACTGATCCCAAAATAGACTATTATTCAATTAGATAGATTATGTGGCCTTTCCGGTCGAAAGGCTGTTTTTTTCCGTTTTACGAATTGAATAAAAGATGAGCTCACGGGCAGGCTGAAGAGCATCGGAGAGGGAGGGTCGAATGCTGCAATTGAGAGTGGTTCAGGCCGAATTTGGAGACTGTTTGATTCTGGAGTACGGCAGCGCCGAACAGCCCCGCTTTGTGCTGATCGACGGCGGCCCGGAAGGGACGTACGAAAACCATCTCCGCTTCGAGCTAGAGCGTATTGTCCAGAATGGGGGTTTCATGGACCTGGCGGTGCTCAGTCACGTGGACAACGACCACATTATCGGCCTGCTGGCGCTGTTTGTGGAGCTGGACAAGAATCGCAGCGCCCACCAACCCGACTTCATCGCCATCAACGGGCTGTGGCACAACGCCTTCGAGCGCACGATAGGCGCGGGGAGTGAGGTTGGGGTGGCGAAGGTCGGGGCCAGCTTCGCCCCCGGCTCGCCGCTGCTCTCGTTTCTCCCCCATTCCAATGAGATCGCTTTTGGCATCAGCGAGGGCAAC
>DATKLX010000170.1:0-13403 GCA_035542155.1 Anaerolineaceae bacterium
CACAACTTGTCCTGACCGGTATACCGGTGCCAGCTCATCCAGCCCATCAGGACGGAAACTGCCTAATTTCTGTTCCTCAGATCCATAGAATACGTACCGGACATCGAAATCTCTCAGCGTGCGCAATTTCAGAGCGAAATCTCCGTCGTCGGCATAAAACTCTTTGACCAGATCCCGCTTGTGGAAAAAATCCACCGTCTGCGCCCAATGGGCCAGGAAAGCCCGTTGCCCGCTTAAAGCCGGGATGTATTGCCCGATGGCAAGTGAGCTCAGGACCACACTGCTCGGACCTGGGCGGTTGGCCAGCCAGTGGATGGCGGCCGTCTCATCCCTTTCCAGGTAATAGGGGGTCTCGTGGCGGTTGAGCTCGACGAACCGTTGGCCTAAAAGATAGAGATTGGTGGGGAGTACCGCCGCCACCAGGACCACAGTGATCCAACCTTTCAATTGGGGCGAAGGTACAGCCCGATGTTGAGCCTTTTTTGAAAGCCAGCGCAGGATATATCGGTAGATCCCTTGCGTGGCGAGAATACAGATCGGGATCTGCCAGCCGTTCAAGAGATGGACCTGGAAATCGACCGGGAGGTAGATCACCAGAAAGGTGACCAGGAACCAGCCTTTGAGGAAAAGGTCCGAATTGCTCGTCCGCCGGAAAGAGGAAAAACCGTCTTTGACCACCGTGAAAAGCGCCAGCAAGAATGGGATTCCCAGCAGAATCGGCAGGTGGAGCAATCCTGGAGTAAACACGCCTGCGTTCGAAAACTGCCCCAGCACTTGCTTCCAGATCGGGTCGAGACGGGTCAGCAGCACCGAGTACAGCGCCGGCCAGAACGAAAGGATCCCCACCACCAGTCCGCTTTTAACCAGGTACACCGGGATCCTGCGATCGCGCAGCCAGCGCAGGCCGGCGTAGGCAAGGAGCACAGAATACACCGAAACCAGGTCGTAGGCATGTTGCCATCCCAGGAAGAAAGCCACCAGGCCTGCCCACACTGCGTAGCGGAGCTGATTTTTCGCTTCGCCCCGCAGGATCAGATCGTAGACAAACACATAGAGGGCCGCGGCGACAAAGTGGGGATATCCCAGGATTTGCAGGAACGTGTTTCCTTCGGAAATCGTAAAGTCCAGTGGAGAAGCCAGGTCAGTCAGATGGAACAGGTATTTCGCGGCAATCAGAACCCAGCCAAACCCCGAAGTAATAGCGATCAGCAAAAAAGCCAGCCGGCGTGCGGATCTTTCTTGCAGGAACCATGTGCACAACCGGTACGCCAGTGCCAGGAACAGGACTGTTGCCAGGACGCGGATCAGTTGCAGAATGACCGGATAACCCAGGCCAAGGAGGCTGTCCAGGCGGCCAAACGCCCACCAGAGCAGGTTGAAAAAGACCGGTGCGTTTGGCTCGGGGGTCAGCTTATTCGAAGACAGGTTGGCGGTGGAGAATTCACGCATCCAGGAAAAATACTGGACATGGTCCGGCACGTCCAGCATGATCCCCATATATTGCTTATCAGCGGGTGCGGTAAGATAAGCAAACAGGATCGGGAGACTGGTGATCACCAGGATCAACAAAGTGACCAGCGCAACGAATCCCCATTCTGTCAGCTCAACGTGAGCGGTCTTCTCTTCGGTTTTAGATTGCGGGCGGCTGACTTCCATATCAGGCCTCTATGGGGATGTTCTGTTTCTCGGGTAGAGTCCCTTTACCAGAATTCAACTCGATCACTGACCAACCCGCCAGAACTGACGCGACCGCCAGGGCGAGTGGGATGAGGCTGAATGCTCCATGCAGGCCGAGGATCGTACCCAGGTTGCGAGCAATATTACCGGAAACCCAGTTGGGCAGCGCGTACTCTAATAGCGGGTTCGCGATCGCGTCGGATGGAAATGACTGGCCTGCCAGGGTCAATCCCCAGATCGCCACGAAGGACCAGATTGCGAGCAGGATTGCAGCGACCCTCAGCCAACCCAAACGCCACCAGCGCTCCAGGCCAAAAGCGATCGCTATTACCAAAAACGGCAGCCCGGGCACCAGGTAACGCGGCCCCACTGCCCAGCCGCCCCACCACATGGACGAGGAAGCATTGAACAAAAAAGTCAACCCTACGCAAACCGCCGCAACCCACATTTCGAGCCGGAAGCGCCCGTTCTTCCACCAGGCGACCAGGCTGACCAGGCCGAGAATCAATACCGGCGAGTAGAACAATAACCCGCGAAAAACGCCAAAGGTTAATCCCCAAATTGCATCCAGGTGTGGAAAGGACAGGCTCATAAATCCGGTGTGATGCTGAGTCTGCCACTGTTCTGAATAGCTGTAACCCAAGTTGAGAGGACCCCCGAAAACCGTTGTGTTGTATGCCATCCAGCCCAGAATGGGAGCAATTCCCCCCAAAACCGTCCAGCTAATCTGCGTGATTCGCTGGTTCCGGACCAGTAGGATCGCCAGATACACTCCCAGCACACCCGCGATCAATGCGGTCGGGTATTCAACGATCACCGATAAAGCCAGCAATAAGCCGATCCAGGCCAGGGTTAGTGGGCTGTACCTGCCTTCTGCCTGGTGCTCGAAGATAAGATAAAAGATCCCAAATAAGATCGCGGCGGAAAGTTGATGCCCATAGAACGCCCCGGCGTAAGGAAAGGCGGGGGTAAGGAGTCCATATCCAAGGACTGCCAGGACCAGCAGGTTGGTTGGTATGGTGTGTGCGCCGCGAAGCAGCTTCCGCATAACCCGGAAAAGCAGCACTCCCAAAAATGCGGCGGGAACCGCCGAGATCAGATCCGTGAGAACAACCTGAGCGATCGCGAAACGGACCTTTTCTAAATAAATTCCGGATCCTCCTACCCGCAGTGTGGATTGAAACGCAGCGTTATTCGCCAGGCGATCCATCCAGGGGATCAATGCCGGGTTTTGCAGTATCCATTTCAGACCTGCATAGATCGGAATTCCCAAAAATGCGGTCCCCGGGGCCTTGTCGCTATAGTAGTGGCCTCCAACCCGCGCATAATCGACGGTGTTTTCGACATAGCGGTCGATCTGCAGCGTCCCATCATCGACAACAGCCACAATCATATCCAGGCGTGAATTCTGGTTTTGATCCGCCCAGCGGGGGAAGAAATATACATAGCTGAGCAGCAGAATGAGAAAAATGGTCAGCTCAGGCAGCCGCTCGCGGCGAAATCTCAAAAGATCGACTTTCATAAATGTGATCCGTTTGCTCCGATAAATGATATCCATTCAGTCGTTTCTAAGCTTGTAGAAGAGATCTTTCACGGAGATCACCGCGCGACCGCTTCGGCCTCGCTGGAGTAGTTTTACTCCAGAGTAATAGATGCCTTTCGCTGCGGTGAGCCAGAAGATCAAGATTTTCAATCGATCCGCTGCAGTTGGACCGTAGTGCTTGCGGAAATAGTGGATCCGGCTCCAATACAGGTCTCCCTCACGCTGGGTTCGCCGGCCTGTACTGCTGGCACTACCGTGATGGATAATCACAGAGAGGGGTTGGTACCAGACCTCCCAGCCTGCGAGCCCCATTCGATAACACCAGTCGACCTCCTCAGCATACATGAAGAAGCCTTCATCTAATCCACCCACTTGGAGATATGCCTCTCTGCGCACGAAGAGGCAGGCTCCTTCGACATATTCGACTTTCTGCAATCCCTTTTCGATCTCAGGGCCATGACTGGGGTACCAGCCACCACGGAAGGCTCTTCCCAGGCCGCTCAGGATCAGGAATTCACGCCACAGGGTTGGAAAAGAGGTGTGCGAAGCCTGGAAGCTGCCATCTGGATTGAGCAGCCGCGCCCCCGCGATGCCCAGCCCAGGATGGCATTTCGCGGCCTCGAGCAGGCTGCTGATTGATCCGGGCTGCAGACGCGCGTCACTGTTCAACAGCAAAAAGTATTCCGCTTCGCTTACCTGCATGGCCTGGTTATTCGCCCGCGCAAAGCCGGTATTCGTCTCATTTTGGATCAGGCGGATTTCCGGATACTCCCTGTCCAGCATCTCCGGGCTGCCATCGCTGGAGGCGTTATCAACAACGATCACCTCACAATTCAGCCCGTCGCTATAGGCTCGGACGGAGTCGAGACATTCTCGGAGCAGCAACCGGGTATTCCAGTTGACGATAATGATGGAGATTTGCGCCATAATGGTTTTGTTATACGATGTCACCCTTGCGGATGGAGAGGGAGTTATTCATTACCATTCCGTCCATTGCGACCAGTGTTCCCATGAATATCCAACTGTAGACTTCATAATTGAAGCCCGCGATTGTTTGCGTATACGCAAAGGGAATCAACCAGTCCCCGAAACCCATGATAACGATACAGCCGATGGTCCCTGCAAACGAGGTTACCGCCAGAGCAGAAATAAAGTCCTTCCGCCCCCTCAGCCGCTTCTGCATCCGGTACCCCAGCCAGGCCAAGGACCCGAAGAGCCACATGTACAAAGTCAACCCAACAACTCCGGTCTGGGAAATAATATCGATGTAGTTGCTGTGAGTCGCCATCGCATCCCCGGGAAAATAAGTCATATAATAGGCCGCGTAGCCTGCCGGGCCGGTCCCAAAAAGGAAGTGCTGGCCGGTCACCCGCCAGTTGTTGACCCAGGCCGCCAGGCGAGTATCCCCACTGCCGGTCGCCTCTGCCTGGAAGTCAGTAGCGATTTTGGTGGTATTTAGAAAATAAAAGATCGCTACGATCACGGCCAGGACCACGAACAGTTTCCTGGATTTCAGCAAACAGATCACACCCAACGCAATAAAAGTGGGTAGCCATCCTGCCAGCCAGTCCAGGTGCAGGATGAAGCCCAAATACACATTAAACAGCGCCAGAAGGAAAAGGGTAATCTTTTTGGGCCTCGAAAGCGTCTGGTCGAAAAGGGCCAGGGAAACTGCCAACCCTGCGTACCACATAGGCGTGATCCCGCCGGCATTCACAGGGAGATGCAGGTTAAGAAACCGGTTAGCGATATCTAACGCTCCGATCCCAAGCATCAGGCCAATCATCCAGCGCAGCACCTTTTCACTGCGTACCTGGTTCCCGACCAGCAGCAGGCTTAGAGGGAGTACCACCATGACCAGCGCCGATGCCGCCTGCACGAACGGGAACGTGCGCGTCAGGCGCACATCGGGATCTCGAAACACGTTACTCCACAACGTGGCAATCACCGTCACCACCACAAATCCCAGCAATGGGCGATTGACCGGCGAGGACGTGATCGAGATCTTTTTTTCCACCCCCACCATCCTCAGGACCCAGGCCCCGATATAAACGCAACTGACGATCAGGCTGGCCATTACCTTGCTTCCCGTGCCAGTCGAAACCCCAAACGGGATAAAACCGGCCACGAACAGGATGATCAATGGGGCGAGATCGAGGTATTTCAGGATGAAAAATACGCACAGCACGCCCAGCGGCAGGCCAACGGCGATCAGGCCGATTTGGCTGTTCGGCCGGCCAATCGTCAGGCCGACCAGCGCCGAGAAGCCAAAAACCACCAGGATGATCAGGATCTTCCAGATCAGAGTCCAGGAATTGCCGATCGCCCTTAATTTGATTGGAAAAAGACGCTTGGACGTGCTGGCCATAGGAAACCCCGAAGATTAATCAACCAGAAATGAATTCAAATAGTCGCGCAGTTCGTTGCCGATTTTTTCCCAACCGTAGCGCTGGGCGACAATTTCTTTCCCCCGTTCGCTGAGCTCGTCTCGCAGATCCGCATCGCGCAGCAGCCGGATCACAGCCGCTGAAAACTCGGCCGGGCTGTCGCCTACCAGAATGTGTTTTTCCGGCATTAAATCCAATCCCTGCATTCCCTTTGCGGTCGTGACCACCGGCGTACCGGCTGCCAGCGATTCGAGGATCTTCAGCCGTGTCCCCCCGCCTACTCGCAACGGAACGATGCTGGCCCAGCTCTGGGCAATCGCCGGGCGGATATCCGCCAGATACCCGGTGAATGTAATTTCTCCGGCAGAGTATCCTGCCAGAGAGAGCTTCTCCATCTGGTCAGGATTTGTTTTTCCGGTGACTTTCAGTCTGGTTCCCGGGGCTTCGCGCAGAATGGCGGGGAAAATCTCCCCCAGGAAATAATCTATCGCGTCCAGGTTGGCGTGATAGCTCAGCGCGCCGGTGAAAACCAACGTATTCGCCTCGGGTTTCTGCTTGACCCCCTTATAATGAGCCAGGTCAACCCCATTGGGGATCACTGTGGGATGTTTTACCCCCGGGATCGCCCGGAGAATCGCCGCTCGTTCCACAGTCGAAACCGTCGTCACCCCCTCAAACTGGCGCACTATCCGGGCCAGATACCGCCTGTATTTCTGAGCGGTCAAGCCGCTGCGGATCTTGCGGATGAGGTGCGTTTCCCTACCCGGCCTCTCCGTGATCACTGAGATTTCCAGTTCTTCGAGAACCCGCGGACAGTTGGAAATCTCTAAGGCATAACGAGCCATATCGATTTGAGAGGCCAGGCAAAGATCATATTTCTGGCCGGCAAGTTTCTTCAGAAGATTGCGGATCTCGGGACTATCGGATGCTACGATCCAGCGTGGGAGCGGCGAAAAGAAGGCCAGGGTTGGCTTGATCCCGGATAAAGACTCCGAAGGGGTTGGGACCGGATAAACCTCTGAACAGATGGATCGCAGTTCACGGATCGTTTCCTCGTTTCCCTGGTCGGGGTCGCAAAACGTGACCAGGGTGATCTCGAATTCGCAACTCAACTGCTTGAGCAGGTTGTAGATCCGGACTCGCGAGCCGTTGTCGGGGGGAAAGGGGAACCAGCGCGAGAGAAAGAGGAGTTTCCTATTATGATTATGGAGCGTTTTTGTATAATTCATTTTCTGATAATATTAAGTGATAAGGAAAACAACTGTATAGGCCTGTTGGTTTGAGGCTTTCCAAATTCGAAGAGTCCGGAGAACAAAGATGAAGATTGCCGTTATAACGCACCACTTTCCCCCAAATTACAACGCCGGTGGTGAACAATATGCCTATCGCTTATGCAAGTACCTGATTTCCCACGGACACAATGTCGAGGTTGTCACCGTTGAATCCAATAAAGAAGGCACATTACAACCTGAAAGCAAATTCGAGAAGTATGAGGAAATTCCTGTAAATCGATTATTTTTTAATCTTCAAGATCCCACAAACCAGTTTGAGTTAACCTATCGCAATCCGTATATTGGGAAGTGGGTAAAAGATTTTCTCCAGAGGACCCAACCTGATCTCGTTCATTTCAACAGCGGTTACCTTTTCGGCGGAGTTGCGATCGAAGAGGCAAAAGGATTAAAAATTCCGACTGTTTTAACTCTGCATGAATATTGGTTTTTATGTCCCACAGGTACTCTTTATCGTACCAATGGTCAGGTTTGTGAAGAAATGTGTCCTTCTGCCCGCTGTGCGTGGGTTCAGCTTCAAGAAAAAAGGCGTTATCGCATTCCAAACGAGCTATCGAGGCACAGACTAGAAAAGACGATCGTGTCTTTATCGAAGTGGACCAATTTTCAAAAAATGATCGGGATAAACTCAATGATAGTTTCTATTGAGGACAGAAGGGATTATTTGAAACGGATACTGCAAGATATCGATGTCGTACTTTCCCCATCGAGATTCTTGATTCAAAAATTCCAAGATTTTGGATTTAATACATCGAATATCAGGTATCAGCCTTTTGGATTAGATCTAAAATTACCCGAACCTGATCATAGTCAGGTTAGCTCATCAAAAAGGGTGCTTAGAATCGGCTATTTAGGTCAATTCGCTTCGCATAAAGGAATTCATGTACTGATCAAAGCTTTTCAAAATTTGAGATACCCGGATGGAATGTGCAAGCTATTTTTATTTGGAAAATATTCTCCGGACAGCCCTTATGGAAAACAGTTGTCTGATTTAATCAAAAAGCCGGATGACATCATTTTTAGAGGATCCTACGATAATACGAAAGTCGGTCAAATCTTATCCCAGCTCGATGTGATTGTCGTTCCTTCCATTTGGTATGAAAATAGGCCAACCGTTATCGTAGAAGCTCTATCCGCGGATAGACCAGTAATTGCCTCAAAAATCGGGGGTATTGTTGAATTGGTAAATGACGAGATAAACGGTTTATTATTCGAGCCCGGAAGTGATAATGAATTGACTGAGAAATTACAACGGTTGCTCGATGAACCCAATCTTCTGCTGCGGCTCAAGGCTGGTATTGACCCTGTTTATACGATAGAAGAAGAAATGTCTGCGATAATATCAGTTTATCAATCCTTAATCGGGCAACGATAAATTACTGGTTTCGCCATGTTCATCAGCAACGTGCACAGTTTTTGATATTGGTCGAGCAGGGATTCCAACTGCGGTACAGTTGCTAGGGATATCATTCGAAACCACAGCACCTGCACCAATATTGACATTATCCCCAATCTTTACTTTTCCGATGATGGATACCCCAATGCCTACAGAAACGTTATCTCCA
The DNA here is from genome assembly GCA_035542155.1 of Anaerolineaceae bacterium. GTDB lineage: Bacteria > Chloroflexota > Anaerolineae > Anaerolineales > Anaerolineaceae > DATKLX01. The sequence goes on from DATKLX010000170.1 coordinate 8,462, forward strand.
ATTTGTGGTGTACCATTCTTGGCTTCCCCTATTGTGACACCGTGCAACAAAGTCAAATTAGTTCCTGCCTTAACATCTGGATGAATAACGGTTGGGCCAAAGTGAAGAATACATAAGCCTGGACCGATATCCGTTCGCATGGAGATTTCTAAGCCGCTATACATTCTAATAAAGGGATAGAACGCCCGATACAAAATGATTAGCGGTAGGATGAAAAGGTTATGATTGAAACGCCATAATCGGTTCCCAATTCGATAGTAAATGACCCCTAGAAGCGAAGGGTGTAAATACAAATTCCTGAGCAGAGTTATTAAGAAACGTTCCTCACCCCTACCGTATCGATTAACATCGGAATGAATAATCTCAAAAAGTGTGGAGTTGGTGAGTGAGAATCCTTCTGACATTTTTCTGAGATTACGAAGATAATAATAACCGGATTAATTTAAGGTTCAATCAGATCCGATTTCAGATGAATGATGGCTCTGGTTGCGCTGAAAATGTATGAGGGATAAATCCTCCCTTCCAATTACACCTAAAAGGTACAAACTCAGCATATAAATCGATATCCCTGATAAGATTACGATCATGATGTGATAAGTACCTTTTAGAAATAAAACAACACATGCCATGGATATTAATCCGATTGAAGGCTTTAGAAAAATCCTTTTCCAATTTAGTTTTTTGATCAGTGACCACAAAGTATGTGCGTGCTGCCCAACGAGAATTATTTCGGTAAACACTGTCATTACCGCTGCAGCCAGATAGCCGAATCGCGGCACAAAGTACGAATTTAAAAGGACGTTGATCCCGGTACTGACCAACACGGCGCGAGCCACCCTGGACTCCTGATCGGTGATGACAACTACATATCCCAGGAATTCGGTGACGAACATGAAAGGCACTACCCAGATGATAATCTGTAGGGCCGGGATCGTCGGCGCATAACTTGCTGTGTACAGGAACACGACCAGTTTGTCCGCCAGCAGCGATCCTCCGACCGCAACCGGCAGGGCAAAGAACAGCAGATACCCCAGCGCCCGCTCGACGATCCGCGGCAGATCGTGAGGCTCGGATACGACCTTCCGCGACAACGTGGGGTAAATCGCCGTATTGATCACGTTCGAGATCACCAGGATCGAGAACACAAGGTTATACGCTGCATTGTAGTAGCCGGTCTCCGCGTCGCCGCGAAAAATCCCGAGCAATAGGCTGTCATATTTGTAGGAAAGGCCCAGGGCCAGCCCGATCAATCCGAAGGGAATGCTCGCTTTGAGCAGTCCAGGCCATAGACGGGCGTCCCAACGGCCCAGGCCAATCCCCTGCGAGCGGACCATGCGCCAGGTGACAATGGCCATGATCGCGACACCGATCAGGTTGACTCCAATCAGGCCAAGGTATCCGATCCCCAGGTATAAAACCGCTGCTCCTCCCAGGACGAAGACCAGTTGGTAGAGCACCTTGGTGCCGGCGGTGAGATCTAAGCGTTCCACACCCCCCAGGATCGCCTCGCCGGAGCCCTGGACCGCATAGAGCAGAAAGCTCAGGCTGTTGAATGCGATTGCTCCGACTAGCAACGTAGGCCTGTGGCTCAGCAGAGCCACGCCCACCACCACCAGGGTCGTCAGGATCGAGAGCGCGATCCGCAAGATGAGGATATTGGCGTAAAGCTTCCCCGTCTTTTCCAGGCCATCCGGGTCATCTTTCCAGCGCGCCACCTGGCGAACCGTGTATGGCGCCAGGCCCAGGTCCGAGAAGATCGAAAAACTGGCCGCAAACGCTAACACGATGGAATACTGGCCAAAGGTCTCCGCGCCCAGGCGGCGAACGATCAGGATCGAAAAGGCAAACGCCAGCACTTTGATCAGCAGTTGCGCCGCCAGCCCAAAGGCTGAGTTTTTCAGGATGGTCCAGGAGAAATTTCTCATATGGAGCGATCGTATTACCCTGAGATGTTACTTTGTCCGTGTTGTGTGCGAATCCATTGGGTAGGTTTTTTCTTGAAACGAGACTGAAATGCAAGCCAGATCCGAAGGAGGATTAAGATCGGACCGGAAAGTATCGCCAGATATGCCTTCACAGGTGCTCTTTCTGCCGCCAATCCGATAAACGGATAGATAAAAAAAACCACGAGCAAAATTGCCCAAGATCCGATCATCCAGGACTCAATGATTGGATTAAATTGATAATCCAGGAGGATATAGATGCATAACAGGCCGAAACAAACAAATGTGAGCATAGAATAAGACGGGAAAAAAGTCTGCAAGGCGCCATCCAATAACGCATTGTCTCTCCTGCGAAACCACTCAGCAAGCATCCTCCAGTTTGATTTTCGGCTGGCATTATATACACCTTCTACCCAGCGTGTACGTTGGGCTTTCACCTGTTGCCATTGGCGAGGAGCCTCCCCATAACCTTTTGCACGAGGTTCATACACAATGTGAATTCCTTCAAGTAGAAGCTGATGCCTGAACTGGTAATCCTCCGTCAACCCCTTTCCCCAGCCAAGTCGCCGAAGAATATCCGCTCGAAAACAAATCGAATCGCCCATATTCTTCGCCGACCATCCCAGAACAGTTCTTCCATAATTTTGAAAACGGTTATCTACGATAAACATCGCCCAGACGAGCGCCGGAAAAAGTCCATCATCCGGATTGGAAATAATATGCTGGCCCTGGATTACCTGGTCCCCAGCACACAGGTGAGCGTCCATGATCCGTAAAAACTGAGCATCAACGATGGTATCTGCGTCAAAAATGACAACGGCATCGCAATTATTTTGAGTAGAAAGAATACAACCTAACCCCCAATTGAGAGCAGCCCCCTTCCCCTCCCTGGGCCCTTGATCCCTTTCGTGAACAATAGCTCCGGCCTGGCGGGCTAATGGTGCTGTGTCATCGGTGCAATAATCAGCGATCACATGGATCGAAAACAGATCCGCCGGATAGTCCAACTCTTTTAATCGTTTGACAGTAAAAGCAATGACAGCGCTCTCGTCATGCGCCGGTATGACGATGACAAAGCGACTCGCTGGATGTTCAGGTATTTCGAGAGAATGCAAAGGCTTCAGCGAGGCAAATACCTGAGTCCACAAATATATTGTCGGTATGATCAGGATTACCAGCAATAAAAAGGATACAATCACCATTTTCACCCCCGATATTTCAGGTTCTTCCTATCCCCATCTTCAATGAGCGCGCATAGCGAATCGATAAAGAACTTTGCTGCCCAATTTGGGTATTTGAAACGCTCATAGCGGCCGTAAATTGGATGCGAACCGGCGATTCCGCCATAAATGTTCTTACTTTGCTTATCCAGAATCTGCGTGGATGCCACAAAACCGATCGCCTTCTCTGCCACCTGCCGATCCTTTTGTTGGCGATCAAGGTCATACATACGCAGCAGCAAACCTGCCAGTTGGCAGTTCCCCGTCAGGCAGCTCGAACGGCTTGAAGGCTTCCAGGACCGGCGAAAAGATCCCGGTAAGCTGCCATCTGGATTTACCCGATCGCGAAGAGCGGCAATCGTAATCCGGGCTGCGTCAATATATCGGCTTTCATTTAGCAATAAACCAGATTCCAGCAGCCCCTCCGCTGTATAAGCTAGAGTATGGGTAAATGGGTCTTCCTGTTCGGTAAACGCGCAATGGGAAAACCAGCCATCTGAATCTTGCTGGCTCAAAGTCCATTCAAGGTTATGACTAGCTGCAGTTCGATAATCGCCTTCAGGCATCCAGCGATTCAGTTCTAAAAGAGCCCACGCAACTCGAGTATCGATTACTTTGGTTACGTTCAGATGCTGGTTTTGAATCCAGGCTCCTGAAGGATCCTGGATAGTGACTAACCAATCGCCCGCCTTTTGGGCGACTTTCAGGTAGCGCTCGTCTTTGCTGACCTGATAGGCCGCAAGCCATCCGAAGATGACCTGTCCAGTGTCAAATACAACTGGTTTCGAAACAGAATTCGATCTCCAATGTGCTACGCCCCCCTCTGAAGTCGCTTGATCGAGAAGGAAATCTGCCAGAGAAATTGCCAGATCCTTATATTCAACTTTCGATAAAATTGAGTGTGCATTCAGCAATGTGGGGATAATATATCCGGTTGTTTCTGGATAGGGAGGAGCCCAAGACCGACGGAGAAGATCGTATCCTTTCGAAACTCCCTGGCATGAAACGACCTGGTGGGCATATTGGATCCATTCCAAAGCAGCTTGCATGCATTGATCTGGATCAGGAAGAGAAATATTCCGAATCACTGGTATAGAAATAAGGGAGTTAATGAACATTGGTGGATAATTTCATCCGATAAAGGGAAACTCTCATGATCAAAATAAACGCTGGTACAGCCTGTATGGCCCAAATTGGGCTACCTGCTTGAAGTTATTTTCGATATCCCTTTGATTGTAGATTTGCGTCCAATCACTGAAAGATCCGACTAATAAATAATCGGCGGGATATTCTTGAAAATCATAGCCTAAATCAAAGTCTTTATGGTTGACAAAACGTTGTTCAATGGCGAGAGTTTGATAGGAGCTGGATGGATGATGAATTTTCCAATGCTGGCTGGGCGCATCGATCTGCCATTCCCAGGTCTCAATGACCTTGTCTTGGGGAATATTCTCACGGATGAATTTTGCCATCAACTCCGCTGAATCATCTCCCTTGTTCTTCAAAATAAATCCATAACTTGTTAATCCAACGACCACTGCCATCATCGCCAGGGCTACCGGCTTCCACTGTGATATCCAAAACCCACTTTTGTTTTTCTCGAGCAACATGGAAAAAAAGTTCCAGATCAAGTTTCCCAAAAGCAGCAGACTAAAAACCCATCCAGGGAAAAGATATCGTGTCCAATTGATCGAGAAAAGACTGACCCAGATTGCAGAAAAAAAAGCAATTAACCCGAATAAGACCACCCCCCAGGTTTTATCACTGTTATGATGAAAA
>DATKLX010000171.1:0-4723 GCA_035542155.1 Anaerolineaceae bacterium
GGGGCTACAAGACCTGGCCGGGAATGACCAGCGGCTTGATGGTGGCTGGAGTGGGTGTGGCTTAGCCCACCATCCTCTTTCATGGAGAAAAACTGCCTGGCCGATTTTTCCCAATTCGCCTACCAATCTTGGGACAAACACGCATTCGCGCGTAAATATTGAAACTCCCCAATATCGAGCTACAATGAATTGCAGAAAAGCCTTCTTCTCGAAATGAAAAAGCGAGGATGGATACCTGGCTCAAACCTTTGAAATTTGATCCCTTGCCCGTCCTGTTGAATTCGGGGGATGAAGCCGTTCAGTACTTCGCCCGGCGCGATCTGCTGGGAAAACCGGTCGGCTCGCTGAGCCGCATATGGCAGCTCTGTGCACCTCAGAAAATCCTCAAAAAACAATGGGCCGATGGGTTCTGGTCTCACCCTGGTGAGAAGAAGCACCTGGCCGTCCATTATCCGCTGATCGAAACCTGGAAGCAGTTTCGTGTCCTGGTGGAGCAGTATGGTTTCACCCGCCAGCATCCCCAAATCCAAAAAGCAGCCGAATTCCTTTTCACCTGCCAGACGGAGGAGGGAGATTTCCGCGGGTTCCTGGCCAATCAATATGCTACATACTACACCGGCGCGATCCTGTCTCTACTCATCCAGGCGGGATATGGGGAGGATCCCCGCGTCGAAAAGGGATTCGGGTGGCTGCTATCGATGCGCCAGGCGGACGGGGGATGGACCATCCCCCTCCTCACCCATCCCTTCGACCGGAAGACGATCTACCGCCTGACAAGCCAGTACGCTCACCCTGTCGAGCCAGACCGGTCTAAGCCGTTCTCACACAACTGGACCGGGATGGTATTGCGCGCCTTTGCCGTCCACCCGATCTATCGATTCTCAGAAGCGGCCTGGGTGGCTGCCTGCCTGTTGAAATCCAGGTTTTTTCATCCGGATTGTTATTCTGCCTATCAGGCCGCGAGCTACTGGGTTCGCTTTGATTACCCATTCTGGTGGAACAACCTGGTCGCAGCCCTGGATTCGATTTCTTTGATCGGGCTTTCCAGGGAGGATGAACAGATCGCTGAAGGACTGAGCTGGTTGGTCGATCACCAGGATGATGGCGGCTTGTGGAAGGTGTCCTATGCAAAACCGCTCGAAGAGGAAAAACAAACCTCGAAAACCATGAGTCAAAAGTTATGGGTCACCCTGGCGATCTGCCGTGTATTGAAAAGGTTCTATCATCCATGAAAAACCAGCTTCCCCCTGGCCTGTCAGCTTTACTGGAAGTGGTGGTCATGTTTCTACCCGCCATCCCGGCGTACATCTGGCTATGGCCCAATGTCCATGGGACGAGCGCGTGGATCGCCGAAAGCTGCGCGAACCTGTACGCCATCGCGGGCAGCCTGGTCATCGGCCTGCGGCGCTGGGACCTCGATCAACTGGGTGTGAACCGGCGCGGTTTGTGGCTGAGCCTGGCCTGCGGAGCGGCGATCCTGGTAGGCCGCACCCTGGTTATCCTCTCCGTCGATTGGGGCCTGCCTCCGCCGCAGTTTTCCCTGCTGCGTCTGGTGGGGGATTTCATTTTCTACTTCGCCCTGGTGGGCGTGGGGCAGGAGTTGCTCTTCCGCGGGTTGATCTACCGCGCGTTGGAAGACTGGCGCGGCACCCGCTGGGCGATCTGGATCTCCAGCCTGGGTTTTGGCTTGTGGCACATTGGCGGTGGACCGCTGATGATCGCCGCCACGGCTCTTTACGGCGTGATCTTCGCCGTGATCCGCTGGCGAGCCGGGGGCATCCTGGGATTGGTCCTGGTCCACGGGCTGATGGATTATGCCGGCGGTTTGCTTCTCCCCAGCACAGACGTCGTTGGCCTGGGTCGCGCTGAGGTTCCACACCCGGTATGGCTGTTTCTTGGATTGGCGATGATCCTGCTCACCCCGATCTATCTGTGGAAAATCTATCCGGGGTTGGGTCAGTTCTTGCGCCACAGGATGGTTTAATTGGTGGAGCCCGAATCCTCGTCCAATCGGAAAAATCGCTGCAAAGGACCTGCCCGGGTGCAGGCCCCGATCCGGATGTCCCTTGGAAAGCATTTAAAAAAGGGATAAAATCCATATCGATGATCATAGAGGAAACGGATCCGTAACGAAAACAAACCGCTTCCATCTCGGCAGGAGTCCTGATGCCCGAATTTCTCCAACTTCTTCCGCCCCAGGAGGCGCTGGCTCGCTGGCTTTCCGCGTTTCCCCACCGGCAGCCCTCATCTGAGAACATCGAGAGCATCCATTCCCTCGGTCGAATCATCGCCGCCCACATCACCGCCCCCCACCCCCTCCCCGCTTTTCCGCGCAGCACGGTCGATGGCTACGCCGTGCGCGCCGCCGATTCCTATGGCGCAAGTGAAAGCCTGCCGGCCTATTTCACCGTCATCGGCGAGGTCTTGATGGGCTGCCAGCCCGAGATCCCCCTCGGTCCAGCCCAGGCGGCCCTGATCCACACCGGCGGGATGCTCCCGGAGGGCGCCGATGCGGTCGTCATGGTGGAATACACCCAGGCTGCCCGCGAGAATGAGATCGAGGTGACCCGCGCCGTCGCCCCCCTGGAAAACATCCTCCGCGTCGGCGAGGATGTCGACGCCGGACAGGTGGTGATCCCCGCCGGCCGGCGGCTGCGCCCGGCCGAAATCGGCGGCCTGATGGCCTTCGGCATCCAGACCGTTCCGGTTCTCTGCCAGCCCAGGATCGCGGTTCTCTCCACCGGCGACGAGGTCGTGCCCCCGGCCGTCGAGCCCTGTCCCGGCCAGGTCCGCGATATCAACAGCTATTCGCTCAGCGCCCTGATCGAGGAGTGGGGCGCCGTCCCGGTCCGCTACGGCATCATCCCCGACCGGGCCGAAGCGCTGAAATCGGCCGTGGCCGCCGCCCTCGCGGATTGCGACGCCCTGGTGATCACCGCGGGGTCTTCCGCCAGCTCGCGCGACATCACCGCCCAGGTCATCCAGCAGGCCGGCGCTCCGGGGGTCCTCGTCCACGGCGTCAACGTCCGTCCCGGCAAGCCGACCATTCTGGGGGTGTGCGGCGAGAAGCCGGCCATTGGCCTCCCCGGAAACCCGGTCAGCGCCCTGGTGATCGCCTGGCTGTTCGTCCCAGCCATGATCGCCGCTTTGCAGGGAATGGCCCAGGCACCGCAAAAGGACCACGTCACGGCTCGCTTGAGCATCAACGTGGCCTCGCTGGCCGGGCGCGAAGACTGGATCCCGGTCACACTGCACCAGGCCGCCGGCAGCCTACTGGCCGAGCCGGTGTTCTTCAAGAGCAATCTGATTTTCAACCTGGCCGGCGCCGACGGGCTCATGCTCATCCCGGCCGACGCCAACGGCCTTGCCGCCGGCGAACGGATCCAGGTCTACCGTTTATCGAGGGCTCCATGAGTGTTTACCTCCACGACATCCCCCTCTCCGAAGCCCGGTCCATTTTCCACCAGGCCCTGCGGGCTGCCGGGTATTACGGTCCGCTATCCGCCGAGGAAATTCCGCTGGACGAGGCTGCCGCCGGCCGCGTTCTGGCCGAGCCAGTCTGGGCCAGAATCTCCAGCCCGCATTACCACGCCTCCGCGATGGATGGCTTTGCCGTGCGCGCCGGGGACACCCTGGGCGCCGCGCCGTCCGCGCCCGTCTCTCTGAAGGTGGCCGACCAGGCCGTTTACCTGGACACCGGCGATCCCCTGCCGGCCTGGGCCGACGCGGTGATCCCGATCGAGAACGTCGAGGCTCTCGGGGAGGATGGCCAGGCGAGCGCCGTCCCGCGCCGGCCCGCGTGCATTCGCATCCGCTCCGCCGTCACCCCCTGGAGCCACGTCCGCCCGATGGGTGAGGACATCGTCGCCACCGAGCTGATCCTCCCACCCGGCAGGCTCCTCCAGCCCGTCGACCTGGGCGCGATCGCCGCCGCCGGCGCCTCTCACATCCAGGTCACCCGCCGGCCGCGGGTGGCGATCCTCCCCACCGGTACCGAGCTGGTCACCATCGGCAGCCCGCTCCACCCCGGCGATATCATCGAGTTCAACTCGATCGTCCTGGCCGCCCAGGTGAACCGGTGGGGCGGCATGGCCCAACGCTTCCCCATCTCGAAAGACGATTTCGACGCTATCGTCCAGCGCGTGTGCGACGCGGCCTGCGCCAGCGACCTGGTGCTCCTCAACGCCGGCTCGTCGGCCGGCTCGGAGGATTTTTCCGCTCAGGTGATCGAGAAGCTGGGCCGCGTCCTGGTCCACGGCGTGGCCGTCCGCCCGGGCCACCCGGTGATCCTGGGTATGGTCGACCGCGAGGATGGAACCCAGATCCCCATTATCGGCGTGCCCGGCTACCCCGTCTCGGCGGCCCTGACCGGCGAGATCTTCGTCGAGCCGCTGCTCGCCCTCTGGCTGGGGCTCGACCGCACCGAAAGCCGCCCCGTCGTCCGGGCCAGGCTGACCCGCAAGGTCAACTCCCCCCAGGGCGACGACGATTTCCTGCGCGTGGCCGTCGGGGCCGTCAACGGCCGGGTTCTGGCCGCACCCTTGGCGCGTGGGGCGGGCATGATCAACTCGCTGGTCCACGCGGACGGCATCGTGGTCATCCCCCGCGGGACCCAGGGCCTGGAAGCCGGCGCGGAGGTGACCGTCAACCTCTACCGCACCCTGGATGAGATCCACCAGACCATTTTCTCGATCGGCTCCCACGACTTGACCCTGGACGTCCT
>DATKLX010000172.1:0-4486 GCA_035542155.1 Anaerolineaceae bacterium
TGGAAGGTCGATTCGTTTCGATGGCTTTCCAGCTCGCCAGGTGGGTTACATCTTCCCGAGTAGCCTCCCCCAGGTAATGGTGGCGCAGGACGGCCTCCAGGATCACGCGGATCGAAAAGGGCAGCCGCTCCAGCCTGCCCAGGCCCTGTTTTTCCAGCCCATCCAGCCGGTATATCCGATATTCTTTGCCTGCAGCTTTCAGTGTGGATCGTACTCCTGCGAGTTCTTCGGCCATTCTACTCCTTCTGTTGGTAGATTATTCCATGTGCCTGATAATTTCTTCCCCAAATTCAGCCGTCCCCACCAGCTTGGCGCCTTTCATCTCCCGGTGGAAATCAAACGTCACCGTTTTTGCCGCCACGGCTCCTTCAATTCCGCGGATGACAAGGTCGGCAGCCTCGTTCCAGCCCAGGTAGCGCAGCAGCATCTCGCCCGAGAGAATCACCGAGCTGGGGTTGACCACTCCTTTACCTGCAAACTGCGGCGCGGTCCCGTGCGTGGCCTCGAAAACCGCGATCCCGGTCTCGAAATTGATATTCCCGCCCGGGGCAATCCCCACCCCGCCCACCTGGGCCACCAGGGCGTCCGAGAGATAGTCACCGGTCAGGTTCAGCGTGGCGATCACGTCGAAATCTTCGGCCTCGACCACCGTCTGCTCGAACATACTATCCGCCACCAGATCTTTGACGATCAGTTTTCCGTTGCGGATCGCGAGGTCTTCTTCCAGGTCGGCAAAATCATCCCCATGGCGTGCGGCGGTCGCTTCCCACTGGCGGAGTGTATAAACCCGCTCGCCAAACTCACTTTCCGCGACTTCGTATCCCCATTTCAGGAAGGCGCCCTCAGTGTACTTCATGATATTGCCTTTATGCACCAGGGTGACGCTTCTCCGGTGGTTTTCCAGCGCCCAGCGGATCGCGGATCGCACCAGGCGGTAGGTTCCCTCCCGCGAGACCGGCTTGATCCCGATCCCCGAGGTTTCCGGAAACCGGATGTGGCTGTAATCTTCAGGGAACTGTTCGCGCAGCGCCTGCCGGAAGCGCGCATTGTCCTCGGTGCCGGCTTCGAGTTCGATCCCCACATAAAGATCTTCCGTATTTTCACGGAAGATCACCATGTCCACTCGTTCGGGATGTTTGACGGGCGTCGGCACCCCGGGAAACCAGCGTACCGGGCGAAGACAGGCGTACAGGTCCAGGTCGCCGCGCAGCGCCACGTTCAGCGAGCGGATCCCACCCCCGACTGGTGTGGTCAGCGGTCCTTTAATCCCAACCAGGAATTCCCGAAAGGCCTGGATGGTCTCCTCGGGAAGCCAGTTGCCGAAAAGCTGGTGAGCTTTGCCGCCGGCATAGACTTCCATCCAGCTCATTTTTCGCCGACCCTGGTAAGCCTTCTGGATGGCCACTTCCAGCACCCGCCGGGCGACCACCCAGATCTCCGGCCCGATTCCATCCCCTTCAATATAAGGAATGATCGGGCAATCTGGGACGCTCAAATTTCCTTCGCAGATCTGGATCTGGCTGCCAACTTCGGGAACGCGAACATTTCTATAGTACATAGCTATATTTTACCCTTAATCTCTAGGTATTTCCCCGCCAGACCACCGTTTCCGAATTTTTTACTCCTTTTTATCATTCATCTGAGGAATTGACAATCTTGTTAAACCGCGCGTATAATAACCCAATTAAGTTTCCGTTATCTGGCCAACTTCCCCAAGACCCACATATCGGAGCATCTCCTATTTACATTGGAGAACCCCAACCCGGAAAGAACCAGGATGGATTGATAATTGCTAAAGGAAAACAATACGGAGGAAAAACCATGTTCGAGGAAAGTTACGTGGGTCCACCCCGGCAGGACGCCCGGCCGGCGCGCAGTAACTACAGGGAATGCCCTACCCTGCTCTGTGAGAAGATCGCAGCCCAGTTGCCTCTCTGGCGGGAGCGGGTGACCAGGCTGCTCAAGAACCACGGAGATTTTATCATCGGGCAGGTCACCGTCGAGCAAATTTACGGGGGGATCCGCGGGGTCCAGATTCAGGTCAGCGACATTTCTTACGTCGATCCGAACGAAGGAATTCGCCTGCGCGGCTACACGATCCCCGAGCTGCTCGAAAAGCTGCCCCGGGCCCGCGGGTCTGAATTTCCATTGGCGGGCGGTCTGTATTACCTGCTCATGGTCGATGAGCTCCCCACCCAGGCCGAAGCCGAAATGATCGAAGGGTACTGGCACGAACGGATTGAGGTGCCTGCCCACGTTTTCGATGTGATCCGGGCCATGCCTTCTTACACTCACCCGATGACCCTCTTTTCGCAGGCTATTCTGGCCTTGCAGAGCGATTCGGTCTTCTCCCGCGAATATGATGAGGGGATTCACAAGCAAGATTATTGGGAAGCCTACCTGGACGACAGCCTGAACCTGACTGCCAGGCTGCCCGCAATCGCTGCCTTCATCTTTAACTTGAAGTACCGGGATGGAAATTTGATCCCGCCGAACCCGGACCTCGATTGGAGCGCCAATTTTGCCTGGATGATCGGCAAAACGGAAGACCTCGAATACCAGGATCTCTGCCGGTTGTTCTTCATGCTCCATTCCGATCACGAAGGCGGCAATGTCAGCGCGCATGCCTCCCACCTTGTCGCGTCGGCCTTATCCGACGTTTATTATGCTTCGTCAGCAGCGATGGATGGTCTGGCGGGCCCTTTGCACGGCCTGGCTAACCAGGAATGCATCAAATGGCTGTTGAGTGTCCGCGCGGCCTTCGATCATTTTCCCTCAAAAGAGGAGCTGCGCCGGTACGCCCAGGAAACCTTGAACTCCGGGAAAGTGATCCCGGGCTATGGACACGCGGTGCTCCGTACCACCGACCCGCGCTTCACCGCCCAGCTCGAATTTGGTAAGCGGTTTATGCCTGAGGATGACCTTTTCCGGCTGGTTAAACTGGTATATGAGGTCGTTCCCGAAGTCCTCAAGGAGACTGGAAAGGTCAAGAACCCGTGGCCGAACGTGGATGCGATCAACGGCACCATGCAGTATCACTACGGCGTCACCCAGTTTGATTTTTACACTCTCCTCTTTGGCATCAGCCGCATCCTCGGCCTGACCGCACACGCGGTCTGGTCTCGCGCGCTGAACAAGCCCATCGAACGCCCTAAATCGCTCACCACCCGGATGCTGGAGGATATGGTCACGAAAGGTCAGTAACGAGAGATCCTGTATGGAGAATAACCGCATCGTCGTCAAATTTGGAACGTCTACCCTGACCGCGGGCGGCCAGCAGCTATCTCTCCCGCGAGTGCTGGACCTGGTTCGCCAGATTTCGACGTTGAACTCGAGGGGCTGTCAGGTGGTCTTGGTTTCTTCGGGCGCCATTGCCGCCGGAAAAGAAGCTCTGAATTACATCGAGCTTCCCCGCTTCATCCCGGCCAAGCAGATGCTCGCAGCGGTCGGACAGCCGCGTCTGATGGGCTTCTACCAGCAGTTCTTTTCGATTTACGGACTGTCCTCTGCCCAGGTGCTCCTTACCCGCGCCGACCTTTCCGACCGCCGCCATTACTTGAATTCGCGCAATACCGTGGATGCCCTCCTCGACCACGGGATTATCCCGATCATCAACGAGAACGATACTGTCGCCACCGAGGAGATCCGTTTTGGCGATAACGACTACCTCTCTGCCCTGGTCGCCAGCCTGGTCGAGGCTGATCTGCTGGTGTTGCTCACCGATCAGCCCGGATTGTATACCGGGGATCCGCGCAAGGATCCCATGGCCCACCTGATTCCTGAGGTCACCGGTCCCGAGATCCCTGAGGACCTCTGGCAGGCAGCCGGCGGGAGCAGCAACGGGCTGGGCACCGGCGGCATGTTTACCAAGCTGAAAGCTGCCGACCTGGCCCGCCGCTCGGGAACCCTGGTCTATATTGCCAGCGGAAGCGATCCGGATATCCTCGTACACGCCGCGGCGGGTGAGCCCCTGGGCACCCGCTTTCCGGCGCTCATCACCCATCTGGAGAGCCGAAAACGCTACCTGCTGACCGGCGGGCGCAGCCAGGGAAAGATTGTCGTCGACGACGGCGCCGCCAGAGCCCTGGCCCAGGGGAGCAGTCTGCTCCCCGTCGGCGTGAAAAAGATCCAGGGCCAGTTCGACCGTGGAGATACGGTCCGAGTCCTCTCACCCAAAGGAAAAGAAATTGCTGTGGGCCTGGTGGGATACAACTCCAAAGACCTGGAGATCCTCCTCGGCCGCCAATCCAGCGAAATCGAAACCCTTCTCGGCTACACCTTTGGCGACGAGGTCATCCACCGCAATAACTTGTTGTTGCTCTGAAAAAACGGACGCGGATTTAACGGATGGGACGGGTGACTCCACTGAAAAGACAGCACATTAACAACTGAAGCAAAAGATCGGACGCTGCGCAAGCCGCCAGCATACTCGTCATGCGAAACAAGCCGCGCACCGGCAGCTTTCCCTTGGGAAAGGGATGTTTGA
>DATKLX010000173.1:0-2684 GCA_035542155.1 Anaerolineaceae bacterium
AGGGGATCAGCGCGCGGACCAGGGTGGGCGAGATCCCCAGCGTGGTAATCCGGTGGCGCTCGATCAAAGACCACAGCCGGTCCGGTCCTGGGTAATCCGGGGCGCCGTCGTATAGGATCATAGTCCCGCGCCGCAGCAGCGATCCAAAAGACAGCCAGGGGCCCATCATCCAGCCCATATCCGTCACCCAGTAGACCCGTTCGCCGGGGTGGACGTCGGTCCCAAATGCCATGTCCTGGGTGGATTTGACCGGGAAGCCACAATGGGTGTGTATCGTCCCTTTTGGACGTCCGGTTGTGCCCGAGGTATATATGATCATCACCGGGTCGTCCGCGTCAGTCCTTTCGGATTCAGCGACCTCAGGCTGTGAGAGCACCAGGTCCTCCCAGGTGTGATCTCTCCCCGGTTGCATCGGGATCGAAAGCCCCAACCGGTTATAGATGATGACGTGCTCCAGGTTGGGAGACTGCGCCGCCGCATCATCCGCGATCAGCTTCAGATTGACCAGCTTTCCCCGCCGGGAGAGCCCATCCGCGGTAAAGAGGAAGCGCGCATCGGCGTCCTGCAGTCGGGTGGCCACTGCTCCGGAGCCATAGCCGGAAAACAGCGGTAGGATGATCCCGCCGATCTTCGCGGTCGCCAGCAGAGCCGCCACGGTCTCGGGCACCATCGGCATAAACAGGCCGACCACGTCGCCTTTGCGCGCTCCCAGCGCGCGCAGTCCGTTTGCCGTCTGGTTGACCAGCCTCCACAAATCGCGGTAGGTCAGCCAGCGGACGGTCCCTTCTTCACCTTCCCATCCCAGGGCCGGCTCATTTTCCTGGGGCGTACCCATATTCTTGTCCAGGCAGTTGTCCACGATGTTCATCTTCCCACCCACGCACCAGCGGGTCCACGGGATCCCTTTTGAGTTGTCCATCACCTGCTTATAGGGCGTTGAAAAGCGGATATCCAGGTATTTCAGGACTTCCTCAGTAAACCAGGCTACATCCTCGATCGAGCGTTGGTACAATTCTTCGTAAGAACCGACCCTAAGCCGGCGCATAAAATGGGTCAGGTTGGCGGATTCGAGATACCTGCTGTCTGGCTGCCACGCAATTGGGACGTTCGAATCATACAAATCGCTCATCGCAACCCTCTAATTATGAGAAATAAGACCTGTACACTCTATTATTATAGCCCACAATAATAATCCCTCCCTTCCTTTTTAGGGAAGGGAGGGCAGGGCGAAGTCCCTGGTGTTTTAACCGAGGAGAGAGTTAGAGTTTACCTCAGTTTACACTTCTTCCGGCAGCCAGCAGCACAGTACCAGCTCGCGAGCTGCCTTGACCTCATCCAGCCGTCCGACGGGGGTCTTATGCGGCGCGCTCTTCAACAGATCAGGCTCCTCGTGCGCCTCCTCGGCGATCTTGATCAGCGCGTCGGCGAAGGCGTCCAATGTTTCCTTGCTTTCCGTTTCGGTTGGCTCGATCATCAATGCTTCGTGGACGATCAGCGGGAAGTAGTTGGTCGGCGGATGGAAACCGTAATCCATCAGCCGCTTGGCAATATCCAGCGCGTGGATGTCTCCGGCATCCTGCCAGCAGCCTTCCATGACGAACTCGTGCATGCAGGTCCGGTCGTAGGGGATGTTATAGGTTTTTCTCAACCGCGCCAGAAGGTAGTTCGCGTTGAGCACCGCCATTTCAGCGATATCCCGCAGCCCATCTGGCCCGTGCATGGCGATGTAGGTGTATGCCCTCACGTGCATCCCGAAGTGCCCCTGGAAAGACTTGATCCTCCCGATCGTTTTGGCCGGGGTCTTGTAGCCGTACAATGGCGGGATCTCGCCGTCACCGTCCTCGACGATCGCCACTACCGGGTCGGGAAGGAAATCGACCAGGTGCGGGGCCACGCAGACCGGGCCAGAGCCCGGTCCACCGCCGCCATGCGGTGTGGAGAAGGTCTTGTGCAGGTTGATGTGCAGGATGTCGAAACCCAGGTCGCCAGGGCGCGTGATCCCAAGCAGAGCGTTTAGGTTTGCCCCGTCGCCGTAGACCAGACCGCCGGCCTGGTGTACCGTCTTGATCACTTCCACGAGGTGCTCATCGAAAAAGCCCAGGGTGTTGGGGTTGGTCAGCATCAACCCTGCCAGGCTGTCATCGCAAGTCTCGCGCAGGGCATTCAGTTCGACGTTCCCCCGCCGGTCGGAGGGCAGCGAAACGACCTGCATCCCGCTCATTGCCGAGGTGGCCGGATTGGTTCCGTGGGCTGAATCGGGGATCAGGACCTTAACCCGGTTCGCCTCGCCCCGCGATAAGTGATACGCGCGCATGATCAGCACGCCGACCAGCTCGCCTTGGGCGCCCGCTGCTGGCTGCAGGGTACATCCTGCAAAGCCGGTAATCTCCTTCAGCCATTCCTGGAGCTGGTACATCAGCGCCAGGTTCCCCTGGACGGTCTCAATCGGCTGGAGGGGATGCGTGAACGCCAGGCCTGGCAGCCGCGCGGTTTCCTCGTTGATCTTGGGGTTGTATTTCATCGTGCACGACCCCAGCGGATAGAACTGGAGCGCCTGCGCGAAGTTGAGGCGCGAAAGATTCAGGAAATGACGCATCACGCCGGGCTCGTCGAGTTCGGGAAATCCTTCGATATCGCTGCGGCACAAGTCGCCGAGAATTTCCGCGCCGGGCGGGAATCCGGAT
>DATKLX010000174.1:0-16346 GCA_035542155.1 Anaerolineaceae bacterium
CCAACATGGGTGGTTACGTAGACACGATCCGCCGCGCCCAGATCCGGGAGGACGTCAACGCGCGGATCGCCGGCAACCCTGCCTACCGCAACCTGTCCCAGGAAGAGCGGCTAAAGCTGGTTCAAGATCAGATCCGGCAGCAGGAGCATGCCCTGGGGTTAGACCAGCCCTTTATTGTGCGCAGCTTCAACTTCCTCAAAGATGCCCTCGTCCTCAACCTGGGGCGGGCATATAACATGGCGAGTAACTCAGGATCCAACGAGGTCCGCCTGATCATCCTCGAACGCCTGCCACCCACCCTGATCCTGTTTACCACGGCCGATATCATCCTCTTTTTCGTCGCCCTGTACGTCGCCCTGGTGCTCTCGCGCCAGTACGGCAGCTTCTTAGATAAGCTGTTCGTCGCCCTGACGCCACTCTCGTCGGCGCCAGGCTGGTTCTACGGGATCTTCCTGATCCTCATTTTTGCAGCGGTACTGAAAGTATTGCCCTTCGGCGGGATGGTCGATTCGCCGCCGCCGTCCTCACCGCTCGAGTATGGCTTAAGCCTGTTAAAACATATGGTCCTTCCCTTGATGGCCTATACTACCAGCAATATCTTTTTGAGCATTTTCACCTGGCGGACGTTTTTCCTGATCTATTCCAGCGAAGATTACGTCGACATGGCCAAGGCTAAGGGTTTACCTGCCGGGGATATCCGCAACAAGTACATCCTCCGCCCCACCCTACCGACGATTATTACCAGCTTCGCCCTCCTGGTGATTCAATCCTGGACCGGAGCGCCGATCTTCGAGACGGTCTTCAACTGGCCGGGGCTGGGCCGCGCGCTCTGGCAGGCTGTGCGCCTGTTTGATACCCCGGTCATCCTCGGCGAGACCGTGATCTTCTCGTATCTGCTCGCCGCCACGGTCTTTCTCCTCGATTTCGTCTACGCGGTCGTCGATCCCCGCGTGAAAGTGGGTGGAGGGGAGGCCAAATCATGAATCTGAAATCGATCAAAGATATTTTTCGATATCCAACCGTGGTCGTCGGCGTAGCGATCATTGCGTTCATGTTCGCGATCTCCATTCTTACCGTGATTGCTATCCCCTACGACAAGGCGGTATCGCTGTGGCGCGGGAGCGAGGCAGACTGGTATAGAAACCCCAAGACCGCCGCCCCCGTCTGGTACAACTGGTTCCGCCAAGATAAGCTTCCCGAAACGATCGACCTGACCAGTGATAACTCCGCTGTGACCCGGACGGTAAAAGACGCCGGGGCAGGCCGGTCGATCACCTACATCATGCCGATTAAGTTTATCTATGACGGCTATCCGGACGATATGACGCTGTATTTCACCTCGACGTTCGATCAGAAGGCTCCCTTCATCGGTCTGAGCTGGATTGGACCAGATGGAAAGGAAACGCGCCTGACCAACTTCGCCATCGACACCCGCTATACCTATCGCTTCAATCAGGACACCAAGGTGACGCGCAAACTGGGCGGGCAGGTAGCCTCCAAAGCGCTGTTCTCGGATATCAAGAATAAGAATTTCACCACGCCGGTCAAGGGCGATTACAGGCTGAAAATCGAGGCGGTGACCTTCGACAAGACAGCCGACGTGAAAAGCGAGCTGGTGGTGTACGGGCAACTGGCCGGTTGGGCGGGAACGGACCACCTGCGCCGCGACCTGGGGATCGCCCTGCTCTGGGGTACGCCGGTCGCGCTCTTATTCGGCCTGCTCGCCGCAGTGGGCACCACTCTGGCGCAATTGATCATCGCGGCGATCAGCGCCTGGTTTGGCGGTTGGGTGGATGTTCTCCTGCAGCGCATTACCGAAGTCAACCTGGTGCTACCCTTCCTGCCGATCCTGATGATGATCGGAACGTTCTACTCGCGCAGCATCTTCGTCATCCTGAGCGCGGTGATCCTGCTGAGCATCTTTGGGCAGGGGATCAAGACCTTCCGCGCGGTCCTGCTGCAGGTCAAAGAATCGGCCTATATCGAAGCAGCCCGGTCATACGGGGCCAGCAGTTGGCGGATCATCTTCAGCTACATGATCCCGCGCCTGATCCCGATGCTGATCCCGCAGTTTATCGTCCTCGTTCCCTCCTACGTGTTCCTGGAGGCCTCACTAGCCATCCTGGGGCTGGGCGACCCGACTCTGCCCACCTGGGGGAAGATCATCGAGGACTCGGAATCGCAAGGGGCCTTATACCAGGGCTGGTATTACTGGGTGCTCGAGCCTTCGGTGCTGCTGATGATCACCGGATTGGCGTTTTCAGTGGTCGGCTATGCCCTGGACCGCGTCTTCAATCCCCGCTTGCGAGGTCAGTAAATGATGGCTGAGCCAACCCTCCTGAAAATTGAAGACCTGGTGCTCCATTTCCGAACCACCAAAGGCATCGTACAGGCGGTCGATAAAGTCAACTTCGAGCTCGCGCCGAATGAAGCCGTCGTCGTCCTGGGGGAATCGGGGTGCGGGAAAAGCTCCCTGGCCAAGGCCATCCTGCGGTTGCTGCCCAAGAACGTGCAAACGTATAAAGGCAAAGTCTACCTGGACGGGAAAGACATCATGGCGTTCGGCGACGAAGAATTTCGCAAAAGTGTGCGCTGGCACCGCATGTCGATGGTCCCCCAGGCAGCGATGAACTCCCTCAACCCGGTCATGCGGATCGGCGACCAGGTGACGGAGCCTTTTATCATTTACACGGGCGCATCCAAAACGGACGCCATGGCGCAGGCCAAAAAGATGTTCCAGTACGTGGGTGTGCCGGAGGAGTTCTTGCATCGTTATGCCTTTGAGCTGAGCGGGGGAATGCGCCAGCGAGCGGCAATCGCCATGGCCCTGATTACCTCTCCCAGCCTGATTATCCTGGATGAGCCGACCTCGGCGCTGGATGTGCTCACCCAGGCCAATATCTTCAACGTATTAAAATCCCTCAAGCGTGATCTGGAAATCAGCTATATCCTGATCACCCACGATATCGCCACCTCCAGCGAGCTGGCCAATAAAGTGGCCGTGATGTACGCCGGGCAAATCGTCGAGGTGAGCGACGCACCCAGTTTCTTCACCAAAGCGCTTCACCCCTATTCCCAGAAACTGATGGACAGTGTTCCCCGCCTGCACGGCGACAAAGAGCCGGATTTCATCGTCGGGCAGCCGCCCAGC
This sequence comes from Anaerolineaceae bacterium, assembly GCA_035542155.1. GTDB lineage: Bacteria > Chloroflexota > Anaerolineae > Anaerolineales > Anaerolineaceae > DATKLX01. Next base: position 3,152 of record DATKLX010000174.1, read on the forward strand.
CTGATGGATCTTCCCACCGGCTGCCGGTTCAAGGATCGCTGTCCCGCGCGGTTTGCCCTGTGCGATCAGGAGCCGCCCACCTATAAAATCGATGGCCGACTTGTGAAATGCTGGTTGTTCCAGTGAGCTGAGGAGCATAGAGATAATGATCAATTCCGATGATCCCCGAGCCATCGATACTGCCACTCCTACCGGCGAGGAGGAGGTAGACGTCCGGAAGAACGGCGTACTGCTTTCCGTCCAGGACCTGAAGGTCTGGTTTGAGTTGCGACAAATGGGTTTTAGTCACATCGGCGACGTCCACGCTGTCGACGGAGTTTCCTTTGACTTGCATAACGGTGAGGCGATTGCCATCGTCGGCGAGAGCGGCTGCGGAAAATCGAGCCTGATGAAAACGATCCTCGGCCTGTACCGCCCCACGAAAGGGAAAGTCGTCTTCGACGGCCAAAGCGTGGGCGATATGAGGACTGGTGAGCTGAAAAATTACCGCTCGCATGTAGGATATATCCAGCAGGACCCGTACGGGGCCATGGCCCCCTTTATGCAGGTGGAACGGATCCTCGAAGAGCCGATGCTGGTCAACGGGATCAAAAGCCCCACCGAGCGCCATAAGCGCATCTACAAGGCCCTCGAAGAGGTAAAAGTCTTCCCGATCGAAGATTTTCTCAATAAATACCCGCACATGCTCAGCGGCGGCCAGCAGCAGCGCATCGTGATCGCCCGCTCGATGCTCCTCGAGCCGCGCTTCATCGTCGCCGACGAGCCCGTATCGATGCTGGACGCCTCCGTTCGCGTGGAGATTTTGAAGCTGCTGCGCGGCCTGCAGGAAAGGCGCCACCTGGCGGTGATCTACATCACCCATGACCTGTCCACCGTGCGCTACTTCTCCCGCCGGATCTTCGTCATGTACGCGGGCCAGGTGGTGGAAAAGGCGCGGGTCAACGACCTGCTCAAGAACCCGGCCCACCCCTATACCCTGGCCCTGCTGGCCGCCACCTCGGACCCGGATGGCAACAACGCCAAGACCTTCAAGAACGTCCCTCCGGGCGAGCCGCCAAACCTGATCAAGCCGCCTACCGGCTGCCGCTTCCATCCCCGCTGCCCGCGGATCATTCACGGACTGTGTGAGACGGAGGTCCCGCCAGAGTTCGAGACGGAGCCGGAACATAAGGTCGCCTGCTGGTTATACAAGCCTGCATGATCGCTATCCATCCACGCATACTTCTTGGGGTTGCGGTGTTACTGCTCCTGGTGGGTTGGGTTCTGCCCGTCTTAATGGTGCTGAAGATCCTGGAGTCGACGCTTTTTTTGAACTTTTTTTCCTATATTGCCTCCGTCCTGGGACTGTTTCTGGGGATCATCAGCCTGGTCAACATGGTGACCCGGTACCGCAAGAAATAAGCTCAGGAATTTCAGACGGACCATGCCATGACACCCAAACGTATTCTCATCGTCGAAGATACCAAAGAGATCGCGCGGATGCTCCAGGCAGCTCTCTTGACCCTGGACGCGACTTTCCTCATCACGGTCGTTCCCTCCGCAGAAGAAGCAATCCTCGAAATTACCCGCCAGCAATTCGATCTGCTGGTCATCGACATCCGCCTGCCGGGCATCTCCGGGCTGGAGCTGACTCGCAAGCTGCGCAGCCGCAATAAAGAGGTGCGCGTGGTCCAGATCAGCGGGATGGGGGATCCCCAGCTCAAAGACCAATCGCTCAAAGTCGGCGCGGATATCTTCTTCCCCAAGCCTCTGGTAATGGGAGAATTCCTGGATGCCGTGGAGAAGCTGCTGGGGATGAAGAAGACCAGCCCGGTCGGCACGGTAAAAGGATCGACGAACTCCCCCACCGTGCCTGCCCCAGCGCAAGGCCTGGGCGACCAGCTCACCGCCCTGCGGCAAACGTTGAGCGCGACCGCCACCGCCCTGGTCGATCCGCGCGGGCGGATGTTCGCGCGCGCCGGTGAGCTGCCCGACCAGGAGATGGAAGAGACGCTGATCCCGGCGATGATGGCCAGCCTGAGCTCGTCGGAAAAGGTCAACCGGATCCTGGGGCAGGAACACAGCGAAAACGTGCTGGCCTTCCGCGGCCCGGCCTATGACCTGCTCTGCGCCCCACTGGGGAAATCTTTAATGGTCCTGGTGGTTCTGAAACGATCGCGGAGCAGCGTGCGGCTGGCAGTTGCGGTCGATGAGCTTCTCATGGCGCAGAAAGACCTGGAGAACACGCTGATCGGCATGGGCGTCGGGGTTCCGGAACCAGTCCCGGCGGAAATGACGCTGGCGCCAGAGGGCGCGAGCGGGGGGGAAGCTGTCCCGGCGGGCCAGTCGCCGCAGGCAACCGGTCCGGCTGGTCCCGAGGAAGCCGCCGGCAGCGTGGAAGACCTGGAAGCCCTGCTCTCCAAATCAGGCAAAGCCGGGCTGAAACCCGCGGATGTCGATGCTTTCTGGGACCGGGCAGCCGAGAAAAAAGATACCGGAGAGCTGAGCAATCCGGATATGCTTTCCTACGACCAGGCCTCGCGGTTGGGGCTGACGCCGGATGAGCCGGCACCAGGGGACGAGAAAAAGAGCTGATATTGCCAGTTCGCGCGCAAGGTGATACAATCGGTTCGCTGTTTTGGGGCATGGTGCAATGGCAGCACACCAGACTTTGGATCTGTGGATCTTGGTTCGAATCCAGGTGCCCCAGCTCATCCCTTTATTGATGGTGAAGAGAAATGTGGTTCGAACGGGCTTTGCGCTGAAGCAAGAACAGCGGAAGCTCGTTGCAGTTTAATAGACCCTCGGGCCTATTAAACTGCGAGGAAATAATTTTCAGGCAAGGTCCAAAGGTTACAAGGATTGGACCTTGGGGTAAAGGAGAAGAAACTTATGACGCTCAACGCAATTATTCTGGCGGCCGGCCAGGGAACCCGCATGCGTTCGTCCCTTCCGAAAGTGCTTCACCCCATCCTGGGTAGGCCGATGATCTCCTACGCCGTGGAGGCCGTCGCCGGATTGAGCGATGACCTGCCGGTGGTCGTGGTAGGTCACGGCGCAGAGGCGGTCTGCCGGGCAGTGGGTCAGTCAGCCCGCTTCGTCACCCAGGAGCGGCAATTGGGCACGGCCCACGCGGTGAAAAGCGCTGCCCCCGCGCTGCGCGGTAAGTGCGACCTGGTGCTGGTGACCAGCGCCGACATGCCCCTGCTGACCCCCGAGACGCTGGCCCACCTGGTCCAGGCGCAGGAAGGAGGACCCGGGCCACTGGCGATCCTCACCGTGGTCGACGAAGATTCACATGGCTTTGGGCGGGTGATTCGCGACGGACAGGGGAAGGTGCGCGAAATCGTCGAGGAAGCCCACGCCACCCCTGAGCAGCGGGCGATCCATGAGCTGAACGCCGGGGTCTACTGCTTCGCGGCGGACTGGCTGTGGGAGGCCCTTGAGCAGGTGCCGGTGTCGCCCAAGGGCGAGTATTATCTCACCGACGTGATCGGGCTGGCGGTGAAGCAGGGGCTGCCGGTGAAAGCCCTCACCGCCGATGACCCTTGCGAAGCGATCGGGGTCAATACGCGGGTCCACCTGGCCGAAGCCGGGCGGATCATGCGCCAGCGGATCAACACCGCCTGGATGCTGGCCGGGGTGACGCTGATCGACCCGCAGACCACGTACATTGAACCGGGGGTGGTGCTGGGGCAGGACACGGTAATCTGGCCGAACAGCTATCTGCACGGGAAGACCGAGGTCGGCGCCGAGTGCGAGATCGGCCCGAATACGATCCTGCGCGACACGAAAACGGGCAGCCGCTGCAAGATCCTAGCCTCGGTCCTCGAAGGAGCCCTGTTGGAAGACGGCGTCAGCATGGGGCCGTTCTGCCACCTGCGCAAGGGGGCGCACCTGGCAAATGGCGTGCACATGGGCAATTTTGGTGAAGTCAAGGACTCCTACCTGGGTCCAGGGACCAAAATGGGGCATTTCTCCTACATCGGAAATGCTACAATAGGGGCAGACGTGAATATCGGCGCCGGCACGATTACCTGCAATTATGACGGGAAACACAAGCATCCCACTGAGATCGGGGACGGCGTTTTCGTCGGCAGCGACACCATGCTGGTCGCGCCGGTAAAACTGGGCGAAGGCTCCAAGACTGGAGCGGGATCTGTGGTGACCCACGACGTGCCCGACCACACCCTGGTGGTCGGAGTGCCGGCGCGCCCCTTGCGCAAGTTGGAGAGCGGTGAGTGAACCAATTCTAATCAGCTTTTTCCTGCTCGTCGTCCTGGATGCGCTCATCTCGATGACCCGGGCTTGCCTGCTGAATGCCCGCCCGGCGCACCTGTTGATCCTGCGCGAGCAACAGCCTGAAGCAGTCGACCGCGCCCTGGCGGCGATCCAGAGACCGCGCTTGCGCGTCAGCCTGCGCGTGGCCGCCGTGCTCGACCGGCTGTTGGCCGCCGGCCTGCTCCTCTTCTGGTTCGACGGCCAGTATGGGCAGAGCTTGCTCCCCCAGGCGCGCTTTTGGATTGGCATGGCCATCCTGTTCGTTTTTGGGGTCTTGCTCCTGGCCCTGGAATATTTCATCGAGGGGCGCGTCCTGCGCAAGCCGGAAATTTGGGCGGTCCGCATGGCACCATTGGGAATCGCGCTGGATACCCTGTTTACCCCCATCTCTGCCCTGATGATGACCCTGATGGACTATTCCAGCCTGGAAAAGAACGCCGCCGGAGTCACCGAGGACGAGCTCAAGACGTGGGTCGAAAAAGGCCGGGAAAATGGCAGCCTCGAGAAGGGCGAGCGGAAGATGATCTACTCGATCTTCCACTTCGGGGATACGCTGGCCCGCGAAATCATGGTCCCGCGCATCGACATCTATGCTCTGGAAATGAGCCAGTCCCTGGCCGAGGCGTACCAGGCGCTGGCTCAATCGGGGCATTCGCGGGTGCCGGTATACGAAGAAACCATCGACCAGATCGTCGGCCTGCTGTACGCGAAAGACCTCATTGGGGTCAGGCTGCCCGAAACGACGCCGCTCAGCTCGTTGCGGGAGATGCTCAGGCCGGCTTATTTCGTGCCCGAGGCGAAGAAGGTCGACGAGTTGCTGACCGAAATACAGACGCGGCGCATCCACATGGCCATCGTGGTGGACGAATACGGCGGCGTGGCAGGGCTGGTGACCCTGGAAGATATCATGGAGGAAATCGTCGGTGAGATCCAGGACGAATACGACCAAGTCGAGGAAATGCTCTATCAGGAAGTGAGCCCCAACGAGTACATTTTTCTGGGGAGAACCCCAATAGACGACTTCAATGAAGTGATGGGAACCCACCTGCCCAATAACGGAGCCGATACGCTGGGCGGATTCATCTTTAGCGAGATCGGCCGGGTCCCGGCGGGTGGAGAGACGATCCAGACTGAAGAGGTAATCCTCACCGTGGAACAGGTAACCGGACGGCGGATCCGCAAGGTCCGCGCGCGGAAGATCCAGCCAGAAGAAGAAATGCAAAAGGAGCAGAGCGATGCTGAATGATGAAACCCGCCAATCCCTGATCCAGGCCGCCCGGCAGGCCCGCCGGTGGGCCTACGTCCCCTATTCGCACTACCCGGTCGGGGCGGCGGTGTTGACCGAATCGGGGCGGATCTACGACGGGGTGAACGTGGAAAATGCGGCCTACCCGGCGGGGATCTGTGCGGAACGGGTGGCGATTTTTAAAGCCATTTCCGAGGGCGAGCGGCGCTTCACGGCGGTCGCGGTGGTGACCTCAAACGGCGGCTCGCCCTGCGGTTCCTGCCGCCAGGTGATGGCGGAGTTTGGCATCCAAACCACGGTGATCATCGCGGACGAAGAGGGGAAAATCGTCCAGGAAACGAGCGTGGCCGAGCTGCTCCCGGGTGCTTTTTTGCCCGCGGACCTGGGCCAGGCGCCTCCCGGCGCTTAGGACGCGGGCATGCCAGATCGGGAACGTTCTTACCGGGTCGAAACGGTGGTGCTGCGCCACTCGGACTGGGGCGAGGCCGACCGGATCCTGGTGCTCTACACCCGTGAGGGCGGCAAGATCCGCGCCGTGGCCAAGGGGGCCCGCAAGCTGCGCTCGCGGAAAGCCGGGCACCTCGAGCCGTTCACCCGCGTCACCCTGATGCTCGCCAGAGGCCGTGAGATGCCGATTATCACCCAGGCTGAGACGGTGGAGGCCTACCTGCCCCTGCGCGAGGACCTGCTCCGGACCGGGTACGCCGCCTACGTGGTCGAGCTGCTCGACCGCTTTACCTACGAAGAAGGCGAGAACCGCGGGCTTTACCGCCTGCTGGTCGACACCCTGGAGCGCATCTCCACCACACCCGACCCGCAGTTGGCGGTGCGCTACTATGAGATCCACCTGCTGGATTTGCTCGGGTTCCGGCCCGACCTTGTTCACTGTGCGCAGTGCGGGCAGGAAATTCGTCCCGAAGACCAGTACTTTTCCGCGCAGTTGGGCGGCGTGCTGTGCCCGCGCTGCGGGCGCACCCATACAGATGCCAAGCCCGTGTCGCTGAACGCGCTGCGCTTTCTTCGCCATCTCCAGCGCAGCACATTCGCGGAAGCCGCCAGGGCGAAAATCCCGGCCGCAGTCCAGGCTGAGATGGAAAGCCTGCTGCAGTATTATCTCACCTACCTGCTCGAGCGCAGCCTAAACACACCGGCCTTCCTGCGCACGGTCCGCCAGGCCGGTCGGGAGGACCAGACCGGGTAACGCTCCATGGGGAGAAATCCCCTATTCCCTTTCTTCCCCAAAAGATGTATAACAATAGTTGACAGGGCTGACCTGCCGGGGGAAAGTTCCCGTGGAAATTCCGCTCGCAGTGGGACCGGTAAGGGGAAGCCTCCATTGCAATCAGTGCAAGGCTATGGGCGCATGGGGAGCGCCCATAGCCTGTTTAATGCAACCGATTCAGTATTGGCTACGTATGTCAACTGTAAGGAGAATGCACCCATGAAAAAACAAACCTTTGCAGTTGTAGCCTTTGCTCTTATAGCCCTGTTCTTCTTGGGCGGTTGCGCTTCGGTCTCCGGCCAGGTCATCCGCGGTTCCGGGAAAGTGGTCCAGGAAAGCCCCGCTGTGAGCGGGATCAGCTCTGTCCAGCTGGAAGGGATCGGCGACGTCGTGATCACCCAGGGTGAAACAGAATCCCTCACCGTGGAAGCCGAAGACAACATCCTGCCCATGCTGGACACCCACATGGATGGCAGCAAGCTGGTGATCGGCATCAAGCGGGCCTACATGGCCGTTTCCATCAACCCCACCCGGCCGATCCGCTATAACCTGACGGTCAAGAACCTGAATGCGATCGACCTGAGCGGCTCAGGCAATTTCAGCTCCGGAAGCCTCAAGTCCGGCTCGCTGGAAGTCAAAATCAGCGGCTCGGGCAACGTCGACCTGAGCAAAGTCTCCGCCGATCAGGTCACCGCTGAGATCAGCGGGTCCGGCAGCATCACCCTGGCCGGCGAAGCAAAGAACCAGCAGATCTCTATCCCCGGCTCCGGGCAGTTCAAGGGTCGCGACCTGAAGGGCAGCACGGCGACGGTGCGGATTTCCGGGTCGGGCAGCGCGACCGTCAACGCCGCCGAAACCGTCGACGCGCAGATCTCGGGCAGCGGGAACGTGGCTTACCTGGGCAGCCCCAAAGTGAGCTCGAATGTCAGCGGATCGGGCAGCGTGACCAGCGCGAGATAAAAGGTTTTATGATCGAATCAAAAAACTGCGAGCCGCGGGCCCGCAGTTTTTTGATTGATGACTAGCAGCTACGCTTGACCAGGATGCAGGTATTGCCCTCTTCGGGATGGAACTCGAAGCGGATCTCGTCCATCACCTGGCGCATCAAAAAAAGCCCTGCTCCGCCGGGCTTGCACTTGCGCAGGGGCTTGTGTGGATTGTATTTGCGGACCTTGTCCGGGTCGAAGGGCTGGCCGCGGTCGTGGAGATGGATTTGAAAGCCATCCTCAGCGCGCACGCAGGCGCATTCGATCTCACCTTTGTCTTCACCGCCGTACGCGTGTTCAATAATATTGGTGCAGGCCTCGTCCAAGGCCAATTCGAGGTCATAAATGGAGCTGTCATCCAGGCCAGCCTGCCTGGCTGCCCCCTCGACGTATTGGCTGATTTTGATCAGGCTGTCGAAGCGGGCGGGAAATGTCACCCAATCTGGCATATTTTTAAAAAGCAGCCACGGCGCTGGTAACGTCGTCAAAGATCCTGAAATAATTGCGGATGCCGACCAGATCCATCGATTCGCGAATTTTCTGATCGATGCAGGCCAATGCCACTTCGCCGCGGTTATATTGCCTGCACTTCTTTTGAGCGTTGATTAAGGCCCACCATCCGGCGCTGGAGAGAAATTCGACCCCGGACATGTCCAGGGCGAGCTTGAACTTACCTTCGTTGATATGCTGGCTGAGCAGATCTACCAATTGGGGAGAAGTATAGCTATCGATGCGACCCTTGAGGGAGATCAAAACACAACGCTTATACTCGGTAACTGTATGTTCCATGCCCATCCTCCATAGCTGAGGTCAAAGGGAACGTCTCTCCTGAGAAAAAATTATATCATTAATCAAAAAGAACTTATTGGTTCATTGGGAATTCCCAATGAACCAACTTTTTGTTCTTAAGGTCCGTTTCATCCTGCCATCCGTGTCCAGGTTTTACCAGATGGCCTTGCATTACTGTTAGCCGGGCGGGAAGAAACTCCCTGCTTATTGCGATCCTGGGTAGAATGAGGTTTCCATCACAGCTCACCTGGAAACCATTCGGACCTATGCCCAAGCAGGAAAAAATACTGATCACCGGGGCCACCGGATTTATCGGATCGCGGGTCGTGCGGCGGTTGGCCGGCGAGGGCTGCGATCTCGTCTGCCTGACGCGCGGCACGCCGCGCCCGGAGCTGTCTCTCCCGGGGGTCGTCCAGGTCGTGGGCGACCTGACCGACCTGGCGAGCATCCGTGCGGGGATGGCCGGCTGCAGCCGGGTGGTCCACCTGGCCGGGCTGTATTCCATGTGGCGGCGCGACCCGCAGGAGTTCGAGCGGGTCAATGTAGAAGGCACGCGCAACGTGCTCCGGGCGGCCGTGGAGCAGGGGACCATCGACCGCCTGGTCAACGTCAGCACGGTCGCGGTGTACGGCCTGCCCAGAGACCGGCCGTTCCGCGAAGAGTCGCCGCGCGGAACCGTTTTCTTCAGCCAGTACGCGCGGACCAAAGCCCTGGCCGACCAGGCCGCCTGGGCCTGCGCCAGCGAGCACAGCCTGCCGCTGACCGCGCTCTACCCGGGGATAGTCCTCGGAGCGGGGGATTATAAGGCCACCGGCCGCTACATGCACGACTATATCTTCCGGCGCATCCCAAGCACCATCTTCCACAATTCGTGGGCCACCTACGTCTGGGTCGAGGATGTAGCCGAGGCGGTATTCCGCGCTTTGTGGGCCCCGGCCGCCGCCGGCCAGCGTTACCTGGTCGGCGGCACGCAACTGAGCGGCCGAGAATACAGCCGGCTGATCCAGAAGATCTCCGGGACGCCCGCGCCGCCGTTCCGCCTGCCGGATTGGATGGTGATGACCGTCGCTAACCTGCTGACCTTCCGGGCGCGCTGGACGGGGATCTCCCCGAGGTGGGGGTTATCGGTGGACGCGGGGCGCACTCTGCGGGCCGGTTTCTATTTCGATGGCACGAAAATCCAGCGTGAGCTGGGCCTGGTTTACACGCCGATCGAGGTGGCCATCCGCGAGGCGGTGGAGGATTACCGCAGGTCGCCGGGCCACTCTTTCGCCAGTTGAGCGGCTCCCGCCAACGGAAACAGATCTCCGTCCGGGCGAAGATCCTGCTGTTCCAGGGCGCCCGCGTATTCGGGGTGGATCTGGAATGCTCCGTCCTGGAAGATCACCCGGTCCCAGGGGTTGAGGATCAGCGCGTCGGAGATGAAGCCGATATAGTCCGGGACAGCCGCGCCCAGGCTGTGGGCGTAGAGCACGGCGGTGCGGGTTTCGGCGGCGTCCATCCGCGCCAGGCGGTCTTTCACGAGCTGGAGCGTTTCCCCGCTACTACTGATCTCGTCGACGACGAGGACTCGGCGCCCTTTGACCGCCCGGGGCGGGCGGATCAGCCATCGCGGCGTTGAATAGGTCACCACATCGCCCACCCGGCGGGTCAGGTAGATGGGATGGAGGTTGGCGCGGAGGATATGGGCCATGAGCGTTCCCGGATAATACCCGCCGCGGCCCACGGCGAGGACCCATTCGGGACGGTACGGCGCCGCGGCCTTCGCCAGGCCCTTGCACAGGGCGTGGAAATCATCCCAGGAGACGGGGGCAATGCCTTTGCGGGTGGAGTAGTCCATAGCTTTTTCCCTGCCAACTTGAAAGAGCGCAAGCCAGGACATGTAGAACATGCCTCCCGGCTTGTTCTGAGCCGGTCTACCAGAGCGCAAGCGAAGACGCATGCGCTACATGCTTGTTCCTGTCCGGCTCGAAAGAGCGCAAGCGGGGACGCATGCGCTACATCACTACGCGTCTGCGTGGTTCCGTTTTAAAGCCGGTGAGAGCTCCAACCGGCTCTCGGCGTCGCGCTCGACCTCCTCCCGCCGAAAAAGCATCACGTGGTAACGGCCCTCGAACCAGTCCTCGATCTGGTCGTCGTAATGGCGGCTGCCGGGCGCCCCGGACTGGCCCGGGGCGAGCATCGCCAGACAGTGGTCCAGGTCGTTGAGATCGGCGATGAAGCGGAACGGCGGGCCGGAGGGCGAATCGTTGGAAATGTCGTGGGTGCCGGAGAACGTGGACCAGATGGTGGTCCCATCCCCGCCGATGGGATACGGCCCGCGGTTGAACAGCGCGTCGACCGGCGGGCGCCGCCCGAGGATGTGGCCGAAGGTCAGCTCGTGGAGCCGGCCCCAGGCCCAGGCGTTGGAGTCGGGTCCAAGCTCGGCCTGGAGGAACTCCAGCGAGCGGCGCAGGGCCAGGAGGAGCACGTCCTCGCGCCGCTCTCCCCCGCCCAGGTCGAACCAGGGCGAATCTGGCTGATGGAGGGTCTTGCGCAGCCATTCCCAGGCGTGAAAGCCCCACAGGCTGACCCCCGCCAGGACCGGGTTGGGCCCCTTGCCGGCGAAGCGGTCGGCCAGGTCGCCCAGCCTGCCGGCGAGGATGAGGTGGAGGAGCTGGCGCACGAGCACCTCGTGGATCGCCGCAGCCGGGCTTGCCGGGTGCAGATTCCCATCCCAGGACCGGAACATCGCGATGGCCGCAGCCAGCCCCGGCTCCGCCAGCGGGTCGACCTCCAGACTGCCGATCAGGCCGGCCAGGTCGCGGGCAGTGGGAGAGACCTGGTCGTACTGCATGCGGCCCATATCCTCCAGGGAATGGCGGGTGCGAGATTGGATCAGCTCGACGATGCGCTGGGCGCGGTCCGCGTAGACGTAATCGCGGGCGAGATAATAGGGATAATCTTCGCCGGTGACGCGGTTATTGGCGGTGGCGATGTAGCCCTGGGGCGGGTTCTGGAACTCGGGGATCCCCTCGACCGGGATGCTGCTGGTCCACTCATACTCTCCCGTCCAGCCGGGGACGGGGGTGCAGCCTTCGCCCCGGGCGCGGAGGGGGATCTTGCCGGCCAGGCAGTAGCCAATGGTACCGGCGGTGTCGGCGTACACGACGTTGAGAACCGGCTCGGTCCAATCGCGGAGCGCCTCGCGCAGCTCGCCGGCGCTGGCAGCGCAGTTCATCCGGTAGACCGGCAGAAGCGACTGGCTGCCCTCAAAGGAGGTCCAGCGCAGGGCCAGGGGCGTCCCGGCAGCTTCGGGAGCGATGAGCGCATTGATCAGCGGCCCGTGGTGGGTGGAGACCACCTCGACGACCTCTGGCTTCGCGCCGCGGACTCGGATCGTCTCGCGGCTGACCCGCGCGGGAAGCCACTCCCCGCGGTATTCGTATTCGACCACGCCCTCGCGGGTGCGGCGGATGTGCTCTTCGTATAGATCCTGGACGTCGGCGAACGCAGCGGTGTAGCCCCAGGCGACGCGCCGGTTGTGCCCGACGATCACCAGCGGCACGCCGGGCAGGCTGGCGCCGGTCACGTCCAGCTCGCCGGCGGAGAGGTGGTTCTCGTACCAGACCGCCGGGGCGGTCAGGGCGAGATGCATGTCGTTGGCCAGGAGCGGCATGCCGGTGGTGGTACGCTCGCCGGAGAGAACCCAGTTGTTGCTGCCCGCGCCCTCGCCAGGCCCGGCGCCGGTGTAGCGCCGGGTCAGGCTTTGGCCGCCACCCAGTCCGCGCGCCTGCGCGGCGTCGAGGATCAGCGGCCAGCTATCGCGGCTCTCCAGCTCGAGCTCGGCGGCCCGTTCGGGGCCGAGGAGGTCGATCAGCTCGCAGCGCAGCAGCTCGGCCTCCCAGTTGGCGGAGAGGGCCCAGGCGAGCAGCTTGCTCCAGGAGAGCGTGTCGACCGCGGTCCACGGCTCGGGCCGGTAGCGGAGGAGCAGGCACTCCAGCGGGCGCGGCTCGCGGGCGATGGCCGCGTTCACGCCGGCGCAGTAAGCGTCCAGGAGCTCTCTTTCCCCCGCGCCAGGCAGCGGGAGTGCTCGTTCCGCCGAACGGTGCAGGCCGAGGATACGCATCCAGCGGTCCACGGGCAGGGCCACCTCCCCCAGGATCTCGGAAAGGCGGCCGGCGACCAGGCGGCGGGTGAAATCCATCTGCCACAGGCGGTCCTGGGCGTGGACGTAGCCCTGGGCAAAGAGCGCGTCCGGGGTGCTTTCGGCGTAGATGTGGGGAATCCCGAGCGAATCGCGCAGGATCTCGACCGGGGCGGTGAGGCCGTGGAGATGGAGCTTGCCGGAATGCCGGGGCGGGCGCCGACGGTTGAGCCAGGCCAACCCGGCGGCGAGCGGCTTGTGGAACCTGTTCCTTTCAGGCATTATCCCCCGTTGTATCTTCTTGAACTACATAGAAAAACATGATTCAAGAACCCTTTCCAGATTCATCTTACCGGAAGAGGGTGAGAATTTCAAGCGGGGAATGATTAAAGGAAGGGGAAAAGGCGTATCTTGTATAAAATAAAATTACACTATTTTAGCGTAACTTTTGTGCAAATAGAGCGGAAAACGCTCAAATTCGCAAATTTAAATTTTTGTGCGCAAACGGCAAGGCCAGTTGAATGGCCACCGGTTTTTTCACCTGAAAAGACCGACCAGCGAAAACG
>DATKLX010000175.1:0-7044 GCA_035542155.1 Anaerolineaceae bacterium
ATTAAAGGGTCTGTTCGGGTGGTTTTTGTGCTATCCTTCATATTAGAAGCCTCCTGAGTTTTCGTGTGGCCTGGTAACCATACTGTACTCAAGAGGCTTCTATTTTTCAACTACCCTGGGCAAAAGGCCAAACTCCAGGGAGTAAGATTTTCCTCTGGTTCATCCGCCGGCCGATGTCCGCCGGAATATCTCCGGAGACACTCCGGTCTCACGTCGAAAGATCCGCGAGAAATAACCGCTATCTGAAAACCCCACGCTCAGCGCTATCTCAGTTATGCTTAGTTTCCCGTTCTCGAGTAATTTTTTTGCCTGGTTGATCCGGTAGCGCAGCAGGTACTCGATCGGCGTGGTGCCCAGCTCCTGGCGGAAGCAGAAGGTCAGGTGATCTTCGGTAATGCCAACATGCAGGGCGATATCACTGCGGGAGATACTATCAAAGAAATGTTCGTGAATATAGGCCATGGCCAGCCGGACAAGCCGTTTTGCTTCACTGCTGAGCCGGCGTTTATGTTCCAGGGCCGTGGTGATATGCGCAACCGTCTCTTCCAGACTGAATAGACCTTTCCCAAGGATCGCGGTTACCCCCTGGTTGAGACGAGCCATATCTGATTCTGTTAGAACCTTTCCCGTCACTACGATCACCGGGATCTGGCGCGAGCTTTCTTTATCCCTCATGGCATCCAGGACAGCAAACCCGTCCATTTCGGGCATCTGCAGGTCCAGCAATATCAGGTCGACCACTTCTCGCTGGAGGACATCCAAGGCCTCGCGCCCGTTGCGAGCTTTCAAAACCCGGTTAGATGTTGAATGAGCTTGAGCGATCCGGGCGTGCATTTCAAGCGTGTTTGGCTCGTCATCGACCACTAGGATCGTGTGAACAGGCTGGTTGGGATCCGCCATCAGCCAGAACTGGTCGAGAGCCTGGGTCAGTTCCGATATTTCGATGGGCTTGGTCAGATAATCCAGCTCGAGAAGCGAGCCCTCATTGTGCGAACTTGAATAAAACGCCACGGGAATGGTTTTCGTTACCAGATCTGTTTTAATCGCCTTTAGTGCAATCCAGCCCAAATCTGACCCAGCACTGACATCCAGCACGATTGCATCCGGTTGGACTTCCTTCAATTGCGGCTGCCATTCCGATGGTTTGCCAATTAATGAGATGCAGACCTGATAACCACGCTTACCCAGGCTCTCACACAGGCGTTCGCAGGTACTGGGCACACTCGTCAGGACGAGCACCTGCTTCTCAGTGGATAAGTCGGCAACCAGTTTTCTGCTTTGGACGGGAGGTGTCACTGCAGGAAGAACCACGGAAAAGGTAGAGCCCGCCCCCTCAATACCGGAAGATTGAACGGTCAGGTTCCCCCGTGCATATCCACCAATCGCTTGCTGATGGCCAGGCCGAGGCCCAGCCCCCCGTATCCCAGCGCGATGCTCCGCTCCGATTGGACAAATTCGTCGAAAATAGCGATCTGGTCTTCCTTGGAGATCCCAAGACCGGTATCGCTGACAATCACCACGGCCTGACCTCCGTGGTCTTCGAGAATGAGTCTGACAGATCCGATGGTTGTAAATTTAATGGCATTATTGATCAGGTTTAAAAATACCTGCCGCAAGCGGGTTGGGTCGCCCCAAACCCATGGCCCCGATTCGGGGAGCTGGGCTTCCCAGGCAAGCCCTTTATCGGCAGCCATCTGAGCACCGCTTTCCGCAACCATGCGCAGGGCCGCGCTGAGATCCAGGACCTCGTTATTCAGCCGCAACTGTCCTGCGTCGCTGGTAGTCAGGTCGATAACATCTCCAATCAGCCCTCCCAGGTGCTGAGAATAGGCATGGATGCGGTCGATATCTTTGCGGATGGGCTCAGAAAGCGGGGTATCGCCACCCTCGTCTCCTTTAAGAAGAATGCCACTCAAGCCGACAATCAGGTTCAGCGGGGTCCGGAGCTCGTGGCTGATGGTTGAAAGGAACCGGCTTTTCATTCGGTTCGCTTCTTCCGCTAACCGGCGGCCTTCTGTCGCCTGGCGGTATAACCTGGCGGTGTTAAACGCCCCTGCCAATTGTTGGACAATTGCGCCGTAGACATCAAAATAATCGGTGTTAAAAACAACATAACCCGATTGTCCGGATTGGTCCACCAGAGGAATGAGTGTTAATCGGACACCCTTTTCTTGAGAAAATAGGTCTTCTGGAGGGAATTCGGTAGTGGGAAAGCGTAAGGGGGGTTGTTCCCGTAGAGCGCCATCGCGGAGAATGCTCCAGCGATAAGGATCATCCCCATCGGGTTCAAAGAGGATCACCAGCGCCATAGGGATCCGCATCGCAGGTAAATGCTGAGCCAGAATTTCGTAAATGCGAGGTTCCTCGAGAGCAGTTTGAAGGGCGGCAGTCAGCAAGCTGAGGCGGCTTGTCGTCCACTGCTGGGTGCCAACATACTGCCGGTGCTGTTGCTGCATCTGCTGACTGATCATCACTCGAGCCTGATCAAGCAAAGTATGCAGCCGGTCCGTTATTGGATCCTCCGCATGGAAATAAGTGGGGAGGCTTTCACCAAGGAGCGTGATCGCTGCTTGCCAGATATGCACATCGTCATCACAAGCAACGGTTGCAGCCAGCACATCCCCGAGTGATTCCAGAAAGACCTCCGGGCTTTGCCGATCAAAACTGCCCATGAATGATTTTGCGATGCGCTGGCATAAGGATTGGCACTCGGGTTCGGAGAGGTTTTGGACCTGGTTGAGAATTGTGGGCACCATCCGGTTCGCCAAAATGGAAACTGTATCCTCAGCATTTCGCAAGCCCGATTTTTGGCCAGATTCGATCCTGCCGGGAATTCTTTTCGTCAGCGGACACCCACAGGATGTGCGGACTACAAGGCGTGTATCAACCCGAAATGTACCAGAGAGCAATTGTTTGCCACTTACATGCTGGTACATCAGCTCTGCAGCTCGATATCCGATATTATAGAGTGGAACATGAATGCTGCTCAGGGATGTCGACTCAGATGAACTTTCGATTCGGTTATCAAAACCGATGATAGCAACATCCTCAGGGATATTCCGTCCAGCCTCCTCGAGTGCTCGCATTGCCCCCAGGGCTGATTCATCATTGCTTGCCACTACCGCGGTGAAACTGACATCTCGGGCAAGGATTTCTTGGATGGCCAGGTAACCACCGTGGTAAAAGTGGCGCCCGTAGGCGATCAGGTGGGGATCGCTTTCTAAATTATGATGGTTTATCGCTTGGATATATGCGTTCAACCGCTCTCCCGAGTCACCGCTCAGGTCATCCTGGCTGCCAGCGATGAAAGCGATCCGCCGGTGCCCATGCGCGGTTAGGTGATCAACCGCCGAAAAAATACCCCCCGCATTGTCTGCTGCAATCGTCGGACCTGATTCGCCGGAACCGATGAAGAGGATCGGATGTCCGGACGCCAGCACTTCCTGGATGTAAGCAGAACGAGAGGTTGAGTGAAGAGGGTTGAATACGAGCAGCCCATCGGTATTTCGAGGACTGATCGGGATATAGTCTACGTCTGGGGAAGCATCGGGCCAGGCAGGCCGGATGGGATCTTCGTGACCAGCCGAGGCACCCATCCCACAACCCAGGAGGAGGTTGAAATCCAGGTCTCGGGCTGCCTGGCAAATCCCACTAAAGATCGGCTTGAGGTAGCTGAGGTTGGTTGCGGTGCGATAGAACTGCCAGCCTGCCAAAACGCCAAGCGTTGGTTGACTACGCCACCGGTTGCGGACCATCACGGATTTCTCCTTCCTCGTTTTCATTCACCAAACCGGGTTAAATTGGATAAGGATTATTTCAGGACTGGAATCATCCAATCGACCGGGGTTTAGAACTTACGCTTGACGCCAATAAATTTTTAGAATGTTATTTTTATCCAGATGAAAGTATTATAGCAAAAATGAAGCTCGGCAAATTTTAGCGATGATTTGTTACCGCAATAATGACAGAAAACTGGTGGTGGCGAGCACAAACTATCTGCTGGATCCAATCAGGATGGCGTCTAAATCATTCCACAAAAGTTATCCGGGTGTAGGGTCTCATAATTTCTTACTACCCAAAGTCTTTTAATCTCGTACCTTAACAATCTCGAAATATCGTACCCCTCTCCAGCCCAAAATCCGCTACCATTTAGCCGCGGGGAAGAAGGAGATGGCGAGATGGGACAGCGGACAGTTACCCTCAACGAACGCGAGCAAATCTATTTGCGCAAACGCGATGGGTGCAGCTTGCGTCAGATTGCACACGAATTGGGGATCTCCTACGAGTGTGTGCGCAAGGGGTAGCGGCGCTGCCGCAGCCAGGGCCTGGCCGGATTGGCTGAACGGAAACGCGGGCGCAAGCCCAACGGGATCCTGTCCCAATTTCCCCTGGCCGTCCAGCAAGCCTGTCTGCGGCTCAAACGGGAGCATAAGCGCTGGGGCGCCAATCGCGTCTTGCTTGAATTGGGTAAGGATCCGGACCTGGTCGGGATGAGGATGCCCAGTCGCAGCCGCTTGTATCCGTTCTATCGGCAAGCCTGCCCGGAGTGTCTGAACTTGTGGACCCAGCATAAGGATCTGCCGCCTCCTCCCGAGGTCACAGCCGTGCACGAAATGTTGCAGGTGGATCACCAGGAAGGTCATCGCCTGGGCGATGGCAGTATTGCCACGGTATGCAGTGTGTGTGATCCCTATGGAGCCGCCATGATTGCCTCTCAAGCTTTTGAGGTCCAAACGGTGCAGCCTGTCCTAGCCGACAGGCCAGGGCGCTGGCGCAAACTAACCTGGGAAGAAGTGCGGCAAGTCTTGCGAGCTGGCTTTAGCGAATGGGGCACCCTGCCCGACAGCGTCCAGACCGATATTGAAATGGGCTTGGGCAGCAATCCCAACGATCCTTTCCCCAGTTGGTCGAGCTTGTATCTGGCGGGTCTAGGCATCCCCCACGTCTTCATTCGCTCGCATCGCCCAACGGACCAACCCCAAATCGAGCGCCACCATCGCACGCTGGACGGCTTGACCGATGACCCGCAGAGCCGTCAAGATTTGGCCAGTTTTCAACAAGCGCTGGATCAGGAACGCCGGGTCTACAACCACGAGTTTCCCTGCCGGGCCAGTGACTGTGAGGGAAAACCGCCCCTGCAAGCCCATCCCGCCTTACTCACGCCCCGGCGACCCTATCGGCCGGAGCAAGAGCGGTGGCTGTTTGATCTCCAGCGCGTATTGGACTTCCTGGCCAGCTTCACTTTCGAGCGGAAAGTCAATTCCAATGGACAGGTGACGCTGAAGGGGCTGCATTACACCGTGGGGCTGAGCCATCGCTCCAAAGCCATTCGGGTGCGCCTGGACCCGCAATCCCGGGAGTGGGTATTCCTGGAACGGGATGCCCAAGGGCAGGAGCAAGAACTCAGCCGACGTCTTCTCGTGGGGATCGATTTCACCACCTTGACGGGCTTGCCCGCTCCCGAACCGCCCTCCGTGCAGCCGCCTGTCCAGTTGACCCTGCCTTTGCCGCCAAAGTGAGGGTACGATTTTGTGAGACTGTTAAGGTACGAAATTATCAGACTCCATGTAGTATCAGATTAAAGGACCCTACACCCATATCCATCAGCATGTGGATAATGGCCAGGTGTATCAGCAACCGGGGTCGCCAACGTAAAGTAATTCCTAACAGAAATCAGCCAGGGGATTACCCCGGTCAACAACCTGGAGCTGATCTACACCTACCAGGGACTGACCCGAGATGGCAGGTACTACGTAGCCGCGATCCTGCCGGTGACCCACTCCAGCCTGCCCGCGGATGGGAAGCTGGCTGGCAAGGAGCTGGAAGAACTCGCCAGCAGCTACACCCAGACCCTGAGCACCGTGGCGCAGAGCCTTAACCAGCAGCCCGCAGGCTCCTTTACTCCGGACCTGACGAAGCTCGATGCCATGCTGAGCTCGCTCGAAATCCACTAAACCAACCCCCCTGCCAATGGCGCCGGGAGAAAAGCAGTACCCTGCTTCCGGCGGCGCCATTTACCCCGTTTGTGTACAATTAGGATGTGTTTCACCAGGCAATAGAACCCGAAAAAACCACGAGGGCATCCAATGGGGTATAAAATCCTCCTCCTGAACGGCCCCAACCTGAATATGTTGGGCATTCGAGAAGCATCGATTTATGGGACTGAACCGTTAGCGAATATAATCCAGGATCTGAGGACCTTCGCCTCTGAGCGGGAAATCGAGCTGCGCGACTTCCAGTCGAACTCCGAGGGCGCCCTGATCGACGCCGTTCAGGATGCTCACCAATGGGCGGATGGAATCGTGTTCAATGCTGGAGCCTATACGCGTACCAGCTATGCCCTGCGCGATGCTATCGCCGCGATAAAAATCCCTGTCGTGGAGGTTCACCTGTCCAACATCCACGCCCGCGAAGAGTTCCGCCGCCATTCCGTGATCGCTCCCGTGTGCCTGGGGGTTTGTGCCGGCTTCGGGCGTTGGAGCTATTTTCTGGGTCTCCAGGCGCTGCTCTGGCATTTCGAGATCCAAGAGTAAAGCCCCATCATCCCAGCCAGGCGCGAGCAGGCTGGGGAACATACTGCTTTCTGAGCCCAGGAGATGTGGGATGGCTAAGGGACTGCGGATTAGTCTGATTGTTATTGGCCTGGTAATTTTTCTATCCCTCTCAGGGTTTGTCATTTGGGGAGAAACCCCCTCGTCCCCGATGCCAGAAGCGCTCGCCGCGCTTGCCTCAGATGGACAGGTGACTGTGACGAGTGGAAAGTGGCTTGTTTTTTCGTCCACCGCTCGAACGCCTGCAACTGGTTTAATCATTTATCCGGGCGGGCATGTCGATTACCGGGCCTACGCACCCAGCGCACATCAGATTGCAGCGCAGGGGTACCTGGTTGTGATCGTACCCATGCCGCTGAGTCTGGCTGTTCTTAATGCCGGTGGGGCTGCCGATGTTATTTCTGCCTATCCAGAAATCCAGCATTGGGCGGTGGGAGGTCATTCACTTGGCGGATCGATGGCCGCGAATTTTGCAAAAAGCCATTCTTCGCTG
>DATKLX010000176.1:0-17224 GCA_035542155.1 Anaerolineaceae bacterium
CCAGCAGAGCCGTGCGGAAGAGACGAACTGGTATAACCGTTACTGCACCGGCAGGCCACTCCTGCCCATAATGGTCCCGACTTACCCTATCATTATCCCCACTCGATCCAAAACGCCATGACCATTCGCCGTCCCGAACCCGAATTTATCCCCGCGAAGGAGATGTTGCACAGGAGGCTGCTCCTCATCGTCCCCACCGCTCTGGTCATTTTAGTGGTCATTGCCCTGTTTTCCCTTCTCCGGCCGGCGCCGAAAGGCAACGGCCAGGCATTCTCCCCGGCATCCGGGGATCCTGGCCCAGACCCAACCAGGCCGGCGGTGATGATTGCATTCCCTTCGGGAAAGGCCACCTTTACCCCTTTTACTCCGGCGACGCGCGAACCGGGCGCCCCTCTCCTCAGCCCCACGCCAGATCCGCCGCGCCTGATGCCCACGCCGCGCCTGGAACCGGACCAGTACACTGTCCAAGGTGGGGATTCTCTCGGAAAAATCGCCCAACACTTCAATATCTCCTGGGGGGAAATTGCCGCGGCCAACCAGTTGGTCGATCCGGATCACCTCGAACCGGGGCAGGTCCTGACCATCCCCGCCCCGAAACCAGGATCTGGTGGTCCGGATTTCAAAATCATCCCCGATTCTGAGCTGGTCTACGGGCCGGCGAGCACCGGCTTCGATGTCGCAGCATTTATCAAAAAGAAAGGCGGCATCCTGGCTAATTATTCGGAGGACGTCGACGGGGAGACCTTATCCGGGACCCAGATCATCGAGCGTGTCACCTATGAATATTCAGTCAATCCACGCCTTCTTCTGGCAGTCCTGGAATATCAGGGGCGCTGGGTGACGACCTCAAACCCCGACGAGACCCTGCGGAAATACCCGATTGGGCAGATCAATCCCTATCGCGCCGGGCTTTATAAACAGATGGCCTTCGCCGCCGATAACCTCAACCGCGGCTATTATCTCTGGCGGGTCAACGGCCTCACCAATTGGATCCTGGTGGATGGGGCAGTGATCCCCATCAGCTCCACGATCAACGCCGGGACAGCCGGCGTACAAAACTTCTTTGCCACCCTTCTGGACAGTTCGAACTGGAAGAAGGCCGTATCCTCGGATGGGTTATTCGCCACCTACCAGGCCTTTTTTGGCTATCCCTTCGATTATTCCATCGACCCGCTCCTTCCCCCGGGTCTGGCCCAGCCGCATTTACATCTCCCCTTCGAAAAAGGCGCTGTCTGGTCGTTTACGGGTGGTCCTCACGGCGGTTGGGGCGATGGGTCTGCCTGGGCGGCGCTCGATTTTGCCCCTCCGGGAGAAGCATATGGCTGCTTTTCCAGCCCGAGCTGGGTGGTCGCGATGGCGGATGGGTTGATCACCCGTGCCCACGATGGCGCAGTGATCGAGGATCTGGACGGCGATGGCTATGAACAAACCGGTTGGGTGATCCTCTACATGCACATCAGCAGCGAAGATCGCATACAACCCGGGACGGTCGTCAAGGCTGGTGACCGGATCGGCCATCCATCCTGCGAAGGCGGAGTGTCGAACGGCACCCATACCCACATCGCTCGGCGGTATAATGGAGAGTGGATCCCTGCAGATGGGCTCATTCCTTTCAATTTAGACGATTGGATTTCCAGCGGAAATGGCGCTGTGTACGACGGATATTTGACACGCAATGATCAACGAATCGAAGCCTGGGATGGCCGTACGCCGGAGAACCAGATCTCGCGGTAGGCGTGGAGCTGCCCGGACAAGGCGGTTCTATACTCAACTCGTTCTGGCCGTCCTCTTCGCGACCCTGGCGAGTGCAGGCGTCTTCGGAAAAGCGCTCGACCAGGAAACGATGGCTGAAACCGCCCCATCCCCAATCCCCTCCCTCAATGCCGGAGTAGTCATAAATCCCACAGCCCAGGCGCCGGAGACCCTTGAGCCATCCCCAAGCAATACGCCATTGGCTGATTTCGCCGTCCAGACGGCGATTGCCCTGGAATCGGCCACACCCGCCCCCACCCAACCTGAATTTATCGATATCCAGCCAACCGCAATTCCAACCGGCTTTCCCCCAGAAAACACTCCCACGCCCACACCAAAACCCGCTGGCACTCCCGCCCCGCCGGTCCTCTACTATACTCAGCCTGGTGATACCCTCCCCATTCTGGCCATCCGCTTCGGCGTATCGATCCAGGAAATTCAGGGGCCCGACGCCAAACCGGTTACACCCGACCCGACCCTGTTAAAGCCGGGCCAGTTGCTAATCATCCCCAACCGACTGAACCCGGATACGCTCACCTCTGAAAAACAGCTCATCCCCGACAGCGAAGTGGTTTTTTCTCCCTCGGCGGCCGATTTCAATATCGATGCTTATGTCAAACAGGCTGGCGGCTACCTCAGCACCTACCGCCAGTACCTGGGCTCCACGGAGTGGACCAGCGGCTCCGATATCATCAAACGCGTCGCGCTGGATAACTCGATCAACCCCCGCATACTCCTGGCTCTACTTGAGTACAAGGCCCATTGGGTCTTTGGCCAGCCGCAGAACCTGGCGGAAACCTTCTATCCTCTCGGCGTTTTGGACCGCGAGCGGCGCGACCTGTACGCGCAGTTGAATTGGGCTGTGGATAATCTATCCATCGGGTACTATAGTTGGAGGCAGGGCCGGTTGACGGCGTTTACCTTCCCTGATGGGACCTCGATCCGCACGGACCCAAGGTTGAACGCGGGAACCGTGGCCATCCAATATCTGTTTTCGCTCCAGGAAAATATGCGCGAATGGGGTGGCGACCTGTATAACAGGGAAAGCTTCCCGGCTACTTACGAGAAGATGTTCGGCAACCCCTGGATCATCGCCCAGTCGGTAGAGCCACTCCTGCCGGCGACCCTCGCTCAGCCCCACATGGAGCTTCCGTTTATGCCCGGGCAAGTCTGGGCCTTCACCGGCGGACCTCACGGTGCCTGGAATCATGAGGGCGCCTGGGCCGCTCTGGATTTTGCTCCGGGCAGCAGCGAATCCGGCTGTGTGCAGACTAACGCATGGGCAACTGCCGTCGCGACCGGCCTGGTGGTCCGCTCGACCCACGGCGTCGTGGTGCTGGATCTGGACGGGGATGGTCGCGAAGAGACTGGTTGGGATGTCCTCTATCTCCACATCGCTGACGCGGGCCGGGTGCCGGAAGGCACCTGGGTCGAAGCAGGCGGGATCATCGGCCACCCATCCTGCGAAGGAGGCATCGCGACGGGTACCCATGTCCACATCGCTCGCAAATACAACGGCGAATGGATCCTGGCGGATGGGCCGCTGCCGTTCAACCTCTCCGGCTGGATCGCCCATGAGGGAAAGCATATCTACGAAGGTACACTGACGAAAGATGGCAAAACCGTGGCCGCCTGTCCTTGTAGCTCAGGGGAAACTTTTATCATGCGGCCAAAACCTTGAAGAGTTACTTCCCAAGATTAATCCGGCTCGCCGTTTGGTCCTCTGCCCTGGCGCTGCTGGCCTCCGCCTGCGCTCCCCTTCCCAATCCGGCGCCCGATCGATCCGCTCCAGCGAAACCTGCTGATACCCCGACTCCCACTCCACAAATTACACCTCTGCCTACCCGGCAGTTATTCGAACCCGGGCAGTTGGTCGACTACACCGTCCAGACCGGCGATACGCTTCCAGCGCTCGCCATCCGCTTCAACACCTCTGAAGAGGAGATCCGCGCCGCCAACCCGATCATCCCTATAAGCGCTACGACCCTTCCGCCGGGAATGCCGATGAAGATTCCGATCTACTATCTGCCACTGTGGGGAACCTCCTACCAGATCATTCCCGACCAGTTGTTTATCAACGGGCCGGCCCAAATCGGCGCTGATACCCAAAAATTTGTCGCCAGCCAGCCCGGCTGGCTGAAGTTTTATCAGGAGTATATCGCGGACGGGTCGCGCACCGGCGCCGAGCTGGTCGATATCGTTGCCCGCCATTATTCTGTCAGCCCACGCCTGCTCCTGGCGATATTGGATTACCAGACCGGGGCGCTCTCCCGCACAGATTTTCCTACCGATCTCGCTCCGTACTTCATGGGTTCGCGTGATTATGCGCATAAAAGCCTGTACTTACAGCTCGGTTGGGCAGCCAATCTCCTCAATGACGGCTATTATTCCTACCGCCAGGGGAAGCTCCCCTCTTTTGAACACCTCGATGGACGCCTGGAAAGGCCGGATCCCTGGCAGAACGCCGCCACTGTAGCAATCCAATATTATTTCTCGCGCATCGTCGATGGCCCCACGTATGACCTCGCAATCAGCGGGGAAGGCCTGGCGAAGACCTATTCCCTCCTGTTCGGCAACCCCTGGAAAGCGGCGCCCCCGCACATCCCAGGCAGTCTCACTCAGCCTGAGTTGCGCCTGCCCTTCGAGCCAGACCGGGTTTGGGCTTACACCGGCGGCCCACATACCGGCTGGGGCGACGCTCAGCCTTATGCTGCGCTGGACTTTGCTCCGCCCTCGCTGGTAAGCGGCTGCGTCGACACCGACCAGTGGGTTACCGCCATTGCTCCAGGGGTCATCGCCTTCGCTGAACCGGGACTGGCTATTCTGGACTTGGATGGCGACGGCGATATCCGCACTGGTTGGACGATTTTCTATCTACACCTGGCTACACGCGACGAAATCGCCCAGGGAGCAATCGTCAAGGCGGGGGATCACATGGGCCACCCGTCGTGCCAGGAAGGCCACGCCACCGGCACTCACATCCACATCGCCAGGCTGTTCAACGGCGAGTGGATCCCCGCGGGCGGGATAGGGGGAAACATCCTGGCTTTTAATATGGAGGGTTGGGAAGCCCGGGCAGGCGACCAGGCCTATGTGGGGACATTGGTCAAGTTTGGCCAGGTTCTCCACGCCTGCACCTGCTCGGATGTAACCAGCCAGTTGGCTTCTTCCTTCAAATAATGTATCTTATATAACTTAAGCCGCTTCGAGAATCCTGATCTGGTGTTCGATCTCCATCGATGGCTTGAGCATCGCCTGGACCGGGCAATACTTATCCGCCGATAGCTCAACGGCTCGCTCCACTGCCGCGGGATCTACCTCGTGCCCGGTCACGACGAACTCCAGCGTGACGTGAGTAAATACCGAGGGAATCCCCCCCGATCTTTGAATGTGGGCGAGCACCTCAAAGCCGGTTACCTGCTGTTGTTTCTTCCGCAGGATCGAGATCACGTCCATCGCCGTGCAGGCTGCCAGGCTCATCGCCAGGGCTTCGATGGGTCGCACTCCCTGCCCTTCCCCGCCCACCTCAGGACTGGCATCCATGGGAAGCTGGAAACCACTTTCACTGACTCCGTCAAAGCGCATTTTACCTTTCCAGGTGACCTTCGCTTCCATACAGGTTTCCTTTTTCCGTTTCTTGATTTTCTCAATGCCGGGGATGAATGGCCCCGTCGATTTCATATACCAGGCGGTCTTCCGGAACCGCTCCGACGGCCGTACCGTCTCCGCCATTGATCGCCGTGTGCGGAACGCCGCTGACCTCATGTTGATAAGTCAGGTCGAGAAATTCCATGGCGTCATACGCCCCCGACTCGACCAGTGGGCTTTCCAATGCGAATTCGTGAGCGAGCACCACGGCCCGCGGGCAGTATGGTAATGAAAGAGGCAAACTCGTTTCCGTACGGGAGACCAAAAAACCGGATCCCATAATCGATGGCTTGCTCTCCATCCATACCCAGCAGGGTTAACCCGGGAGCCAGGTTGATCTTGTATCGGGCAGCCAATCCGGCATCCTCACCCAGGTCGTGAAATACAGGATCTTGACCGGGTGAGCCAGCTTTTGAAACACGTCCCGGACCTGGGTTTCGATTTGTTCGGTAATGAAACGTTCCATCTGGATCTCGATTGTTTTCCTTGTTGGCCTGGTCTCAGGTTCCCTTCGCCTCGCGCTTGAGAAACTCTTCCAGGTGGAGGCGCTTGAACAGCCGCTCACGGACGCCGTCGGGGCATTCCGGAGATGGAGCGGTGATATGGTACAGGTCGATCGTCTTGCGCATCGTATCGATGACAATCCGGCAGTTTTCACATTCGCACAGGTGGCTCTCGATCTCCTGGCATAACGCTTCGTCCAGGCCCCCATCGAAATAATCGGATAAAGATTTAAAGATCTCCTGACAAAATGGATGTTCGCTCATGGTTTTTTTACCTCCGCCAGTCTCTCCTGGTAATACTCGGACAGCTTGCCACGCAGGAATAATCTGGCCCGCAGCAGTCGGGTTTTCACCGCGGTCTCGGTCAGGTTTAACGTTTCAGCGCTGTCGCGGATCGAAAGGCCTTCGATATCTCTTAATAAGAAAACCACTCGCAGCGGCGGGGAAAGCTCTTCGACCGCTGCGTCCAGAAATTGACGTGCCTCCACCGTGAGCAACTCTTCCTCCGGTAAACAACACCAGTCGGCGACTTCCAGGGGCTCCTGAGGTTCCTGGTCAGCCTCGGCCACCTGGTCCAGGGAAACCTGCCCGGCCTGGCGGCGGCGGAGACTCATCAAGGCTTCATTGACCGCGATGCGGTACAGCCAGGTTGCCAGGCTCGAGCGCCCCTCGAAGGATTGGATCCCGCGCAGGGCTTTGAAAAATGTCTCCTGGAGAACATCCTCAGCGTCCTGGGGGTTATTGAGGATTTTTAAGGCCAGTCGGTAAATCGGTCCAGAATATGTGTCCACCAGGCGTGCAAATTCCGACCGGTCGCCCTGATGCAGGGCCTCGATCGAAATCTCGGGTTGAGTTGGCGGATGCGGATTCATATTGTTAGTCATTTAGATGCACCCCACGAAAAAAAGTTGCGTAGACTCAAAGTTGCGTCGTTACGAGGAACCCTGGTGCTCTTTCAGAGTGACGAAGAAACTCCCAGGTTTACCAGGCCAAGTTTTCGTTGATCAATGGTTCTTCAACAAAGGAACCGTCTCATGAGACGGTTCCACCTGTTATTAATAATTTTTATAGAGCACCACTCTCGGCTCATGATAACGGCCAGGTAGGGAGCGCGTCGATATCCAATTCATCCCGCTGGCCGGAAGCAAAGCGGAAATACCCCGCCGCGGCGATCATTGCCGCATTATCCGTGCACAGCGAGAGCTTGGGGATATTCACCGGGAACTCGGTCTGGGTCAGGAAAGCCTCGCGCAGCGCCCGGTTCGCCGACACCCCGCCCGCGACCACGATCTGGCGGACCTTGAACTGGCGCGCTGCCTGGAGGCTTTTCCCCAACAACACGTCGACTACTGCGGCCTGGAAGCTGGCTGCCAGGTTGGGAACCGGCAGCGGCTTGCCCTCCTCCTCGAACTGTCGCACCAGGCGCAGCACCGCCGTCTTCAACCCACTGAATGAAAAATCCCAGCTCCCCTCCAGGCGGGCGCGTGGAAAGGTGAAGGCGTGTGGGTCGCCGTCTTCAGCGGCTTTTTGGATGGATGGTCCGCCCGGGTAAGGCAGGCCCAGCAGGCGAGCCACCTTGTCAAACGCCTCTCCCGCTGCGTCATCCAGGGTCCCGCCCAGGCGCTGGTACTGCAGATGATCTTTGACCAGAACCAGCTCTGAATGCCCTCCCGAGACCAACAGGGCCAGCAAAGGGAACTGCGGCTCGGGGGTTGGCGCTTCATTCGCCCCGTAGACCCAGGCCGAATAGATGTGTCCTTCCAGGTGGTTGACTCCCACCAGCGGCAGGTTGCGGCCCAGGGCCAGCCCTTTCGCCATGTTCAATCCCACGACCAGCGATCCTGCCAATCCGGGTCCGCGCGTCACCGCGACAGCGTCCAGGTCCGCGAGAGTCAGGTGGGCTTGCTGCAATGCCTGATCGACGATCGCATAGATGGTGCGGATGTGCTGGCGAGAAGCCACTTCGGGGAACACCCCGCCGTAGCGGGCGTGCAGGTCCACCTGGGTGGCCACCACGTTGGACTGCAAGGTGCGCCCGTTCTCGATCACCGCCGCGGCAGTCTCATCGCAGGATGACTCGATCCCCAGGATGCGCGCCGGTGGAAATACCCGTTGCACAGCGCCCCCCGGCGCTGTTAGAATAGCAGTCGGTTCTTTCATATATATAATTGTAAACCAGATTCCATGAAAAGTAATGACAATGCTCATCAGGCAAGAATGCCATATTCATGTCGTTGCGAGGCGTGGTACTTTTCCGCGACGTGGCAACCCCCAAGCCCACCAAGCAATATGAAAATCTACCGGGACCCTCAAGGCGGAACACCTCCCTCCCCCAAAACCAAAAAACGGATTTTGGAGGAGGTAAGACAAGGCTAACCTCCTTTTACCGGCAGCACCAGATCGTACGGATACTCCGCCAGGATCTCAAACCCTCCCTGCGGGTTCGCCCAGATTGTATCCTCGATCCGTACACCCATCCCCCGTTCGGGATAGTATAACCCTGGCTCGAGCGTGAACACCGCGCCCGGGGAGATCACATCCTTACTGGCCCGGGCGGTGCTGAACCAGGGCCGCTCGTGGATGTTGAGCCCCACCCCGTGTCCCAGACCGTGGACATACCCCTCTTCGGTCCCCGGCGTGTGCAGACCAGTGGGACGTCCTTTGGATTCGAACAGTTCGCAGGCCAGGTTTTGATACTCCCCGCAGGCTCGCCCCACCGCATAGGCTGCCAGCATTTTCTGGAAAACCTCGTAGACGTCGGTGTAGATCTGGATTACCTCGTCCGGCGCGTACCCCAGGCACCAGGTGCGGGTGAAGTCGTAATAATACCCGCCGCCTTGCTCGCAGGGGAAAATGTCAAAGACGATCGTCTGCCCGGTTCTCAGCAGATCGCTGGCTTTCCCGCTGCTGTGCGGCAGCGCCGAGTCTTTCCCGATGGCGAAAATCGTCCCCTCCGGGTTCTCTGCGCCGCATTCCGCCAGCCAGAGGTTGATCCGCGATTTTATAGCGCCGATCGTCAACGGCTCGCCCGTGGAATTGATCAGGACCCCATCTTTGGCTCGCTGACCGCTGAGGAAATCCGCGACCCGCCCGACGATGCAGGTCGTGATCGCGCCCATGCGCCGGACCCGCTCCACCTCTGAAGCGTCTTTCGTCGCCATGGCTTCCATCAGGAGCGAGTCATCCGCCTCGGGGACGAAGTGTAACCTGGGTACCAGCTCCCGCAGTGCGTCGAACACGGCCAGCGCCTGGCCAATCTCGGTTTTCCCGTACAGCGCCACTGCTCCACCCTCGAAGGCGAGCTCTTCCAGCATGCGCTGGTAGCGCATCGCCAGCGCCCGGACCCGGTCGCCGCCAGCCTGTTCGGTCAGCTCCGTCAGGGGATATTTGGAATAGTTGATTGTTTGCAGTCCGGTTGCCGCGGCTTCGCCGCGCTCCATGGGCTGGTGGAAGAGCACGGCCGGCTCGCCGCGTTTTTTGAAAACGTCGGCTTCGGTCATATGCCCAACGCCTGTCAGATACACCATCGCCGGATTGTGCTGGGCTGGCCCGGTGACCAGAATCGCATCCACCGATTTCGAAGCCATCAAAGCATCCAGATCCGTTTTCATTCTTTCTTTTCTCCCTATTCGTTACCGGTTATCGCATCTTTTTCAGGCTGATCTCCAGGCAGGCCAGCATGGCTCCTTCCTGGTTCGCCAGCACCGTTCGCGGATCCAACACGACCCGGCCGTCTTGAATCCGCGCGATAACCGGAGGGTTGCTCTGGCGCAGGGCATCCAGCAGGCGGTTGGGCTGGCGCACGGCCAGCGCCAGCAAAAAGGTGGGCAGGGTTTCCCCCGGAAGGCTGCCCCCGCCGATAGTTGATTCCCCCGCGATCACCTCGCCGCGGCCGAGCACCTTCCCCCAATGGGAGGCCTGCGTACGAATTTGTTCAGGCGTTCGCGCGATCATCTCCCAGATGGGGATTTCGCGCTCCGCCTCGCCTTTGAGATAAGGCAGCAGCGTCGCGGTCAGCGCTGCCAGGCAGAGTTTGTTCGCCCGAAGCGCGCGAGTCAGGGGGTGCCGGGCGATCTTTGCCACCAGTGCGGATTTTCCGACGATAATCCCGGCCTGCGGACCGCCCAGCAGCTTATCCCCCGAAAAACAAACCAGGTCCACCCCGGCGACCAGCGATTCCTGCACGGTCGTCTCGTGGGCCAGGCTGAAACGGGCGGTATCGATCAGGGCGCCCGATCCCAGGTCGTCCACCACGGGTGTGCCGGTGCGGTGCGCCAGCTCGACCACCTCAGCCAGCTTCGGTTCGCCGGTAAAACCAACGATGCGGAAATTGGAATGGTGAGCGTGGAATACCAGCCCGGCGGGTTCGGCCAGCGCGGATTCGTAATCGGAGAGGTGGACCCGATTCGTCGCCCCTACCTCGACTAGGCGCGCCCCCGATTGAGCCATCACCTCGGGGATGCGGAACCCGCCGCCGATCTCCACCAATTGTGTCCGCGAGATGACGACTCGCTTGCGCCGCGCCAGGGCGGTTAAAACCAGCAGGATTGCCGCTGCATTGTTGTTGACCACCAGGGCAGCTTCCGCGCCGGTGATCTGGCGCAATAGGCTCTGCGCGTGCGCGCTTCGCGAGCCGCGCTCCCCCCGCCCCAGGTCGTATTCCAGGCTGGAGTAGTTCGTCGAAATGGCCTGGATTGCCTGGGTCGCTGCCGCGCTCATTGGGGCGCGGCCCAGGTTGGTGTGTAAAATAACCCCGGTGGCGTTGACCACCGGGATCAGGCTGGGCTGGACCCATTTGTCCAGCATTTCTTTCGCTTTGATCAGCAGGATGGGTCGATCCGGCAGCGGCTCGCCCGGGCTATGCGAAGCTCGCACCCCCTCCAGCGTTTGGCGGATCGCCTCCAGCGTCAATCCCCGCCCGTAATGGGCGATCAGCTCGGTTGCCTCTTGGGTCTGCAGGAGCTGGTCGACGGAGGGAAGCCCGCGCAGGTCGGTGAGCGCCATCTGCCCTGTTATTTTACTCCTTTGGCCGCCAGCGGGCTTTCTCCCGCATGCGCAGCAGCAGTTCGGTCAGCAGGATAGCGATCGCGATCACTCCTCCGACCATCGGGCTCAGCATGCGCCCCATCTGTAGCCAGGTCAGCACGCTTCCGTACACCCCCACCCAGATCGCCTGGCGCAGGATCACCCCCGGCTCGGCTGGCGGGTCGCTGGGGAACCGCTGATGGAGAAAATAGACCACCGGCAGCACTGTCCCGCTCAGGGCCAGCACCGAGAGAAAGAAGAACAACCAGCGAGGTCCCAGAGTGGGCAGAGTTAACCAGATCACCGCGGCCAGCCCTCCCCAACCGACCAGGGTCAGGATGAGCGCTGTGATCAGATAAAAGGAAAATGTTGGCTGCTTGGGGGCTTCCACGGAATGGCTCCTTGGCTTTCATTATATCGCATGTTGCTGGTGATTCGGGTTCGTGAACAATCAAAATGGATGCATGAGAAGTGCCAGAATTTGACTTACCTGCACCTTTATGGTAGACTTTGCGCATAATATACGGCCTGGCCTTCAGCCAGGCGCTCATCCAGAGAGGTGGAGGGACCGGCCCTGTGAAGCCTCGGCAACCGCCTGAAGGCTGGTGCCAATTCCGGCAGAACCCGTTCGACCCGGGGATTCTGGTAGATGAGGATGTTGGATTTCAACTGCCCTCTCCTTCCCAGAGAGGATTTTTTATTAAAGTGGAAAACGCACCATAAGTGTGCTTTGGGGAGCAGCAATATGAGTGAGACGAAAGTACAACCATATACCAACCGCCGCTATCTGGACGCCATCCAGGACCGCGTTTTGATCTTTGACGGCGCGATGGGCACCAGCCTGCAAAAAATGGATCTCGGCGTTGCAGAGTTCGGCGGTGAAAAAACCCTCGGCTGCATCGATTACCTCGTGATCTCCTACCCGCAGGCTGTGGAAACGGTCCACCGCTCCTTCCTCGAGGTGGGCGCCGACGTGATCGAGACCGATACCTTCCGCGCCAACCGTTTCACCCTCTCCGAATACGGCCTGGGGGACCACGTCCTCGAACTGAACGAGGCCGCCGCAAAGCTGGCCCGCCGCATCGCCGATGAATATTCCACCCCCGGCCAGCCACGCTTTATCGCCGGTTCGATGGGCCCTTCTGGAAAGCTGCCCTCGGTCGACGATCCAGAGATGTCCAACGTCACCTTTGCCGAGCTTTCCGCTGTTTACCGCGAGCAGGCAACCGGGCTGATCCGCGGCGGCGTTGACCTGCTCTTGATCGAGACCTCTCAGGATATCCTCGAGGTCAAGGCGTCCATTCTCGGCGTCCAGGGCGCCTTCGCCGACACCGGCCAGCGCGTTCCTCTCCAGGTCCAGGTCACCCTCGACACCACTGGCCGCATGCTCCTAGGGACCGACCCGGCGGCCGTGCTCGTCATCCTCGAAGGGCTGCCCATCGACGTGATCGGCCTGAACTGCTCCACCGGGCCTGAGCATATGCGCGAGCCTATCCACTACCTCGGCGAGCACGCTTCGCTTCCCGTGTCCTGCATCCCCAACGCCGGGTTGCCCCTTAACATTGACGGACAGGCCGTTTATCCCCTCGAACCGGAGCCATTTGTCAACGACCTGCTTGAATTCGTCGAAAAAAACCACATCAGCGTGGTCGGTGGCTGCTGTGGCACCACCCCGGCTCACATCTCCCTGCTAGTGGAAAAGCTCCACGGCCGCAAGCACCCCCCGCGTCCAGAAATCCAGGCGCCGATGCTCTCCTCCAACACTCTGGCGACCGCCATGCTTCAGGAACCCCGCCCCTTCCTGATCGGCGAGCGGCTCAACACCCAGGGCTCGCGGAACTTCAAAAAGATCATCCTCGCCGAGGACTATGACAGCGTCCTCACCCTGGCCCGCCAGCAGGTCGACGGCGGCGCGCACGGCCTGGACATCTGTGTAGCTCTCACTGAGCGCGGTGACGAGGCCCTCACCATGCGCAAGGTGGTCAAAGTCCTGGCCAGCTCAGTTCGTGCTCCGCTGGTCATCGACACCACCGAGCCGGATGTGATGGAAACCGCCCTGGAAACCACCGCCGGGCGCAGCCTGCTCAACTCCACTCACCTGGAAGGAGGTCCGGACAAAGCCCGTAAGATCTTTGCCCTGGCCAAAAAATACAACGCCGCGGTCATCTGCCTGACCATCGACGAGCAGGGTATGGCAAAAACCGCTGACCGCAAGCTGGAAGTCGCTCGCCGCCTGGTTGACCTGGCTGTCAGCGAGTTCCAGCTTAAACCGCAGGATCTGGTCTTCGATGCGCTGACCTTCACCCTCGCCACTGGCGACCCCGAATTTGCGACCTCGGCGGTCGAGACGCTGGAAGGCATCCGCCGCATCAAGACTGAGCTCCCCGGCGTGCTCACCTCCCTGGGAGTCAGTAACGTGTCTTTCGGGCTGGCGCCCGGTCTGCGCGCGGTCTTGAACAGTGTAATGCTCTACCACGCAGTCCAGAATGGGTTGGATATGGCCATCGTCAACCCCGCCCACGTTACACCATACGCCGAGATCCCCGCCGAAGAGCGCGAGCTGGCCGAAGACCTGATCTTCAACCGTCGCCCCGACGCCCTGCCCCGCTTCATCGAGCATTTCGACCAGCCGGATGCGGTCGCAAAAACCGAGACCAGAAGGAACCCTCTGGAGGGGATGACCGCCGAGCAGCGCGTCCACTGGCGAATCCTTCACCGCCACAAGGAGGAGATCGAAAACGACCTGAGCGAGATCCTCGACCGGGTCTCCCCGGAAAAACGATCCGACCAGGCGGTGATGATTATCAACACCGTTCTCCTCCCGGCGATGAAAGAGGTCGGCGACAAGTTTGGGGCTGGCGAGTTGATCCTGCCCTTCGTGCTTCAATCCGCCGAAGTGATGAAAAAGGCTGTCTCGTACGTCGAGCAGTTTCTCGAGAAGAAAGAGGGCG
Organism: Anaerolineaceae bacterium; assembly: GCA_035542155.1. Taxonomy (GTDB): domain Bacteria; phylum Chloroflexota; class Anaerolineae; order Anaerolineales; family Anaerolineaceae; genus DATKLX01. Next base: position 13,880 of record DATKLX010000176.1, read on the forward strand.
CCTCCAGGGGCACCCTGGTCCTGGCCACGGTCTATGGCGATGTGCACGATATCGGCAAGAACCTGGTCAAGACCATTCTCTCGAACAATGGCTATAAGGTCATTGACCTGGGCAAGCAAGTCCCGGCGGAGAAGATCATCACCCAGGCCGTCGAGGCGAACGCCACCGCCATTGGGCTCAGCGCACTCCTGGTCAGCACCAGCAAGCAAATGCCGCTGATCGTCAACGAACTCGACCGCCGCGGCCTGAAATTCCCCATCCTGATCGGCGGCGCCGCGATCAACCAGCGCTTCGGGCGGCGGATTCTGCTCACCGAGCAGGGCCGTTACTACGAGCCAGGCGTCTTCTATTGCAAGGACGCTTTCGAGGGCCTGGCGACCATGGAATCGTTAACCACCCCAGGTAAGAAAGAGGACCTGCTTGCCAGGACCCGCAAGGAAGCCGATTTCGAGCTCAGACGAGCATCACAGGCCGAGGAATTCACGCCTGCCCGGATCCGTTCTGAAGTGCCTCCGGCGAAGCGCATCCCGGTCCCGCCGGTCTGGGGACCACGGGTGGTTCATTCTATGCCGCTGGAATCCGTTTTCGAATGCCTGCCCAAAAACGAGCTCTTCCGCCTCTCCTGGGGAGCGAAAAACACCCATGGCGATGCCTGGGAGCGGCTCAAGGCCGAGTACGAGCAGCGCCTGCGGGAAATGGAAAAACAGGCCATCCAGGAAGGCTGGCTCAAGCCCCAGGCTGTCTATGGCTACTGGCCCGTCCAATCCGAGATGGATGACCTGGTCTTTTACGATCCCAATTCGGTTGAGCAGGGCTCGCCCGCGGAGATCCAGCGCTTCAGCTTCCCTCGACAGCCAGATGGAGACCACCTCAGCCTGGCAGATTATTTCGCCAGCACCGATTCAGGGATCATGGACGTGGTCGCCCTTCAGGTTGTCACGGTTGGCGAGGAGGCTACCCGCCGCTTCCAGCGCCTGCAGGATACCAACCAGTACACAGAAGCTTATTACACCCACGGCCTGGGCGTTCAGACTGCCGAGGCGGCTGCGGAGTACCTCCAACGCCACATCCGCCGCGAACTGGGTCTGCTTCCTGGTCAGTGCAAGCGCTATTCGTGGGGCTACCCGGCCATACCCGAGCTGAACGACCACGAAAAGGTGTTTGCGCTTCTCCCCGCGGAAAGCGAGATCGGCGTGTCTCTCACTGCGGCGTACCAGCTCGTCCCCGAGCAGTCCACCGCCGCGATTGTCGTCCACCACCCCGACGCGAAATACTACAACGTGGGCGAGAGCCGGGTCGAACAATTAATGCGCTAATGACAATGCAACATCCCACAGCAAAGAGGTTTGATGGGAAACCTGACTTTATCCGCTCTTTTCGAAAGTGGCAAACCAGTCCTGGCCGATGGCGCGATGGGGACTACCCTTCACCAGCGCGGCGTCAGCTTCGATCAGTGTTTCGACGAGCTGAACCTGACCAACCCGGGGTTGGTCGGAGAGATCCACCGCGAATACATCCAATCTGGTGTGCAGATCCTCAAGACCAACACCTTTGGCGCGAACCGTTACAAGCTGGCCCGGCACGGCCTGGAAGCCCAGGTGCTGGATATCAACCGCGCAGGCGTGGATCTTGCCCGGCGAGTGGTCCTGGCCTCATTCCGCGACATTTTGATTGCCGGAGACGTCGGGCCGCTGGGCGTGCGTTTGGCTCCCTTCGGGCGCGTCCAGACGGACCAGGCCTGCCAGGCCTTTGAAGAGCAGATCGGCGCGCTCAAAGATGCCGGAGCGGACTTGATCCTGGTCGAGACGATGACCGACCTGTACGAGATCCGCGAGGCAGTCAATGCCGCCCGGCACGTCGCCCCCGAGCTACCGATCATCGCTTCGATGACCTTCACCCGCGACGACCGCACCCTCCTCGGCGACTCGCCCGAAAAGGTGGCCGCCGCGCTGTGGAATGACCGGGTCGACGTGATTGGGGTCAACTGCTCGGGTGGTCCCGCCCAGCTCCTGCGCATCCTCAAGTTGATGCACGCTGCGGTTCCCCAAGCCAGGTTCTCGGTGATGCCCAATGCGGGTTGGCCCGAGCAGGTCGGCGGGCGGATCATGTACCCGGCTGTCCCCCAATATTTCGGGGATTATGCCCGCCTATTCTGGTCGGCTGGCGCGGGGATCATCGGTGGCTGCTGTGGCACCACTCCCGAGCATATCCACTCCATGCGCCAGGCAATCGATACGGCCCCGGCGGAGCTGGCGGCCAATGGGAACTCGCAACCCACCGCCGAGCCTGAAGAAGCCCAGCTCACCCCCGAACAGCCCACCCAGCTCGCTCACAGGCTGGCCTCAGGCCGCTTCGTCATCGCCGTCGAGATGGACCCGCCCCGCGGGGTCGCGATCAAGAAGGTGCTTGCCGGGGCGAGCCTGCTCGCCGAGGTCGGTGCGGACGTGATAGACGTCGCCGACAGCCCCATGGCGCGCATGCGCATGAGCCCCTGGGCGATCTGCAACCTGGTCCAGCGCCAGATCGGCCTGGAGACTGTGCTCCATTTCCCCACCCGCGGGCGCAACCTGCTCCGCGTCCAGGGTGATCTCCTCGCCGCCCACGCTCTCGGCGTACGCAACGTGTTCGTGGTCATGGGCGACCCGACCGCCGTGGGCGATTACCCCGACGCAATGGACAACTACGACCTGGTCCCTTCCGGCCTGATCAAGCTGATCAAGCAGAACTTTAATGCCGGCGTCGATCACGCCGGTTCAGACATCGGCCAACCGACCTCGTTCTTTGTGGGTTGCGCCTTGAACCTCAACCCGCCGGACCCTCAGGCCGAGATCAAAAACCTGCGCCGCAAGCTGCACGCCCAGGCGGATTTCATCCTCACTCAGCCGATCTATGAGATCGGTCCCGCGCGCGCCTTCCTCCAGCGTTTCCAGGATGATTATGGACCCTTGCCTGTACCGGTCATCGCCGGCGTGCTGCCCCTCATGAACCCGCGCCACGCGGCCTTCTTGCACCACGAAGTCCCCGGCATGTTCATTCCTGAGGAGATTCGCCGCCGGATGGAGGCCAGCGGCGAAAACAGCGTATTGGTTGGGCGCGAAATTGCGATAGAATTAATTGTTGAAATTCGCTCGTTGTTCAACGGGATCTATCTCATGCCGGCCTTTAACCGCTTCGATAATATCGCCGAGATCATCGATGCGGTCCGACAGTTGGAAAAAACCGGATAAATTACCCTTATGCTCCTCACCATCGACATTGGCAATACCAACCTCACTCTTGGCCTCTACCAGGGGGCAACGCTGGGACCCCGCTGGCGTCTTGCCACCGACCACGAGCGTATGCCCG
>DATKLX010000177.1:0-20204 GCA_035542155.1 Anaerolineaceae bacterium
TCATTTTTTCCAACTCGCGGACTGGCTGCAACATCACGCGCCCGTTGATCGCCGATCCGGGGAAATATCGTTGAAGACCTTCCCCTTCCAGGCACAAGGATTCGGCTATTTCCTGGATCCATTGCATCGCCTCAGATCCACTCTCAGGCAGGGGAATTTTCGCCAGGCTGCAGCGACCCAAATAATGGGATATTTCGCCTTTTTCCAGATCGAACAGCATTATGCCCACCCCGTCGCCAGGACAGAGTTGGGCTGTAGAATGAAGGATTTTCGGAAGCGCCAGGGAGAGTTCGAACTGGCCGGCAACTTCAACCGCCGCGTCTAGCAGGTTAAGTGAAACCGGATTGGACGGCAATGGTTCTTCAGTGAATTGAGGATCGGCCAGCATCGATGTCCTTAGCCCGACGCCCCCTATCTGGCGCCCCATGGTAATAATCTTCCGTCAGTTTAAGGCAATGAACCTAATAACCATTATAACGAAAGAAACCTGGAGCACAATCTACCAATGATATTGATTTACAGTGATATTAATCCTTTCGATCCCGAAAATCGTCGTTCCACTGCTTTCCCTGAAGGACAAATCAGGGTAAACTAGAGAGCGTTCTTCGGTCATCGCACCGTTTCCAGCAAATAAAATCTAAGCCAGAAGGAGAAACCATATTCTTATGGACATCGAGCTGACCTCCTACGCGGGTTGGTCTAACTGTATCCGAGTATCGAATCCACTGGTGGACCTTGTCATTACGACGGTTGTTGGGCCGCGGGTGATCCGCTTTGGCTTCGTTGGCGATCGGAACGAATTCAAAGAATATTCCCAGATGCTCGGCAAGACCGGCGGCGACGAATGGCGAATTTACGGCGGTCACCGCCTCTGGCACGCCCCCGAACAGATGCCGCGCAGCTATTATCCAGACAATGGCGATGTGGAATACCTCCTGCTCGCGGACGGCGCCCTTCTCATACAACCGGTCGAGCACACTACGGGCATCCAAAAAGAGATCGAGATTCACCTGGATCCTCAGAAAGCCCGTGTCCAGGTCATTCACCGGCTGCGCAACTGCGGGCTGTGGGATGTGGAGCTCGCCCCCTGGGCGTTGAGCGTGATGCGCCCAGGTGGAACGGCCATCCTGCCCCTGCCGCCCAGACAGCGCCACGACCAGAACCTGTTACCGGTAAACTCTCTGTCTATGTGGGCATATACCGATTTCTCCGACCCGCGTTGGAGCCTGGGAAACCAATACCTGCTCCTTCGCCAAGACCCGCAGCGCGTTGCGCCGCAGAAGATCGGTCTGATGGATTGCGCGGGATGGATCGCCTGCGCGAACGGCGGGCACCTGTTTGTGAAGAAATTTCAATATCAGGCGAGTGCGTCTTACCCGGATTTCGGCAGCAACGTCGAGACCTTCACCAACGACGAAATGCTCGAGTTGGAAACCCTCGGCCCGATTGCGCGCCTCCAGCCAGGTCAGACAGTCGAACACCCCGAGACCTGGCTGCTGTTCCGCGACGTTACTACTCCGCAAAACGACGCCGACGTGACCAAAGCGTTGCTTCCGTTGATTTAATGTCGAACTGTAATCCTCTGGAGTTGGTTTATGTCCAAAAATCCTTCTTTTCTGGCGATCGATCTGGGAGCGGAAAGTGGACGGGCCGTGCTTGGCTGCCTGGAAAACAACATTTTATCGATGGAAGAGATTCATCGCTTTGCGAACGGACCGATTGCGGTTGGATCCAGCCTCTACTGGAACACGCTCAAATTGTGGGATGAAATCCAGGCCTCGATCCACATGGCAACCCAAAAGGCGGGTCCGGACCTGGTCAGCCTGGGGGTTGATACGTGGGGAGTCGACTTCGCTCTGCTCGGTGAGGGTGACGAGCTGCTGGGCAATCCGCACCACTACCGCGATTCGCGCAATGATGGGATGCTTGCGGAAGCTTTCCGGCGCGTTCCAAAAGAAGAAATCTACAGGCAAACCGGGATCCAGTTCATGCAGATCAACAGCCTTTACCAGCTTTTATCTATGCGCATCCATCAGCCTTCCATTCTGGACACCGCCCAAACCTTCCTGACTATTCCCGACCTCTTCAATTTCTGGCTGACCGGGGTGAAAGCCAGTGAATTCAGCATCTCCACTACGACCCAGTGTTACGATCCCACCCGGAAAGCCTGGGCCACAGACCTGCTTTCCAGATTGGACATTCCTGCGCACATTTTTCAAGCCATCGTTCCCTCCGGTACCCGGTTGGGCGCGCTTCGACAATCCGCCGCGCCGGAGCTGGTTGGGAGAGCCATCGAAGTGATCGCCACGACCTGCCACGACACGGCCTCCGCGGTTGCCGCGGTCCCCGCCAACCAGCCGGGCTACATCTTCCTCAGCTCCGGAACCTGGTCGCTGATGGGCATCGAGATCCCCGGCCCAATCATCAACGCGAAAGGGGTGGAGTATAACCTGACCAACGAAGGCGGCGCGAATGGAACCATCCGGCTTCTGAAGAATATTTCCGGGCTGTGGCTGCTCCAGGAATGCCGGCGTGAATGGGCCCGCCACGGGCAAACGTACGACTACGGCGAGCTCACCCGGCTGGCAGAGAGCGCGGCGCCGTTCCATTCGCTGGTGCGCACATCGGACTCGCGGTTTCTGGCCCCAGGCGACATGACCTTGAGAATCCGCGCTTACTGTGCTGAGTCTCAGCAGCCGGTCCCAGAAAGCGTCGGAGAAGTTTGCCGCTGTATTCTGGAAAGCCTGGCGCTCGAATATCGCACGATCGCCGTTCAGCTCGAAGAAATGGTGGGCCATGGCCTGCCGGTGATCCACATCATTGGGGGCGGCTCCCGCAACCGGCTACTCAACCAGTTCACCGCCAACGCCACCGGAAAAACCGTGATCGCCGGGCCGGTGGAGGCGACATCGATTGGGAATATCCTGATCCAGGCAATCTCGATGGGGATGCTTGGGTCCATCCAAGAAGGACGGGCTCTCGTCCGCCGCTCCTTCGACCTGGAACCCTACAGCCCGATGGATGCTTTGACCTGGGAAAAAGCGTACGACCGCTACCGGAATCTACCCGTGAGTTAAATTCAGGTCCCTGGCATCGGGAGCAGCCAGGGACCTTTCGAGAGAATAGAGGACTGTCTGTTTGAATTATCCGCCGGTTCCAATCCGGTCGTCTAAAAGGATTTCGATGGTTTCATCATCAAAGTTCGTATCCATTCTCGTCTGCTCCTGTTTTTGGTTCAATCTCGGGAAAGATCCCGTATCAATCGTTGAAAAGTTTTCTTCTCAGCTTTTCGTTTGTGAGTTTCAGAACAAATGAACGCGAAGAGAATAACACGTTCGACCGCTCGATTCAATAGGTTTGGAAAAAGAGTACCCATTTGGGTCATAAGTAAGGGTACAATTGGGGAAGGTTTCTGCGACACCCCGTAGAAACAGGCTTGTAATTTTATTATCCATGAACAGGAAATTGACCAGCTATGGCCCAAACTGCCAACCCTACCCCGCTTTGCCCTACGTGTGGATCACGGATCACACCCGGGGCAGAACGCTGCCTGGTTTGCGGCAGAATTCTCAATGAACCAGCTCAATCGAACGCACGATCCTCCTCGGCCCGCAAACCAGGCGTGAGGCTGAGCTTACCGATATTTCTGATTCTCTTGATCGTCTTCTTTGGAGCAGACGCCGGCCTGGCGTATTACGCCATTCAGGGGCGCTCGAGTGGCTCCGCTGCTCAGGCCCCAACCCGGACGGCAACCGTCACGCAGACACCCACGATCACCGCCACCCTGGAGCCAACCAGAACTCCACCGCCGCCCCCCACCGCAACCCCGCTCCCGGATATCGAGTATAAGATTGGAGACGGAGATACCTGCCTCTCGATCGCGATCCACTTCCACATTTCCCTGGCCAGCCTGCTGGAGAAGAACAACTTGCCTCAGGCATGCGACAACCTGTCTGTAGGGCAGAAGATCCTCGTCCCCCAGCCAACCGTCACGCCATCCCCGGAGCCCAGCGCGACCGCGGGAGCGACCGAGGCCGCCAAAGCGAACTGCGAGGTCGCCGATTACGAAGTGGCCGAGGGCGACAGCTTAAGCCGCATTTCGCGCATTTACAATGTATCTATGGAAGATATTAAGGTTTTCAACAATTTGCTCAACGACAATGTCCTGCAGGGATCCCACCTGCAAATCCCCCTCTGCAAGCGAAAACCAGCGGATGGGTCGACGCCCACACCCACCCAGCCGCCGGACTACGCGGCGGCAGCCCTGCTGCTACCCTTGAACGGTACTGTGTTTCCGGCAGGTGATGAGCCCGGTTTGCAGTGGTCCTCGGTTGGAAACCTGCGTGAGAATGAAGCCTATGCGGTGATCGTAATCGACGTCACCGCAGAAGCGGATACCGGCCAGCTAAAACGCCTGTACGAAACGACCCGGGAAACTCAGTTCAGCATCCCCGCAACGTTCCATTCCAGCGATGGAAAAGACCACTTCCTGACCTGGTCCATCCAGCCCGTCCGCCAGACCGGCACAAACCAATCTGGGAATCCGATCTGGAGGCCAGCCGGGCCCGCTTCTGAAATCCGCCAGTTGGTCTGGGCTGGGAAGTAGCCTGATCACCAAGACCTTAAGGGTTCCAGAAACCCTTAAGGTTTTTCCTTTACGACCAGCCCTCGCGCCAGGTTGGCGGTCCTGGCTGCCAGGGCGCGAATCGAAAGCGTCTCTTTTCCGCGAAGATAGGTCTCTAATCGATCGTTGAGCGGCGCTGACCATTTTTCAGGCGCGCCATTCATCACTCCCAGAACGGTTCCAACCAATCCGGCGTTACAATCCACGTCTAGCCCGGCGTGCGCCAGGATTTGAAACGAACGAGTCAACTCCCCATTGCCACAGCAGAGAGCCAGCAGGTCCGCCGCGAGGTTGGGATAGGCGTGGATCCAGTTGTACTCCTCAAACCGGCGGTCGAGGATCTCCCAGGATTTTCCGGGGTCTTTCTCCGAATGGATCGTATCCAGGCAGCCGCGCGCAACGGCAACATATTCACTCCGTTGAGGCAAATAGCGCAGCGCGTCCTGGATCAGCTCCTGAATGTCGGTATGGACGAACGCCAGCGAGGTCAGCGCCGCGGCGAACATCTCGCCGAAGATTCCATTCGCGGCATGCGAAACCTGACCATCCAGGTAAGCCAGGCGGGCGGCCTCCAGCGGCCAACCGGGCGCCACCAGGCCGCAGACCATCCCGCGCATCTGCGCACCGATCCAATCTGAATAGGGATTGCGAAACGAGCCCGACTCGGGCGGGATAATACCATCCGACAGATTGTGCAGGGCCACCCATTCCGCGGACCAACCAAAGGGAATCTGGCGCAACCATTCCAGCCCCAGATCACGGGATGTCAACCCTCTGCCTTTTTGTTCGAGCACATCCAGAAACACCAACTCGTAGACGACGTCGTCGTTCATCGTTTCGGGCGGGGTGACGTACTGGTCGATTGTCCCGTAGACTTCTCGAATTTTCTGGCTGTGATACCCTTCGAGCGGGGTGCCAAACGATCCTCCGGCCAGTTGCCCCAGCCACCCATCCAGGACTCGTTCGTCCAGGAAGTCCAGTGCGCGCAGGTCTCGGGCATCGTCTGGATGATCCATAGCCGCCTGAACGACCTGCCAGTAACCTGGATGCTCGAAGGTCCAATACGGGTGAGAAAGGATACGTGGGGCGGAATGGAGGGCCGCCAGAAGCTCAGCGGTCAGAGCGCGCAGCTCATCCCGCCCGGCGGCTCCTTGCTGCGCAGCCAGCTCCAGCCCGCGCGGGAGAAGAGCCTCGGCCGCGCTCACATCGTAGCCCCTGTTCGCCATCGATTCGACCATTTCCACGTAAGGGATCTCCGGTGCGCCGGAACCGGGAACCTCCGCCTTCCAGAAGAGCGCGATCAAATCGTCGCCGGTCGGAAAGCTCGCCGCGGTTTCACTCCAGGTGCCCGGGTGAATCCGCCGGTCGAGCGGCACCGCGTTCAGGCGGATCTCACGGTCAATCTCCCAGGCTTTGCGCTTGCGTTCATGGATCATACTTTTTGCAGCCTTTTCTGGCGGACCGAGAAGAAGTACAGGGCGATCAGCGTAGCAATATAGGGGATCATGGCTGTGAACTGCGGGGCCACGTTGTACCCCTGTAACAGCAGCCCCAGGCCATCCGAGAAGCCAAACACGAGTGAGATGAGGGCGATTCCCCACGGGTTTCCGTTGACCAAGATGATCGCCGCCAGTGAGATCCACCCTCGTCCGGCGGACATATTCTCTGCGAAGAGGCGCACGTAGCCCAGGGAGAGATAAGCCCCCGCCAGCCCGCAGAGCACACCGCAGACCAGGAGCGAGAGGACCCGCATCCGCGCGGTCGATACACCGCTCGAGTCCAGGCTGGCGGCGTTATAGCCGGCGGCCCGCAGGCGCAGGCCAAAGCGAGTGCGGAAAACGGTATAGGCCGACCAGGCCGTCAGCAGGACCGCGAGATACACGATCACATTCTGACCGGAAAGGATCTGGCCGAGGACAGGAACATCTTTGATCCATGGGATCTGGAGGGAGGGGATCGCGACGATCCCGGGATCTGCGAAAACGCCTTTGACCTTGAAGGTCTGGCGCATCAGGTAGGTAGTAGCCCCCACCGCGAACAAATTGAGCCCGATACCGGTGATGAATTCGTCGGTATGGAGGACCACGGCAAACAGGACGAAGATCAATGCCAGGAGCAGCGAGCCGAGGATGGCAAAAAGGATTCCCATCAACCAGGAGTGGAAGAAATAGGAGCCGACCACCGCACAGAACGCGCCGGCCAGCATCATCCCCTCCATGGCAATGTTGAACACTCCGGCGTAAAACGTGAACGTGCCGCCCAACGCAGCCAGGAGGATGGGCGTCGCTCCACTGATCATACCTGTGATCAGGCCGATAAAGACTCTCATACTGCTTTTTCCTCGATATGCCCAACCACTCGCTGGCGAGCCTTGCGGCGGGCCGCGGAACGATTCATGATCGCCACGGTCGCCTCGCGGCTGGCGACGATCACCAGGACCAGGACCGCCTGGAGCACCTGGCTGATCTCATTCGGGACGTTGGTAATCAGCTCCATCCCCAGCGCGCCGGTCTGGATCGCGCTGAAAAACAGGCCATAAAACAAGGTTCCCAGGATGTCGTTATTGGCAACGATCGCGATCATGACCCCATCCCAGGCATAATTGGCGCCCAACCCTTTAATAAAGCGGTGCGGTCCGTCCATCACCACCAGACCACCCGCCAGTCCGGCTAACGCCCCGGTCACCAGCATCACCGCCACGAAATTCTTGCGGATCTCACAACCGCCCAGGCGGGCAAACAACGAGTTCTGCCCCGACATGCGCCACTCGTAGCCAATTTTCCAACGGTTGAACATGAACCACATGATCCCCACCGCGATCAGCATGACCGGAATGGCGCTGTTGAAGCTGCCCCAATCCGGCAGCCAACCGGCTCGATCGATTTGCGGGGTCATCGGCGAGAAGGCCTTGCGGTCCATCAGCGGGAACGAGATCGCCCAGGCGGTAAAGAAATCGGCGATCATATTGAGCATCAGGGTGACGATAAACTCGCTCATGTTGAACGCCTGGCGGAAAAAAGCAGCCAGGCCGGCCCACAATGCCCCCCCGAGCATCGCCAGGGCCAGCAGCGCCGGGACTTCCAGGGCCGGAGGCAGGTGCAGATAGATCCCGCCGATCGTCGCCAGCAGCGCACCCATCACAAGCTGGCCGGGCTGGCCAAGGTTGACCGGCCCCGAGGCAAACGCCACTGAAGCGGAGAGCCCGGTCAGGATCAGCGGTACCGAATTCTTGATCGTGGTCGACAGCGGGTACAGGCCGAAGAGCGAATACTGGAACAACGCCTGGTAAGTCGCCAGAGGATCATACCCCTGCACCAGTAGGATGACTGCACCGATGAGCAGCCCGATCAGGATTCCGATCAGTGCACTGATAGTTTTTTGATTCATGAAGCCTCGGGGTATCCTTCCAGCATGCGCATGCCGATATCCTCCACTGAAGTGGATTCCACGGGTAAGTCCGCAGCGATTTCTCCCCGGTACAAAACCACAATCCGGTCCGACAGCATGAACAGCTCTTCCAGGTCGGCGGAGATCAGCAGGATTGCTCTTCCAGCCTCGCGCATGGCCAGCACCTGCTCGTGGACGTATTCGATGGAGCCCACGTCCAGGCCGCGAGTGGGCTGGTCGAGGAGGACAAAGGGATTATTCAGCAGCAGCTCGCGCCCGAGGATCACTTTTTGCTGGTTTCCGCCCGAGAGGGATCGGAAAGGATCATCGCTGGAGGCCATATTGACCGAAAATTTCTTTTCGAGGTCTGTTGTGAAGCGGCGCGCGTTGGCAAAGTTCAAGAGCAGTCCCTTCCAGGCCGAAAGCGCCGGGTTCAGGCGGTGGTGAAGCATGATCGCGTTCTCCAGGATGGAGGCGTTGACGCTCGCGCCCATCTTTCCACGGTCCTGGGGGACGAACGAGATCAACTCGCGCCGCTGCAATATCGGCAGATGGGTGAGATCGATCCCTTTAACGAGCACCTTCCCCTGCTGGGGTTGGATCAGCCCGACGACTGAGTTGACCAGCTCATATTGGCCGTTGCCTTCGACTCCGGCCACACCGACGATCTCGCCGGCGCGAACGTTGATGCTGACGTCTTTCAGCCGCTGCCGGCCTTCGGGGTCGCGGTAGGAGAGATTCTCGATCTGGCAGACCACCTCGCCATAAAGGTGCTGGCTGCGCCGAGAGGAGAAAATCACCTCTCGCCCGACCATCATGCGCGCCAGGTCCTGTTTGGTGGTCCGGTTTGCCTCGACCGTATCGACCTTTTTCCCTTTGCGCATCACGGTGATCCGATCGCTCAGCTCCATCACCTCGTCCAGGCGGTGCGAAACGAACAGGATGGTTTTACCGTTGTCGCGCATCTTTTTCAGCTCTGAAAACAATTGGGGAATTTCCTGGGGAGTGAGCACCGCAGTCGGTTCGTCGAGGATCAGAATCGAGACGTTGCGGTACAGCAGCTTGAGGATTTCGACTTTCTGGCGGGCGGCGACTGAAATCTCACCGACCTGGGCATCCGGATCCAGGTTGAACTGGAATTCAGCGATCTCTTCCGCGACCTGGCGGCGAGCTCGATCAGCATCGATCGTTCCGAACAGGCCGGCCGGCTCGGCGCCCAGGATAATATTTTCCCACACGGTGTATTCGGGGATCAGCACAATCTCCTGGTGGACCATGCCGATCCCCTGTGCGATAGCCTCTCCCGGCTCGTGAAACTGGGCCGGCTGGCCGCGGACAAAGATTTCTCCATCATCCCTGGCAACCAGGCCGTAGAGCACTTTCATCAAAGTACTTTTACCGGCCCCATTTTCCCCAACCACGGCATGGATCTCACCCTGGCGAAAGGAAACAGAAACATCGTCAAGGGCTACCACGCTGGGCGGGTAGACCTTGACGATGTGCTCCATGCGAATGATTTCTTCCATCACGGGAAAGCTTACTTCCAAACGTCCTGACCGGCGTATTTTTCGACTTTCAGCTTCCCATCGATAATCTGCTGGCGGGCAGCCATGATCTTGTCGATCGTGGCCTTGGGCAGAACCTGCTGCTTGGCCTCCAGGGCGATATCCACGCCGCCGCTTGCCAGGCCATCGTTGATCACGGTCCCGGGCTTGAAGGTCCCGTCCTTAATGGTCTTGAAGACGGTTTCAATGGACTTACCCACGTTTTTCACATCGCTGGCGATGACGTACCCGGGCTCAAGATCGTTCTGGTTGGTGTCCACGCCGATCGCGTAAAGCTCGCGCTCTTTCGCCGCCTGGAGCACACCAAGCCCGGCGGCCGCGGCGATCTGGAAGACCACATCGGCCTTCTGGTCGTAGAGCTGGAGGGCCGCGGTTTTTCCCTTGGCGCTGTCATCCCAGGCGCCGCCCAGGGATTTCTTGAGCACCTGGATCTGGGGATCCACCGAGTGAGCCCCATTTTCGTACGCGAAAACGAAGGCGCTGATCACCGGGTCCGTATCCCCACCGACCGCCCCGATGATCTTATCCGGGTTGATATTCTTGATCGAGGTATCGGTGGTAGCCAGCGCGGCGGCCATCCCGGTCAGATAGGCGCTCTCCTCTTCGATATAATCCACGGAGGTGATCGTCTTTTTCGAATTCTCGACCACGGTATCGATGTTGACGAAGGTCTTATCCGGATATTTGTCGGCCATTTCCTTGAGCTGGTCTTCGAAGCCGTAGGAAATGACAAAAATCACGTCGGCGTAGTCGACGGCCGCCTGCAGGGAGGGCTGGTATTTGGCCGCGTCGAAGTTGCATTCGATGGTACGGGTCTCCACGCCGTACTGCTTGGCAATCGCATCGATCCCGGCTTTGCCCGAGTCATAGAAAGCGTTATCCCCCAGGGCGCCGTTGATCAAGTAGACCACCTTTTGCGATTTGGGTCCGGTGGCTGCGGGCGTACAGCCCCCAACGCTGGCTGCTAAAAAGACGGCGATCAGCAGGCAAAAAACGATCCTCTTCATGGTCTTCTCCTCTCTGTTCAGTTGAATTTGGTTGGTTACACGAAGAACAGGTGAAAATCGAGCCCTTTCATTGTATTCTGCGGCGATCAAGGAAGTCGACGTTCTCATCAAGTATTATAACCAAGGATTTCGATCTTTTCGTCCAATTATGGAGAAAGAAAACCCTGAGGGTATCACAAGCCCTCAGGGTCTGGTCCTGGAAGAGAGATCGGTCCGGGAATGGATCCCGGTTATTCTTCCAGTGTCGTCAGGTCGCCTTCAGGGAGACCCTGGGCGCGGGCCTTCAAGACCCGGCGCATGATTTTCCCCGAGCGAGTCTTGGGAAGCTGGGTGACGATATTGATCTTCTCCGGCGCGGCGATGGGGCCCATCTCGTGGATCACGTGCTTGCGCAGGTCCTCGACCAGCGCCTCGCTGGGCTCGTTGCCGGCCTTGAGGATCACGTAGGCGTGGATCGCGTTGCCTTTGATCTCGTGCGGCAAGCCGATCGCAGCAGCTTCCGCCACCGCCGGGTGGCTGACCAGCGCGCTTTCGATCTCGGCGGTGCCCAGGCGGTAGCCCGAGACTTTAATAACATCATCAACCCGGCCAATGATCCAGAAATATCCATCTTCATCTTTGCGCGCGCTGTCGCCGGTGAAGTACAAACCCGGGTATTTCGACCAGTACTGCTGGACGTAGCGTTCCGGGTCGCGGTAGATGGTGCGCAGCATCGCCGGCCAGGGCTGCTTGAGCACCAGGAAGCCTTCCTCCCCCGGCGCTGCCGACTGGCCAGATTCGTCGAGGACGTCTGCAGAAACCCCGGGGAAGGGATGCGTGGCGCTGCCGGGTTTCAGCCTGGAATCCGGCAGGGGGGTGATCATAAACATCCCCGTCTCGGTCTGCCACCAGGTGTCCATGATCGGGCAGCTATCCTTGCCGATCACCCGGCTGTACCAGCGCCAGGCCTCGGGGTTGATCGGCTCGCCGACCGAGCCGAGGATGCGCAGGGAAGACAGGTCGTGGCGGTTGGCCCAGGCCTCGCCAAAGCGCATCAGCCCCCGAATGGCAGTGGGGGCGGTATAGAGAATGTTGATGCCATATTTCTCGACCATGCTCCACCAGCGGTTCGGATATGGATAGGTGGGAGCCCCTTCGTACATAAAACTGGTCGCGCCGAGGAGCAGCGGTCCATAGACAATGTAGCTGTGCCCGGTGATCCAGCCTGGATCGGCGGTGCACCAGTAGCGGTCCTCGTCGCGGATATCGAAGACCCATTTCAGAGTGGTGCCCACGCCGACCATGTACCCGCCGTGGGTATGGAGAATGGCTTTGGGCTTGCCGGTGGTCCCGGAGGTATAGAGCATGAACAAGGGGTCCTCGGCGTCCATCACTTCGGTCTCGCAGCGCGAAGCTCCGCCCGCCGTTTTCGCGATCGGCAGAGCCATCAGGTCGTGATACCAGTAGTCGCGTCCGGCTTCCATGGCCACTTCCAGCCCGGTCCGGCGGACCACCACCACGTGCTCGACCGTCGCGCTGCGCTTGAGAGCCTCATCCACGATCTTTTTCAGCTCGACCACCTTACCATTCATGTAGCCGCCGTCGCAGGTGATGACCACGTTCGATTCGCTGTCATCGATCCGCCCGTGCAGCGCCTCGACCGAAAAGCCGCCGTAAACAACCGAATGGACGGCGCCGATCTTGGCGCAGGCCAGCATCGCCATGGGCAGCTCGGGGACCCGGCCCATGTAGATCGTGACCCGGTCGCCCTTTTTCACCCCCAGGCTGCGCAACACGTTGGCAAACATGCAGACTTCGCGGTTGAGCGAATGGTACGAGAAGGTGCGCACCTCTCCCTGCTCGCTCTCCCAGATCAGCGCCAGCTTGTTTCTCCGCCAAGTGCGAAGGTGGCGGTCGAGGCAGTTGGCGACGATATTGGTTTTCGCCCCCACGAACCATTGATAAAAAGGTGGGTTCGAATCGTCGAGAACTTTATCCCAGGGCTCGAACCACTCGAATTCCTGGGCGCAGGCCGCCCAAAAACCGGTCAAATCTTCCTGGGCCCTGCGGATGAGCTCATCGCGCTCCGGTCTAACAACAGTCGCCGGGGTAGCGCCACTCGCGTTCCGGTTACTATAACCATTCCCATCACCCATATCTGAAATCCTTCCTGAAGAAAAGATCGATCTGTCAAAAACTATATAGATATTATAGCTTTTAGACATAAAATGTCTATATCATCCCCAACGCCTGCCTGGGCGCTCGCGCCCATTACGGCACCATCATCGTCAAAGATGGGCGCATCGTGGCCACGGGCTACAACGGGAAGCCTGCCGGATCGATCAACGATGCCATCTGCTGTCGGGAAGGCCCGCCGGATAACGCCGCTAAACCCAATTGTTGTATCCACTCGGAATTAAACGCCAGCATTCACAGCGCTCCTGGAGAGCGCCTGGGCGCCACCATGTACGTCTCGGGCATCCCCTGTACCGACTGCAGCTTGGCGATCATGCAGTCCGGAATCATCCGGCTGGTGTCTTACGACGGGCCCAGCGATAGCGGTCACCGTGGCAACGGCAACCAGGAATTCTGGGAGAAATACAGCTTCTCCAGCCGGATCGAAAACATCCCGCTGACCGGGAAATTCCGCTCGCAGAAAAATCCTTATTGAGAGCTGGTCGGCCCGGGCTGACCGGTGCTTTCCTCCGGGTGGCCGCCCATGAACATGTACATCGTCACGTAAATCAACATGGTCACGATAGCGATCACCCAGACCAGGCCGACCGCATCCGGCAATGAGAAGATGCTGTCCCACGCCAGGGCAAGAACCATGGGAACGCCGATCCACATCTGCCAGGGCGCCAGATTAGGCTTTTCTATTTCCCTGGGTAGGGGCTGGCGGAGCGCCGGGATCAGGGCGATCCCCCAGATCACCAGCAAGATCAGGGTCTGCAAGAAAATGAAATCGACGTGCACCCGGCCGAGCAGATAATGCAGATATAACGCCGGGATAAAGGCATACAGGCCGGTGATCGCCACCGGCGCATATTCCACCTTCCTGCGGAAAAGGGTCACCGCGCCGCGCATCAGCGAGGCAAGCAGCAGCAGCCAGACCAGGCGGACCAGTACCATCCAGAGCAATCCGAGGAGGAAGGTGCCGGCGATCAACCAGGTAGTCAGTTGGTCCCACAAGCCGGTAACCATCTCGGCATTGATTAAAATCGGATCGGTTTTGAACGCCTCCTGGATCTTGGCCAGGGGGATCGTCTGATACTGGCCGTTATTAAGGACCATCAGGCTGTCGCGGGTGAGCACCATACCGTTGGCGTAGCGGCGGTTGTCGATCTGGGTGGCGAACCCGCTGGTGTCGATTTTAACCAGGACCCCATCCCCATCCACCAGCACCAGAGGCTGCGTGGCGTTGACGTTCGCGAGACCGCCCGAGATCGTTATTTCTGGGATTTGGCCGGAGAGAAAGGCGTCGCTGATCTGCTGGCGAGTGTCGACCATGACGTAGGTCATGCGCACGGTGGCGATCAGAACGAGGATCATATTGAAGATCACAAAAAACCAGATTGCCGACCCGATCTTACGGCGAGCGCCGTACTGATAAAAATCCGGGCTGGCGCAGGAAAGGGTAAAGGGTGTGGCCAGCCAGGCCCCCTCCCCCATGACCTGAATCTCAGCAGGCTCCAGCAGAGCAGGGTCGATCTTGATAGGCGCGGGCTTGTACATGATGATGTCCTCCTGGTTGGGCGTTGATCGCTCGGGCCTGTGTGGCGGTAAAATTGGATGAAAGCTCAGGACTATCTTCTATTAAATTAACCCAAGTTGCTACCTTGGGGTGAACCTTAACAAAAATCCATGAGTATCCAGTACAGTTGGGGTATCCCGACCACCAAAGGACTGGAGGAACTCATGGATACCCAAATTGTAGTCGTTTTTTGTCTGGTTGACGATATGCTCAAAGCCCTGCATCACCACGAAGATCCGCAGTGCCACATGAAAGATGCTGAGGTGATGACCACGGTCATCGTGGCCATGTTGTATTTCCGTGGCAATTTCTGTTTGGCGTGCCGATTTATGTTTGAGGGTGGCTCCATTCCGGGCATGTTGGGCAAAAGTCGCTTCCCTGGCCTGTCCGGCCAGGACAGGCAACCGTCGTCTGCATCGCATTGCCGATTTGTTTTTGACCCTGTTTTTGCGGCTGGGCGAGTCCTGGAAACAGCTCAATGAGCGCTCGACCTACATCATCGACAGCTTCCCGATTGCAGTCTGCGACAACTATCGCATCTCGCGCTGCAAAATCTATAGCGGAGAAGCCTGGCGCGGCTATATTCCCAGCAAAAAACGCTACTTTTATGGGGTGCGCATTCATATCTTGATCACCGAAACGGGCGAACCCGTGGAATTCTTTCTGGCTCCTGGAGCCTTTAGCGATACCAGCGCCTGGGCTCTCTATAATTTTGACTTGCCTGAAGGCGCCTGGATCGATGGAGACAAAGCCTACAACGATTACCTGATCGAGGATATTCTGCGAGAAGCGGAGCGGGAACTCTTGCCCTTTCGCAAAAAGAACTCGTTACGTCCGGTGCCACCGTTTATGCTGTATCTCCAGTCGACCGTTCGCAAAATGGTCGAAACCACAGGCAGCTTGATTGAACGCTTATTACCAAAATCGATTCACGCCGTGACTGCAGAAGGATTTGAACTCAAAGTCGCTTTGTTTGTCCTGGCTTGTAGCCTCAACTTCCTTTGGTAGCAACTTGGGTTAATTTATCACATTCGGAACGATTTCAGTATAACATAAAGCTATGCCGAGGAAAATACTCCATTTAGACCTGGATGCCTTCTACTGCTCCGTGGAAGAACTGAGCGAACCTTCGCTCAAGGGAAGGCCCTTCGTGGTGGGCGGCCCACCCAACCAGAGAGGGGTGGTCAGCTCGGCTTCGTATGCGGCGCGGAAATTCGGCATCCGCTCGGCGATGCCCACGGCGAACGCACTGCGGCGCTGCCCGGAGTTGATCATCCTGCGCGGAAGGCGCGGCAGCTACCACCAGGCATCCGTCCAGGTCATGGAGCGGCTTGGCAATCTGACCCCGCTGGTGGAGCAGCTCTCCATCGACGAAGCTTTTCTGGACGTCTCGGACCTGCCGACCCCCGGAAAGGCCATTGCACAGAACCTCCAGGCGTCCATCCGCGACGAGCTGGGGCTGCCCTGCTCGATTGGGGTGGCGACCAACAAGCTGATCGCCAAAACGGCGACAGACGTCGGGAAAGCCAGCCACCGCGGCGATGGGCCGCCTAACGCGATCCTCGAGGTGCCGCCGGGGCAGGAAGCGGCCTTCCTGGCGCCGCTGCCAGTGGAAGCTTTGTGGGGGGTAGGTCCTAAAACCGCGGAACACCTTAACCAGTTAGGCGCTCACACCATCGGCGAGATCCTCAAGATCCCCGAAGCGCAGCTCACCCAACATTTCGGAAAACTGGGCCAGGACCTGGCACTAAGGGCGCGCGGGATCGACGACCGCCCGGTTTCCACCGAACGTGAGTCCAAGTCTATCAGCCAGGAAATCACTTTCGATCGCGATGTGGTCATGGGAGAAGAGTTACAGCGAACTTTGAAGCGGCTGTCCGAAGGGGTCGGCTTTCGGCTGCGCCAGGAAAGCCTGTGCGGGACGACAGTCAAAATCAAGCTGCGCTGGCCTGATTTCACCACCATCTCACGCCAGGTGACTCTTCCCCAGGGGACCGACCAGGATGGGGTGATTTTCTCCGCGGCGTTGGAGCTGTTCCGGGCGGCCTGGCACGCCGGACTGCCGGTGCGGCTGCTGGGCGTGGGGGTCTCTGGGTTGCATCCGCAACTTCGCCAGCTCAGCCTGTGGGATTCAAGCATCGAGAAAGAGCACCGCCTGCTGGAAGCGCTCGACGAGCTGCGCCGCCGCTACGGCGATGGAGCGATCCAGCGCGGCCTGTACGGTAAAGATCCGTTCGAGGAAAGTTAATTGAGCTTCACGGGATCGAGCATCTCCGTATAGACCGATTCAATGCTGCGAGCGATATGATCCCAGGAGTACTGGCGCGCGTAATCCGCAGCCTGCTGGCCCATCCGCTCGCGCAAACCGCGATCCTGGATCAACCAGGATAGCTTTTCGCACAGCGCATTGGGATCCCCATCCGGGACCTGAAAACCGGTGACGCGGTCGCGCACCAGAAAGGCAAGCCCGCCAACCTGAGAAGCGACCACAGGGGTCCCGCAGGCCATGGACTCCAGGGCCACCATTCCAAAGGACTCGTAGTGCGAGGGGACGACCACGACTTCCGCCGAAGAATAGTAATAAGGTAGCATATCCTGGTCGCGCTTTCCCAAAAAGATGACCAGGTCGTTGATGTCCAGGTCGCGGCTGAGCTTTTGCAGTCGGCTCATCTCAGCGGTCATCTCCTGTGGGCTGACTTCGGGGTCGCCGCCAATGATTGCCAGGAAATGGGGACAACATTCGAGGACCCCATTTTCGCGGATCATCGCCAGCGCGCGAATCAATGTATCCACCCCCTTGAGCGGCTCGATACGCCCGACGTAAAGCATCAAACGGTCCTCGACGGGGACCCCGATCACCGCCTTGGCTTCATCCTTGGGGATCGGGTAAAAGCGGCTGATATCCACTCCCGGGGGAATCACCACAATCTTACGGGTAGGGGCTTCGTAGAGGAACTCAAGCTGCGCCTTCTCGGCCAGCGTCGCGGCGACGATGCGGTCCGCGACCTGGATGACTCCTTTTTCTCCGTCGATGCGGTACTGGCCTTCCAGTTCGGCAGGGGTGCGCGCCACGCGGTTCTTCATCAGGCCCAGCGTGTGAAACATGTGGATGACCGGGATCTCCCAGTCAGTTTTGAGGGTCTCCGCGGCGATCCCCGACATCCAGTAGTGACTGTGGATCAGGTCGTAGCGAATGCCCTTTCCCACGGCAAAACGCTGGATCCCCTGGACGAATTGGGGCAGGTATCTGGGCAGCTCCTGCTTGGGCAGGGGCACCTCCGGCCCGGCCGGGATGTGGACCACCCGGTTGCCGTATCCCAGATCGTGCAGGACGTGGGGGACGTGTTCGTCCTGAGAGCGGGTAAAGACGTCGACGTGGATTCCATCCCGCCCCAACTGGCGGGTGAGATCGCGCACGTATACGTTCATCCCCCCGGTATCCTTGCCCCCCAGGATCGCCAGAGGACAGGTGTGATAAGATATCATCGCAATCCGCAATTGTCCGTTCGTATTCATCCGTACAAACATTCACCTTAATCTTGTCTGAAAGGTAGATCGCCTTTATAATAGTGCCCGTTCGCCACCGTAGCTCAGCCGGTAGAGCAGACGTTTCGTAAACGCCAGGTCATGGGTTCGAATCCCATCGGTGGCTCCTAAATATAGGGGTACGCTTCTTAAAAAGTCCAGATATGGTGGTATCTGGACTTTTTCGTTTTAACCCGTAGTTTATACCGTGATCTATAGATTGGAGACAACGTGAAGCAATGTTTTCAATGCAAGAAATGGAAAGAAGATCACGAGTTTGGCTGGAAAAACAGACGGTTCGGATTACGGATGCACATCTTTCAGGAATGTAAGCGCGAGTACGATAACGCATGGTATCAGGGCCACAAAGAAGATCAACGACAGATAGCGAAAGATAATCTACATGAGAGAAGGAAAGTTGCCCGTGGGTTTGTCTTTGCATATTTAGGTGATTACGTTTGCGAGGTCTGCGCCGAATACCGTCCAGGGCCGTGGCCCGGGAGGAGGCTCAGCGGTTTATCTACGAATATCTCTCTTACGAATATCTCTCTGACAAAGTCTGCGTTGACTGCGGAGAGGATGACTTTGCGGTGCTGACGTTCGATCCCGTGCGGGGGAAAAAGAAGATGGACGTCTCCCAGATGGTGGCCCAGAGATATTCCATTCAAGCGATACAAGAGGAGATCACGAAATGTGACGTGGTCTGCTCCACCGGAATCTGCTACCGGCCCGCGATCTCATCCAGGTCAACTACTACTACATTGTGTTTCATAAAGTAATTATACTCAATTTCAAAATCACGAACCGAATCATCCCACTCATTTGGTGAGAATTTCACCGGTTCAACAATTGGCTTGCTTACATCTGGGGCCGGATATTCATTTCAGCCAGATAAGCATTGAGGGCTTTCAGGCTTCTTTTGCTTTTCACTCTGAACCTGACCTCGATCGTCTGGCCATTGCCTTTCCACCAGGCGCGCAGATCCGGATCACCTATGATCGCCAACAACTTTTTTCCCCTGATTTTTTCCGGAATATCTATAAACTCATCCGCGTTTTTAGGATCCGCATTAAATCCAAGCCGGGGGAAGAAATAATACCCCATGACCTCCTTCACTAATTCGTCCCCCTCCTTCGGAAAATATCTACGAGTGGCTGTCGCCAGAATGGAATCAAATTCCGAGATTTGCCTGGCCTGAAAAATTAGGGCAGCGACAATGCGTGTGCCCAGGGTTGGCGGGGCCTCCTCCTTCAAGAAGAAATCGTTGATGATGAGGTTGACCCCTTTTGGGTCACGTTCCAGGGAGAAATACAGCGGTCCATGATACCAATGGTTCGACGTCCAGACATCCACGCTCTTTTCGCTTTTTTCGATGCGGACACGGCTTCCCTGGATGGCTCCAAACAGGCGAGCGATGATTTCATCCGATATGGGAGCCCTAAGCAGATTTTCCAATGCCTGCCGATCTCCGTCAATTTCGTAGGCAGCTCGGCTGAAATCACATAATGCTTCCGCTGAAGTATCGTTTTCTTGGATCAAGGCATCCACCCACATCCCTGATGAGGATTTCGATCGGTCGAGAAGAGCAAGCCGGGCTTGCTGGCCCATGGATACCATTCTACAAGAATCCTCAAAAACAACGGGAGCTCCTGGCCACAATTTCCGATTGGGTATCTGCCTGCTTCGGGATGTCTTCCCATAACCAATGAAATCGGTTGATCGACGCCTCTTGATCGGCTTCTACCCTTTCTGATCATTGCCGTAGATCTTGTTTCCGGTTTTCCACCCACTTCTCCAGATCAGATACGCGAATTACCACCCTCCTCTCGGACAAGCGGATGTGCGGGATCTTGCGCTGTTGGATCAAGAAGTACACCTGGGCGCGTGACATGCGCAGGTATTTGGCAGCTTCTGGTACAGTTAACATCTGGTCCATTTTTTCACCTCGCTTCATCATCTATGCGAATAAGAATTGCTTATCTCAAACCCACTTTGTTTACCCAATCAGACCATGTGGCCTGATGCACCTACTATAGCAACTACAAAGGGATAATTCCAGGCAGTTGATTCACAAGGTTAGGCGCGAACCGCAACAACTGGGAGATTGATACGAATTCCTTCTCCAACCCGTTGAGATCGCGGAAATTTTTCGGACAAATTTTGTCCTGTATAATTTAAGGCAAACGGCAAAAGTATTTTCAGATCGTTCCCCATGCAATCGGAGGTATAGCGTTTGGCAGGGCAGGAAGTTATTCATGCATTTCAATCCGAGACACACCAGGTGCGAGCTCTCTTGGATTCCTTGATCGATTGCACGGATCCTGAAGGCCTGGCGTTGGGACAGGGGCTCTTGCGCCAGGAGG
>DATKLX010000178.1:0-3946 GCA_035542155.1 Anaerolineaceae bacterium
TTGCTTCCTGCATGGTATCATTAGTCTCCTGGTTGGGTATATCGGCTGTCTGTTCACAACTCCAATATACTCAACCAGGTCCTTTTTGTGCGGTTTTTCTGCCTCCATTTCTTACTTTTCTAATTCATTCTTCAGAGCTGAGCATTTTTGAAGAGGATCCATAAATCCAGTAGAGGAGTTTGGCCTGGGGAACCATCGACGAATGGTAACGAATAAACGAAGTTCAGTTTTTTACATCTAATGTACCAGTGCCTGAAGAACCCAGAGCGAAGCCATGCCGGTGACGATGGTCAGCAGGGTGTTGCGGGTGCGCCAGGCGGCCAGCACGGCCAGGAGGGCGGCGACGAGGCGGAAATTGAGCGGGGAGAGGACCAGCGCGCCATCACGCAGCAGGACGTCCGGGAAGACCAGCGCCGGCAGAACTGCCGCGGGGACAAAGCGCAGAAAGGTTTGCAGGCGGGGTGGGATCTCGCGGTTTCCAAAGAAGAGAATGAACGACAGGCGAATCGCGTAGGTGATCAGGCCGGTGATGATTAGGATCAGCCAGATGTTCATTTCTTCGTCTCCTCCAAGGCGAATCCGACCCCGATCCCGATCAAAGCAGCCACGACCAGGCCAAGCTTGAGCGGCAACCCGTGGAAGATCAACGCCGCCAGGCCGGCCGAGATCGCGGCCGCCACCGCGGAGCGGTCCCTGAGCAGAGGCATCACCAGGGCGATGAAGGTCAGGTCGATGGTAAAATCCAGGCCCCAGGAGGCCGGGACCTGCGCACCCAGAAATATGCCTACCGCGGTGCTGATCTGCCAGCAGATCCACAAGGCCAAGCCCGCGCCGAGAAAGTACCAGTGTTTTTGTTCCAGGGGGATCGCCTGATTTTCCAATTCTTCCTGCGTATAATGAGTAATTGCGACCGCGTATGCCTCATCGGTGAGCAGGTAGGCCAGCAGCCACTTCCAGAGCGGACGCAGATGGTGGGTATAGGGGGCGACCGACGCGCTGTAGAGCATGTGGCGCAGGTTGATGATCCCCGCGGTGAGGATGATCACCAATCCAGGCGTGGCCTGGCCGAGCAGCCCCGCGGCGACGAACTGGGAGGAACCGGCAAACACGATCGCCGACATGGCCTGGGCAGCTCCTGAGGGGAGACCCGCGCTGATCGCCAGGGCACCGTAAATCAACCCAAAAGGGAAGACCCCGATCAGGATGGGCAGCTCGGCCTGGACCCCGGCCAGAAATTCGGAGCGCGAAGTAAACCGTCTGGCTGGGATGGATAGGGGTTCCGTGTTCACTGTGGGTTACCCTTCTTTGACCGCTGGAAATTCCAGCGATTATACCTCAAATGCGGGCCTCTTCACGTGTATTCCCAATGAACCATTCGTAATACGATAGCCATCATTTATGTATAATATTGTTCAGGTGTTCCCAAGATGAAGCAATCGCGGATAACAGGTTGGTTTGCTTTTCGGGTCCTGTGGGCAGGGCAGGCGGTTTCCCTGCTGGGCAGCGGGATGACCCGCTTCGCTTTCTTGATCTGGGCTTACCAGAAGACCGGCGAAGCGACTGCGTTGGCCTTATTAGGTTTCTCCACGACCCTGGCGTATATCCTCGCCAGCCCGTTTGCCGGGGTGCTGGCGGACCGCCTGGACCGCAAAAGAGTGATGTTTTTTGCCGACCTGGCCGCGGGCTGCATGACCGCTTTGCTACTCGGCCTGAGCATCGCCGGCAAATTGCAGCTCTGGCAGGTTTACCTCGCGGAGGGGATCGCCGGGGCTTCCCTGGCCTTCCAGGAACCGGCCTTTTTCTCCTCGATGAGCCTGATCGTACCCAAAGACGGGCTGACCCGCGCTAACGCGATGCTCGGCCTGGGCCGTTCCGCCTCGACGGTGTTTGCTCCAATCCTGGGCGGCCTGCTCCTCCAGTCGGTCGGCCTGAATGCGGTGATGATCGCCGACCTGGGGACGCTGGTCCTGGGCCTGGGGGCCCTGCTCCTCGTCCCCATCCCCAGCCCGGCAGCCAGCGATGAGGGCCGCAAAGCCGCTGGCAGCTTCCTCCACGAGATGGGTTTTGGATTGCAATACATTTTCAAGCGCTCTAGCCTGCGCGATCTAATGGGTACCTTTTTCCTGATCAACCTATTCGGCACGCTGACCTATATGGCCGTGCTTTCCCCGATGATCCTGGCCCGCGCCGGAGGGGATGAAATCACCCTGGGGATCGTCCGCACCATGATGGGCATCGGAGGGATTGCTGGGGGACTGGTGCTCACCATCTGGGGCTTTTCCAAACAGAAAGCGCGCACTTACGGGTGGAGCACAATGATTTCTTTTTTCATTTGCGATTTCCTCACCGCGATCAGCCGCTCGCTTCCAGGATGGGCGACAGCCGGCTTTCTCTCCGAGCTGAGTATTCCCTTTATCGTCAGCCCGTATTATGCCTTGTGGCAGGAGATCGTGCCGGGAGACATACAGGGGCGGGTCTTCGCCACCCGGGAGATGGTCCAGGTGATCTCCCAGCCGGTAGGATACCTGGCGGGCGGCCTGCTGGCCGACCGCCTCTTCGAGCCGGCCCTGGCCCACGGTGGAGTCCTCGCTGGCTCGGCCGGGCTGCTGGTCGGGACCGGACCGGGAGCCGGGATGGCCGCGATGTTCCTCTGCACCTCCGTTCTCGGCGGGCTGACTGGATTGCTGGCCCTGACCCTGCCTTCTATCCGCAGGCTGGACCAGGTTGTGCAGGAAGGCCTGCCGGCAAGTCAATTGGTGAATTAGGTGCTAAGTCAATTCGTCGACTGGGTCACGAAGCGACGCAGCAACGAAGTACCCAGATACCTTTCTTCCTATCGATGCCCGGCCGCATCATACACCTGCGGATCAATGGTCCCAATCTCCTTGCGCGCGACGCGGATCATCGCCTCCAGGCTGCGCTCCACGTCTTCCTCGGTGGTGGCCCAGGAGGAAACGCTGATGCGCATCGCCGTCTGGCCCTGCCATATGGTTCCCCCGCACCAGCAGGTGCCGTCCTCCTGGATGCCAGTGATCACGCATTGGGTGGTCTGCGGGTCGCCAAAAGACACCAGTACCTGGTTGAGGACCACGTCGTTGAGGATACGGAACCCGGCAGCCCGGAAACCCTGGGCAAACCGGCTGGCGTGCCGGCAGCAGCGGTCGATCATTTCCTCGATCCCCGGGCGTCCAAGGCTGCGCAGCGCCGCCCAGACCTCGACGCCACGCGCCCGGCGCGAAAGCTCGGGGGTGAAGTCGGAGGGGTTACGGTAGGGGCTGTCGCTGGGCAGGTATTCCGCGGTGACCGACATCGCGGCGCGGAGCGCGTCCGGATCGCGGACGAAGGCCAGGCCGCTGTCGTAGGGCACGTTCAGCCACTTGTGCGCATCCGTCCCCCAGGAATCGGCCTCGGTCAGCCCTTGGGTGTACCTGGACAACCTGGGAACGGCCAGGGCCCACAGGCCAAAGGCCCCATCCACGTGGACCCAGGCGCCAGCATCACGGGCCATGGGGATGATCTCGGCGAAAGGATCGAACGCGCCCGTATTGACGTTGCCGGCCTGCAGGCAAACGATGGTTGGACCGGAGAGCCTGGGGAAAGCATTCGTCCTCATCCGGCCCTGGGAATCCACTGGCACCTTGACGACCCGGTTGCGCCCAAAGCCCAGCATTCCCAGGCTTTTGAACAGGGTGGTGTGCGCTTCCGCTCCAACTACCACCGTAATCTCGGGGGCGCCGAACAGCCCGTTGGCTTCCACGTTCCAACCGGCGCGCTCGAGCACCACGTGGCGGGCAGCGGCCAGGGCAGTGAAGTTGGCCATGGTCGCGCCGGTGACGAATCCCCCGCCTGTTCCCCCGGGCAGGCCAAATAATTCGATTAACCACCTCAGGGCTACGTCCTCGATGACAGCCGTTCCCGGGGTGGGGTTATATAGCGCGGAATTTTG
>DATKLX010000179.1:0-10525 GCA_035542155.1 Anaerolineaceae bacterium
TTGCTTCCTGCATGGTATCATTAGTCTCCTGGTTGGGTATATCGGCTGTCTGTTCACAACTCCAATATACTCAACCAGGTCCTTTTTGTGCGGTTTTTCTGCCTCCATTTCTTACTTTTCTAATTCATTCTTCAGAGCTGACCTGTTTCCAAAAAGCTTTACATCGGGATAATAGGCTGATATAATATCAGATAAATTTTACCGTTAATATAATATTACTGTGACATGAACGCAGCGAAATGGGGGCCATGCCAGGAATACTTCAAACGCTCAATATCCAGTTTTCTGACGATCAACAAGCACAGGCTGTGGTCGTCCCTCTGGATGCCGAAATACCCCAGGTGATGGATCTCCTGGGTCTATCCCCCGACCGCAAAGTGATCCTCCTGGCTGGCAGCGCATCCGAGCTGGGGGAAAAGCTGAAGGACCGGGTCAGCGATTTATTCGACGCTGGCCTGGCGAATATTTTGGATCCCAATACCGTCATCGTGGATGGGGCTACGGTAGGTGGAATTATCGACCCCATTGGACAAAGTCCGGCCGTCCAGGAAAAGAAACCTGTGCTTCTGGGGGTAGCGCCATTAGGCAAAGTTTGCCTGCCGGACTGCACAATCGACGGTGACGGCCGGCATGCCTTGGAGCCAAACCATACTCACTTTGTCCTGGTCGAAAGTGGTTCCTGGCAGGGCGCAACCCGCATGTTTGTTGACCTGTCGCAGGCACTGGCTGCCCGGTCGCCAGATCAGCGTGGTGAGAACTGCGAGCTTCCTTATACTGCTCCCAGGCCTCGCCTGGTGATGCTCCTGATTGGCGGCAGTCCAACCCAGGTTTCTCTGGATGAAGCTCAGGCCTGCGTCGAGCGAGGCTGGCCGCTGATCGTGATTGAAGACAGCGGCCGGCTGGCGGATCAGATTTCGGCTGTTTTTCGAGCCGGGGAACGCATCGAGCGCCTGCCTCGTTGGAGCAGGCCGATCCTGCGGCGTTTATGGCTAGAAAATAATTCCGCTGGAAAACGCCTGCAAGAGATCGTCCGGGATGGAAATATTGAGATCTTCTCTGCCAGCGGCACTCCAAAAGATTTCCAGCGCCTGTTGAAAACGCACTTCCAGGAACCTGAGACGGAAAATATTCTCAACCAAGCCTGGCAGCGTTACATCCTCTACAGCCAGAACGCCAAGCACAATCAGAAAATGTTTTACCGCTTCCGCAACCTGGCGCTCATCCTGACCTGGATGACGACATTGGTGGTGCTGCTCCAACCGCTGATAGCCGCACCCCTGCGCGCCTTCCTGGCCGCACCCGCTGCTGCCTGGAAGGGTTTGGCGGACCTCCTGGGGCCGCTGCTTGGCCCCCTGGTAGCAGTCCCCGGCGCCAGTGAAAAATCCATCCTCGATCAGGCGGTTCATGGCCTGGCCATCCTGCTGCCCATCCTGACCTCGATCCTGCTCAGCGCCGAGGAGCGCATGAAGGCGGGCAATAAATGGCTGGCGCTGCGCGCTTCAGCAGAATCGATCTTGGGCGGCATCTACAGCTACCGCATGCTGTCCTGTTACGATCCACTCAGCTCGATCAGGGGCAAACGCCCGGCTCGCGCATCCGAGTTGGCCGACCATCTTCGCAAGATCACCAGCATCCTGATCCAGATCCAGATCAGCGACCTGACCCTCCATCATGCCGGTAAGGAAACCACCCCGCCCAGGCGTTTCAAGGCGATGGGAGATGATGGTTTTTCTGCGATAGGAGGGGAAGAGTACGTTCGTTACCGGCTGCAAGAGCAGCTTGGCTATTTTCGCGCTCGAAATCGACAGCTGACCCGCAGCTTGCAGGTGTACCGCTGGGGGATCTGGCTGGCCGGGGGCCTGGGGACTTTGCTGGCCGCCTTCGGCAACGAATACTGGCTGCCCCTGACCGCCGGCGCAGTGACAGCGTTTTCCGCTTATCTCGAGTACCGGCAGGTGGACCAGGTGCTGATGGCCAACAACCAGGCTGAAGCTGCGCTTTCCAACGTGCTGGCCTGGTGGTCTTCTCTCGACTCGCGTCAAAGGCAGAAACCGGCCAACGTAGCGCGGGTGCTCGACGAAACAGAGACCGTGCTGGAGAGCAACGTTTCGGTATGGGTGCGCCAGATGCAGGCCGCTCAGGAAAAGGTCTTACAGGGTCAGGAAGAACCGAAAGGATAAGCGCAGGCATGGATCAAACGCTGGTTCCCGCTCAAACCCAGGCTCCTAAGAAGAAAAAGCCTACCTGGAAGGCCTGGGCTACCCGTATCGGCGCGGATACCCTCCAGGTCCTGGGACTGGCCTGTATCGCGACCGGACTGATCGCAGGGGGCGCGGCGCTTCTTCGAATCTGGACCACTCCGAATTCGGCCATCAAAGACCTGCCGGCTGTATTGTTGATCCTTTTCCAATTCGTTCTGGTTTTCCTGTGGTACCAGGGAATCCGTCTGGGACGGTTCATTTTCGAAAACGGGAAAAAGTTCTATACCTCAGCCTGGAGCTCGGTCGCGGGACGCCCGCGCAACCCCTTTGTCCTGCCGCGCGTCCCCCTGGTTGGGTTCGTGCTGAAATTCATCGGTGTTTTTATGCGGACAATCCCGCCTCTGGTTTTGTTTCCGCTCACACTGGTGGCTTACCTCTTGATGTACAACCTGAAGTCAGACAGACAGCCCTCCGGCAATTTTGCTATAGTGAACCTGTTTAGTTTCACTCAAATACTCATCGTGGTCATCGCAGCCTGGTTATTGTTAAAAAAGGGACCTAAGGCGATCCTGAAAGTAACCCAAAACTTTGGAACCGGTTCTTATGTGGCTGGAATGAAGCTCTCCGCAGGTCGGGGAGAGGAAGTCCTCGAGAAGGATACCCGCCCTCCGGTGCTTTATCTGCGTTCCTTTCAGGCGGACACAATCGACACAGGACATATCATCAAGAAAAGCCAGGAGCAAACATTGGCGTCCGTGTTTAACCGCATCGGCCCATTCGTCGCGATCGGCGATCCCGGTGAGCCGCTGCCTGAGCTGGGCGCTGCGCGCCTGTATGTTGGCAAAGAGTGGAAAGAGGTTGTGGAGGACCTGGTATGTCGCGCTCGGCTGGTCGTGCTGCGCGCTGGCTCCACGCCTGGTTTTTGGTGGGAATTCGAGCACGTGACCCGATCCGTATCGCCGGAAAAAATCCTGCTGTTAATCCCCTTTGACCGGCTGGCCTACGAAGAATTCAGCCGGCGGGCAAATGCTTATCTGCCCAGGCCTCTGCCGGAATATCGGGTATCCAGGCCAAAAGACGCTCCGTTAAAGGCTATGGTCTATTTCCGGCCGGATTGGACCTCGTACATTCTACCCACGCCCCCTTCCACGCTGCTCTCGTTCGAGAACGAGGTCATGTGGAGCCTGGAGCCGGTTTTTCAGCAGTTTAATCTCCCTTACCAAAAGCCTGAAATAAAAATTCACGAAGAGCAGCGGAAGACGAAAATCCGGCTGAAAAGGGTTGCGGGTTACCTGTTCCTGACCTTCACCCTGGGTCCTCTGGCGCTGCTCATCCTGTGGTTCCTGGTGAACTTCCTGTCTCAACTTGCTGGTATGAGCATGTGGAAGGATGTCGGGGTCGGGATCCAGCAGTTGTTCCAGAATCTGGTCCAATAACAAGCTCATCCCGCGGAGAGCTCCGCGGGATGAGCTTGGTGGTTACCCTTTTGCTTTTCCCTGGTTGGCCACGGCCTGCATGGCCTTCTCCACTTCTGCCTGGTCGCCCAGGTAGTAATGGCGGATCGGGCGCATCTCCTCGTCCAGCTCGTAGACCAGGGGCACACCGGTGGGAATGTTGAGGCCGACGATATCCTGGTCAGAGATGTTGTCCAGGTGCTTGACCAGCGCGCGCAGGCTGTTGCCGTGAGCCACAATGACTACCTGCTTCCCGGCTTTGACGGACGGAACGATCGTGTCATTCCAGTAGGGCAGGAAGCGCGCCACGGTGTCCTTGAGGCATTCCGTGAGCGGCAGGTCTTCCTCGGAGACGTCCTGGTAGCGCGGGTCGTGCCCGGGGAAGCGCGGATCGTCTGGGGTCAGCGCGGGAGGCTGGACGTCATAGCTGCGCCGCCAGATATGAACCTGCTCCTCGCCAAACTCCTTGGCGGTCTCGGCCTTGTTCAGGCCCTGCAAGGCGCCGTAATGGCGCTCGTTGAGCCGCCAGGAATTTATGACCGGAATCCACATCAGATCCATCCCATCCAGGACATACCACAGGGTGCGGATGGCGCGCTTTAAAACTGAGGTATAGGCCAGGTTGAAGGTATAACCGCCGTCTCTGAGCAAGACAGCCGCCTGTTGGGCCTCTTCTTTGCCCTTGTCAGAAAGATCGACGTCCGTCCAGCCGGTGTAGCGATTTTCTTGATTCCACGTGCTTTCCCCGTGGCGCAGCAGGACAATTTTATACATACGAACACTCCTTCATTCCTTCAAATTGGATTGCATGGCGGGGATGTGATCACCCCGGCTCGACACAAATTGTAGCGCAAGAGAGGCTCTTGCGCTACGGTTTTCACTCGAATCAAATTTCAACCAGGCTCAACTAGCGCACAGCGATCGGATTATCAGAATCGGAGGAGGGGTCGAAGATATGGAAGTTGTCCATATCAAAGACCACGGTTACTTTCTCACCAATGGTGAAGCGGGTACGCGGATCGACGCGGGCGACAAACTGGTTCTTGCCGTTAATCAGGTAGAGGAAAATTTCGTTGCCCATCAGCTCGGTTACGTCGACCTGGCAGTCTACCGGCTCGCCGGGGATGCCCGGGCGGACGTACGCCGGGTTCTGGATGTCCTCGGGACGGATGCCGAAAATGACGTCCTTACCGGCATACGGCAAGTAGGTATTCTTGCGGGTCTCGGGAATCTTCAAGGAACCCTCACCGATATCCACACACAGGTCATTGCCTTCTTTGCGCAAGTGGGCAGGGAAGAAGTTCATCGCCGGAGAACCGATGAAGCCGGCCACAAACAGGTTCGCCGGCCGGTCGTAGAGGGTCTGTGGGGTGTCCACCTGCTGCAAGATGCCCTTATTCATCACCGCGATGCGCGTGGCCATGGTCATGGCCTCAGTCTGGTCGTGGGTCACATATATGAAGGTCGTCTGCAGTTGTTGGTGAAGCTTGCTGATCTCCGCTCGGGTCTGGACACGCAGCTTGGCGTCCAGGTTGGACAGGGGCTCATCGAAGAGGAAGACTTTTGGCTCGCGAACGATCGCGCGACCAACCGCGACGCGCTGGCGCTGGCCGCCGGAGAGCTCGCGGGGTTTGCGCTTAAGCAACTGATCGATGCCTAGAGTCCGGGCTGCCTCTTCGACACGGCTCTTGATTTCATTTTTGGGCACTTTGCGCAGCTTGAGACCAAATGCCATGTTGTCAAAGACGGTCATGTGGGGATACAACGCATAGGACTGGAAGACCATGGCGATATCCCGATCCTTGGGCGCCACGTCGTTGACGACCCGATCGCCGATGAGAACATTGCCTTCCGTCACTTCTTCCAGCCCGGCAAGACAGCGCAGCGCAGTGGTTTTCCCGCAGCCTGAAGGCCCAACCAGGACCAGAAACTCTTTGTCCTCGACCGCGATATTCAGGTCATTCAACGCCGTGAAATCACCGAATCGCTTCCAAACATGATCGTACGTTACACCAGCCATTTTTTCCTCCTATCGGAATGAGTATAGTGATTTGATTATATCACCACCCTTAAAAAGCATTGAATAATGGAGAGGCGCACTTTACACAACTCCCCCAGGCAAAGTAAAATCATTCCATGACCGAAGACGTGACCCCCATTCGCCAGCAGTACCTCGAGATCAAGCGCCAGTACCCCAACGCAATCCTCTTTTTCCGCCTGGGCGACTTCTACGAGACCTTCGACGAGGATGCCGAAATCGCCGCCCGCGAGCTGGATATCGTCCTCACCGGACGCTCGGTGGCCAAGGGTGCCCGCGTCCCTATGGCGGGGATCCCGTACCACGCCGTGGAGAACTACCTGGCGCGGCTAATCGAGCGCGGCTATCACGTGGCGATATGCGAGCAGGTCGGCGACCAGCCGGTCAAGGGGCTTTTCCCCAGGCAGGTGGTGCGGGTGGTCACTCCGGGGACGATCGTCGAGCCGGGCCTGCTACCCAGCGATTCAAACAACTACCTTGTCTCCGTGTTCATGCAACCCGAAGGCGGAGGGCGGGCTGGCATCGCTTATGCGGACATTACCACCGGCGAGTTTGCCGTGACCGAGCTGGCCGCCTCAGGCGCGGATGCAGAGACCAGCCTGTTGACTGCGGTGCGGGCCGAACTGATCCGCCTCAAACCGGCGGAGATCCTCACCCCAGACAACCTCTCCCTGCCTGATTCGCTCCCCGGGCACCTGACGACCTGGCCGGCCTGGCGTTTTGAGCCCGGGCGCTGCCAGGAAGCGCTGCTGGCCCATTTTTCGGCGGCGTCCCTGGACGGTTTCGGCCTGCGCGGGATGCTGGTCGCGATCCGTGCCGCGGGAGCGATTGTCCAATACCTGAAAGAAACTCAGGCAGCGGGGCTCAAGCTGCTGGCCAGCCTGAGCACGTACAATCTGAACGATTTTATGACCCTTGATGCCGCCACCCGGCGCAACCTCGAGCTGACCGAGACTCTGCGCGGTGGGGATGTCCGGGGTTCACTGCTGGGGGTTCTCGACCACACCATCACGCCAATGGGGAAGCGGCAGATCCGCCAGTGGGTCAGCAAGCCGCTCCTCGATATCCAGCGTATCAATCGCCGCCTGGACGGGGTAGGCTACTTTGTCGAAGATGGCATGCTCCGCGCCGAGCTGCGCGCAGCGCTGCGCCCCCTGGGCGACCTGGAACGCCTGATTAACCGCGTGGTCGGCGGCAACGCCGCGCCCCGTGATCTGGTAGCCATCCGCAGCACGCTGCGCTGCCTGCCCGGCGTGCGCCAGATGCTCGAAGGCTCGGGTCAGGTACTGGGGGTGGCGCTTCGCCAGTTCCAGTTGTGCGGCGACGAGCTTGATCTGCTCGAGCAGGCCATCGCTGAAGACCCGCCGGCGACCCTGCAGAACGCAGGCGTCATTCGCGCGGGGTATTCGGCCGAGCTGGATGGGGTCATCGAGGCCTCAAAGCACGCTCGCGAGTGGATCGCCAACCTGGAGACCGTGGAGCGCAACCGCACAGGCATCAAATCACTCAAGGTGGGTTACAACAAGGTCTTTGGCTACTACATCGAGATAACGCACTCCAACGCCTCCGCCGCCCCCACCGATTACATCCGTAAGCAGACGTTGGTCAACGCCGAGCGCTATATCACGCCGGAGATGAAGGAATACGAGGCGCTGGTGCTGAACGCCGAGGAGCGCATCCGCGAGATCGAAAGCCGCCTGTTCAAAGAGGTCTGCGCGCGCCTGGCGGCTTCCGCCAAAGCGATTTTGGGTACCTCGCACGTCCTGGCCGACCTGGACGTGCTGGCCTCGCTGGCCGAGACAGCCGCGCTGGGCAATTACACCCGTCCCGAGGTCACCGCAGAGGGCGGTATGGAAGTGCGCGAGGGCCGCCACCCGGTCGTCGAACAAAGCCTGAGCGGCGAAAGGTTTGTGCCCAACGACGCCGTTTTCGAGCCGGGCGAGTTGGTGCGGATCATCACCGGGCCGAACATGAGCGGCAAGAGCACCTTCCTGCGCCAGGTTGCATTGATCGCGCTGATGGCCCAGATGGGCAGCTTCGTCCCCGCCAGCAAGGCCAGAATCGGGCTGGTCGACCGTATCTTTACACGCATCGGCGCTCAGGACGAGATCCACGCCGGCCAGTCGACCTTTATGGTCGAGATGATCGAGGCCGCCAACATCCTCCATCACGCCACCCCGCGCAGCCTGCTCGTCCTGGACGAAATCGGGCGCGGCACCAGCACCTACGACGGGTTATCCATCGCCTGGGCGGTGGTAGAATACGTCCACAACCACCCCCGGCTGCGGTCGCGGACCCTCTTCGCCACCCACTACCACGAGCTGACCCAGCTCTCCGCCCTGCTGCCCGGCGTGCGCAACTACAATGTGGCGGTCAGCGAGGCCGAGGGACGCGTGGTCTTCCTGCACAAGATCGTCAGCGGCGGCGCGGACCGCTCCTACGGGATCCACGTCGCGCAACTGGCCGGCCTGCCCCAACCGGTGATTCAGCGCGCGGGGGAGATTTTGCGCCAGCTCGAGGCTTCTTCGGGGAAGGCCGGAAAGGTTAACCCCATGGCTGCCCAGCAGATCAGCCTGTTTCCCGAAACCAACCCGCTCCTGGACGATTTAAGGGAGCTAGATATCAATTCGATCTCACCTATCGAAGCGCTGAACAAGCTTTACGAGTGGCAGAGAAAATACATCCAGGGGAAGTAAACGCTATGCCCCCACCTCGACGGCTCCCAGCGCCAGCAGCGCTCCCCGCTGCGCCTTTGTGATGCCGGTCAGGCCGGTGATGTCCAGGCGCGCGTAATGGCGCTCGATCTCCAGCGTACCTATTGGAACAACGCCGGGTACCTCCCACAACCGCACGGTCCCATCCCAGCCGCCGGTAGCCAGCAGATGGCCATCTGCAGAGAGCACCACCGCGGGGACCGGACCGGTATGCTCCCGCAGGACTGCCAGCGACCGCCCGGTGCTGGTCTCCCACAGCCGTGCCGTCCCATCTGCGCTGCCGCTGGCTGCCAGGCGACCATCAGCCGAGATTGCCACGGTCCAAACCGAGCCGGTGTGGCCCTCCAGGATCGCTAGCGGCTTTCCGCTGGGCGCATCCCACAGCCGGACAGTTCCCCCAATATCACCGCTGACCAGCACCTCTCCCCCGGCAGAAAGGGCTACACCAAAGACAGGGCTGGTGTGACCCTCCAGGATCGCCAGTGGCTTTCCGCCGGGCGCCTCCCACAGCCGGATCGTCCTATCTGCGCTGGCGCTGGCCAGCATGTGTCCGTCGGCGGAAAGCGCCACGGCCCTGACTGCGTTGGTGTGTCCCTCCAGGATCGCCAACGAGCGCCCGCTGGACACCTCCCAAAGCCGGACCGTTCCCTCAAGGCCGCAACTGGCCAGCAATTCGCCGTCGGCGGAAAACGCCACCCCCCAGATGTGGCTGGTGTGTCCCTCGAGGGTCGCCAGTAACTGCCCGCTGCGAGCTTCCCACAGCCGCACTGCCCCATCCAGGCCACCGCTGGCCAGCAGGCGGCCGTCGGTGGAGAGCGTCACGACCCGTACCTCGGCCCTGTGGCTCTGGATGGAGACCAGCAGCCGCCCGGTGGACGTCTCCCACAGGTGCACAATGCCATCCCCGCCGCTGCTGGCCACCAGCTTGCCGTCTGTGGAGAACGATACTCTCCAAATACCACCGGTCTGGCCTTGCAGGGTCGCCAGAGGCTGCCCGCCGGGCGCTTCCCAGAGCCTCACGGTCCCTTCAACGCCGCTGCTGGCCACCAGATGTCCGTCGGCGGAGAGCGCCACTCCCCGGACTCCGCCGTTGTGGCCCTGGAGGATCGCCAGCGGCTTCCCGGTGGGCGCTTCCCAGAGCCGAACCGTCCCCTCGGCTCCGCTGCTGACCAGCAGGTGTCCGTCGGCCGAAAGCGCTAGGTTCCAAACCCCACCGGTATGGCCTTCCAGGATCGCCAACTGCCGCCTGGTACTCGTCTCCCACAGCCGCACGGTCCCATCCAGGCTGCCGGTGGCCAGCAACACGCCGTCAGTGGAAAGCGCCACTCCCCAGACTGCGCTGGTATGGCCCTGCAAGGTGACCAATACTCGCCTGGTACCCATGTCCCATAGCCGGACCATCCCATCCCCACCGCCAGTGGCAAGCAAACGGTTATCGGCCGTGAGCGCCAGGTTCCAAACCCCGCCAGTGTGTCCATCCAGGATCGCCAGCGGCCGGCTACTGCTGGTCTCCCACAACCGTACCGTCCCATCCAGGCTGCCACTGGCCACCAGGCGGCTGTCGCTGGAAAATACCACTACCAGGATGCCAGCGGTGTGGCCTTTGAGTGTGGCTAATAATTGTTCAGTGTTCGTGTCCCACACCTGGACCGTCCCACCTGCATCACCGCTGGCCAGCAGGCTGCCGTCGGTGGAGAGCGCCAGGCCAAAGACCTGGATGGTGTGGCCTTGTAATCTGGCGAGTAAGGTACGGTCGGCGACTCGCCAGAGCAACACATCTCCGGAGGAGGTCCCCACTGCCAGCAACTTGCCGTCGCCGCTCAGCGCCACGGCGCCGGGGATACCAAACGACTCCGCCAGCACGGTTTCGATGAGTTGGGCGCCTGCCAGGCTGGCGTTTTGAGCCTCCACCTCCGCCAGGTAAGCCTGACGGATCGAAAGGCACGATAGATCCAGCCCGCACAGGTCACCCCGCAGCAGGCGCAGCAGGTTGACCACGTTTCCCGGCCCATAGCCCTGCTCCGCTTCCGGCCGATTGCGCCAACCCTCCAGCAGCCTCATCAGCCGCTGTCCGGCATCCTCCTGGCCCAGGCGCGCCTTCAGCCGCTCCAGGATGGG
>DATKLX010000180.1:0-4359 GCA_035542155.1 Anaerolineaceae bacterium
ACGCTATTCAGGTTTGTTTGTTTTGATAAAACAAAAGTGGACACTTACTCAAGATCAGAAGACGGCTGTCTTGCAGACCGCTTTCACGACATTTCAAAGCTTGATCCATCCTCATGTCCGATCTTTTGTCTGAACCTCAGGAAGACCGTCTTGTGGAAAAGCAGCCGAGTCATTGGGTCGGGAGGGATCGGATCACCGGATACCAGCGGTCGATGCCTCGATTGACGAACAGGGTCCCGATCGTGGCTGATCAGGACCCTGTTCGTTTAAAGGTCGAGCGCGCTACTAGATGACGTCGACAGCGGCGCCGGCGGCTTCGAGCTTGGCCTTAGCGTCGGCGGCAGCCTGCTTGGACACGCCGGTGAGAACCTTGGAGCCAGAGGTTTCGGCCATATTCTTGGCTTCAACCAGGCCCAGGTTGGTGAGCTGACGAATGACTTTAATCGTTTCGATCTTCTTGGGACCAGCGTCCTTCAGAACGACATCGAATTCAGTCTTCTCTTCCACGGGCTCAGCCGCGGCGGCGGGAGCGCCACCTGCCGTGGGAGCGGCAGCGACAGCGACGGAAGCGGCGGCAGAAACGCCCCACTTCGCTTCCAATTGTTTGACCAGTTCAGAAGCTTCCAGAACGCTCAGGGCGCTCAGTTCTTCAACTAGTTTCTCGAGATCAGCCATTGTAAATTCTCCTTACGTATTTGTGACCAATGGTCAGTAGATAGTTGTTGGTTAGATATTTTGCCGGTTTTGACCGGCCTGGAACAATTTTCGCCCTCAGGCGACAGGAGCGGACTGAGCGGCTTGCTCGGTTTGCTCAGCGTGCGCTTTGATCACAGCCGCGACCGAGCGGCCCGGCTCATTAATCGTGCGGACCAGCTTGCTGGCAGGAGCCTGAAGGACGCCCAGGAGCTGCGCGCGCAGAACGGGCAGCGGCGGCAGGTCTGCCAGAGCTTTTACCTGGCTCTGGGAGAGGGTCTCCTTGCCCAGGAAACCGCCCTTCACCATAAAAACTTCCGATTTGGCGGTGGCGTCGCTGATCAGCTTCGCCAGTGCCGGCGGATCGGAAAAGGCGAATCCGACGATCGTGCTGCCATCGGCGAGCTTCTGGGGGTCGTCAATGCCGACCTTATCCAGAGCAAGCTCGAAGAGCGTGTTCTTGACGACGTGCATCTCCGCATTCAAATCGCGTGCTTTCGCGCGTAGAGCATCGATATCTTTCATCGTCATTTTCTTGTATTCGAGCAGGAAGACGGCCTGGCTGCGGTTGAGCCATTCTCCGTACTGATCCAGCATCTCCGATTTATGTTTCTTTGAAAAGGCCAATGTTCTTTCACCTCCTTCCTTCAGTTGTAATTACTTAGTGATTAGTACTCAGTTGATCCTTCCTGATTGACAGGTTACGAAGCAACGAATCACTTCTAAACAAAAAAGTCTTTGCTCGGGAAGCCGGGCAAAGACTGTAATCCCACGTGGAAATGGAGCGCCAGATTTCTGGCTTCAGTCTTCACCTCGGCTGGATATTAAGCTCCCGAAAATCAGGCAGCCCCGGCTGTCTTTGGCGAAGGAAATATTCAGTTGTTGGAAGCGTATTACTCGGCAGCTTCCAGGCCCTGGGCCATGTTGGCGTCGACCTTGACGCCGGGCCCCATGGTTGAGGACAATGTGATGCGGCGGATATACGTTCCTTTCGCCGCGGCGGGCTTGGCTTTCTTGATCGCGTCCATAAAGGCAGCGAAATTGCCGTACAGCTTATCGACATCAAAAGATACTTTGCCGATCGGGACATGGATGTTGGAGGTCTTATCCAGCCGGAACTCCACGCGGCCAGCTTTCGCTTCCCTGATGACGCGCGGCAGATCCTCTCCGGGGACTACGGTGCCGGCCTTGGGGTTCGGCATGAGCCCGCGCGGGCCGAGGACACGACCCAGGCGGCCGACTTTGCCCATCATATCGGGGGTGGCAATGGCCACGTCGAAATCGGTCCAGCCCTGCTGGATCTTGTTGATCATCTCATCGTTATCGGCAACGTAATCCGCTCCGCCTTCCTGCGCGCGCTGGGCAGCTTCGCCCTGGGCGAAGACGAGGACGCGGACAGTTTTGCCCAGGCCATTGGGCAGGACGACGACATCGCGGACCTGCTGGTCAGCCTGGCGAGGGTCGAGGCCCATGCGCATGTGGACTTCTACGGTAGCGTCGAACTTGGTCACAGAAGTTTCTTTAACCAGCTCGAGCGCCTTGCGGGGGGCATAATCCTGACCCGAATTGATTTTGGCCGCTGCGGCCAGGTATTTCTTACCGTGTTTTGGCATATCTTCTCCTTGTGGTCTTGTCGAGCCGCCCTGGGCAGCTCTCCCACGGGATTAATCAACGATTGTCAGGCCCATGTTACGGGCGGTGCCTTCGATCTGGCGCATTCGGCCTTCCTCATCGATCGCGTTCATATCGGCCTTCTTGATTTCGGCGATTTCGCGGATCTGAGCGCGCGTGACCTTGCCAACTTTGTTGCGGTTGGGCTGGTCGGAGCCTTTTTCGATCCCGGCAGCTTTGCGCAGCAGCACCGAGGCTGGCGGAGATTTCAGAACGAAGGTAAACGAGCCATCCGTATAGATGCTGATTTCGGCCGGGATAATCTCCCCGGCGCGGTTGGCCGTACGGGCGTTGTATTCTTTACAAAACGCCATGATATTCAGCCCATGCCCGGCGAGCGCCGGACCAATGGGCGGCGCAGGATTGGCTTTGCCAGCCGAAATCTGCAACCGGACAATTGTTTTCAGTTTCTTTGCCACAATATTTTCTCCTTCGTGGTATTAGCGGGTGTTTCTTTGGGGTCACCCTCCCACTCATCTCAGGAGCCAAAGGGCTCCTGGTCAAACCAGTTAAGATTAAGCTTTTTCGACCTGTAAAAAGTCGAGCTCGACGGGGGTCTCCCGGCCAAAGAAATTGACCATCACGCGCACCTTCGAGCGTTCCATATCGATCTCAGCGACAGTGCCGCGGAAGTCGTTAAAGGGGCCATCCACGATGCGCACCCGCTCGCCAATTTTAAAGGTAACCTTGATGTGCGGCGCCTCGGCTTCCATCCGCTTGAGGATCTGGGCCACTTCCTCGGGCCGCAGCGCGGTGGGGGTGTTGCCCATCCCCACGAAACCGGTCACGCCGGGGGTATTGCGGACCACATACCAGGATTCCTCGGTGAGGATCATGTTCACCAGAACATAACCCGGGAAAACATGACGTTCAACCGTGCGGCGTTTCCCATCCTTGACTTCGATTTCTTCCTGGGTTGGGATAACGACGTCGAAGATCTTATCCTTCATCCCCATGGTATCGATCCGCTGCTCGAGGTTATGGCGAACCTTATTCTCATAACCGGAATAGCAGTGGATGACATACCAGGCACGGGTATCCGGGTTGATTTCGCCTTCGTCAAAGAAGGCCTCTGACGAGACAGGGGAGACCGCTTCTGCATTCACACGTTCCGCCGGGCGCTTCGTAAGGCGCTTGGGTTCCTCAGCCGGTTCGTCTGATTCGTAGGGTAGATCCATATCCTGTCCATCTTGCGCGTTCATGAACAACGCTCCTTACCTCTCTTCTCTTCAGTGACCGCCAATCCTCAGGAGAGGATCATGGTGATCATTCTCGAGAATAAAAAGTCTAATGCGCCCAGGAGAGTGGCCATCACGAACAGGACGACCAGAACGACCCGGGTCAGGTACCAGGCTTCTTGCGGTGTTGGCCAGGTCACTTTGCGTAGCTCACCGACAGTCTCGCGGTAAAACTGAACTAAACGACCTGGTTCTCGCCTTTTCTCGACTTTTTCGGCCATGGTTACTCCTTCTTTTACGGCTAAAACGCCGCCTCTCAGGACGGCGTTGCCATTCTCAGGCAGGCCAGGCAGGAATCGAACCCACAACCCCCGCTTTTGGAGAGCGGTGCTCTACCAGTTGAGCTACTGGCCTGTATCGCCCGGGTCCTGGAGGAGAACCCGAACGGTCCATCATCCTTACTTCGTTTCCCGGTGCAGTGTGTGCTTGCGGCAGTGATAGCAGAATTTCTGCAGCTCCATACGCCCAGGATCGTTACGCCGATTCTTCTGAGTCGTATAGTTGCGGTTCTTGCACTCCGTGCAAGCCAGGGTAATGACCGGGCGAACATCTTTCTTCTTAGAAGCCATACGATTTCACTTCAAGCAGCACCAGTGAAGGGCTACTGCTCCTTCTCAGTCCAGAATCTTGGTGATCACGCCGGCGCCAACCGTCAGACCACCCTCGCGAATTGCAAACTTGGAGCCCTGCTCCAACGCCACCGGGACGATCAACTCCACTTCCAGGTTGACGTCATCCCCCGGCATCACCATCTCCA
>DATKLX010000181.1:0-12052 GCA_035542155.1 Anaerolineaceae bacterium
AGCCACTCTACCGGCTAGCATGGCCGTTGACTCAGATTGATTGACACGGAGTGCTTCTTGGGCCTGCGGCGGAGCCATCCAGGCGTTTCTCAGCGCAAATTCGAAAACCAGCCCTGTAACGAACTGACCGATCGTATCGAAGGCATCATGGCCATCTGGATCGTTATATCGGATGGGATTGTTGTTTGCGTAGGAGTACCGGTCAAGAACTAGACCTACTTGACTTTCTGGTACATCTGTGTGTCTGGAAAATCTTTTTCAGATCGCCAGTTATCCCGAACTGACGTAAAAAGATCTCCCTCGAAAAATGGAATTCAAGGGAGATCTTACGCTATAACAATTTTGCCTGTTCCTGTAAGGCGATATCCTCCGCCAACGTAGGAACGATCTCGATCCCATGCGGGAGAGGCTTGCCCTCCAGGTCCACATGGATGAAGGTAATAAACCCGTTAATCACCCCCTCATCCCCCACACTCATCTGAACGTTAGCCACCAGCCGCGTCCGTCCGGTGAGAACTATCCGGCTCAGAAAACAGGCTACATCGCCCAGGTGGACCACCCGGGCAAAGGTCATGCCGTGGATCTTGAGGCAGACGATGTTCTCTGGCCGGGTCAGGCTGGCCGCGGCGATAAACCCGGATTCGACGAACCATTCAGCGCAGCGCCCGGCGTACAGGGTGCCGTGGTGGTTCAAATCTTCGCTTTTGACGAGGTGATAATTGGTGAAGGTCTTAACGTCCATTTGAACGGTCTTTCGGCTGGATTATTTGGTTTCGACGGGCATAGTGCCGTAGACGACGTCCCACAGGGGTGAGCTGACCCCAAAGCGCTGGTCAGGAGTCCTGTAGTGGTGGAGCATGTGATAGCGCTTGAGGAACTTGAGAAAACCCCAGCGCATCGGGAAATGGTGGGTGGCGTAGTGGGTCAGGTCATAGGTCAGGTAGCCAAAGGTAAAACCCGAGATCAGCGGCGGCGCCCAGTGCGGGCTGCCAAGAAGAGAGGCGATGAGCGTAAACAACGCATAGAAAACTACGCCCAAGGGGATGCTGACAATCGGCGGCATCACCAGGCGGGTTTTGCACTGCGGTTGGGCGTGGTGCACGCCATGGAACAGAAAAATGACCCGCTCCTGGCGCGGGCTTCGCGGCCGAAAGTGGAAAACGAAGCGGTGCAGGTTGTACTCGCTAAAGGACCAGACCAGCACACCCATTATAAACCCGATGGGCAGGTAGGCCCAGGACGCGCCCGCCGGATGCAAGGCGACTCCCCGGTAGAGCATGTACAGCCCGAATGGCGCCCAAATCAGGACGACAACCGCTGGATGGATATGGGTGAAGAATTCCATAAAATTCGATTGGAACAGGCGAATCGGTTCCGGATCGTGATTGATCTCTATTCGATGCTGCGCCATGGCTGCCTTCCTTCGCAATTTTGGAGTAAGTTGACGTGATTGTAGCAAAATGAAGGTGTCGGACAAAGTGTCAAGTGTCACTTCATGGTGAGTAGAGATCAGAGAACGGATATCAGGACTTCCCCCTCCTCTAGTTTCCGGATCCCACCAATGGAATCATTACTTCAAAGCAGGTCCCTTTTTCCTGGGGAATCAGGGATATCCCCCCGCCATACTGATCCAGGATGGCCTTGACGATCGCCAGGCCCAGCCCCGACCCCGGATAGCCTGCCGTGTTGCGCCCGCGGTGGAAGCGCCCGAACAAGAGCGCCTGGTCCTCCGGCGGAATCCCAATCCCGCTGTCCGAAACGGTGATCCGCGCCTGGTCTCCGATCCGCTCGAGCGAAAGCCTGACCCGGCCCCCGGCTGGCGTAAACTTCAGCGCGTTTTCCAGCAGGTTCTCCACGACCCGGCGCAGCCGCCCGGAATGGACGCTGACTTGTAGATCCTGCGCTGTTTCTGCCGGCAGGTCCAGCTCGAAATCGATCTCCTTTTGCTCGGCTTGAGAGGCGTACACCTCGCTGATCTCAGCGACCATCCCCCTCAAGTCCACCGGCTCGCGCTCCCCGTTGGAGCCGCTCTCGATCCGCGAGAGATCCAGCAG
Source organism: Anaerolineaceae bacterium (assembly GCA_035542155.1). GTDB lineage: Bacteria > Chloroflexota > Anaerolineae > Anaerolineales > Anaerolineaceae > DATKLX01. Next base: position 2,055 of record DATKLX010000181.1, read on the forward strand.
GTCACCGGTCAGGCTCTGCAGGCGCTCCACCTGCTCCCGGGCGCGCTCCACGGCCGGGTCGCCGCGCACCCCCGCCAGCTCCAGGTTGGTGCGCAGGGCAGTCAGCGGCGTGTTCAGCTCGTGGGCCGCATCCGAGACGAAGCTGCGCAGCGTCCCTACCGTATTTTCGACCTGGCCGGCCATCTCGTTAAACGTTTGAGCCAGCAGGCCGAATTCATCCTGATGGCTCAACCCCTCTGCTTCACCGGCGCGGATCGATAAATCGCCGGTCGACATCTTGCGGGTGACCTCGACCAATCCCAGGAGCGGTGCGCTCAACCGGCGCGAGATCAGCCAGCCCACCCCGGCCGCCAGGAGCACGGCTGCCAGGCTGGCCAACAGCCAGCCTCGCGCTACGCCAATCACAATTTCACGGCCATAGGAAGGCCCATCAGAAAGCTCGATGCTCCCCAGCTTCCTCCCGTTGTAAACGATGGGCTGGCTGACCACCTGGTCCGACCGGCTTTCCCCGGTCTGGAAATCACCCTGGAGGGAGAACCCATACATCGTCCCGGCAATCGGGATCACCGACACCAGCGTTTTCGGTCCGAGCGCGGGGTCTCCGCTGTAAAAAAGCTGGAGCTTATCGGTGACCGGGCCTGAGCCAGTTACCCTACCAACGAACGGCCACTCGTACGGCGCCAGCACGGTTACCCCGCCGGGTGCGCGTTCCGGAGGTCCGGCTGGGGCTGCCGGTTCCGCTAGGACCGATCCGGGAGATTGCGGTGAAGCGGGTGTGCTCTTACGCCCTTCGAGGGCCGGTTTCCGGTAAAGAATATCCGGGCCGGAAACCGCCGAGATAAAAACACCCTTTTCGACGGCCGGCTTTTGCGACTCGACCAGGAGCTTGCCGTTCTCATCGAGCAGGCGGACTCGAACTTGGGAGAGGATGGCGAACAGGTTGATCTGGCCCTGGAGCGAATCTTTAGGCAGATTGCTCTCCAGTATGGGGCCGACCGCATCACCCAGCGACAGGGCATTACCCCGCAGGTAGATCCGTTCCTGATCCGCGTAGTAACCGCGCAGCACAAACAGCAGCACTCCCCCCAGCGCCAGGGCAGTCAGTAATGCCAGTCCGGCATACGTCAGCGACAGCCTCCAGCGGATTGATCTCAGGTTCATAATCCGGTCCTTTCCCTTCCCAAGGGGTAAATCTGCTTCCATTTTATCTCTTTTCTTCCCACCCTCATTTTCAAAAGGCGAAAATGGGGGCGGATTGAGGAGGGAGTCGTTCTGCGCCCAATCTCTCCCACAATTTCACTACGGGTTTGGAATTTTCTTGTAAACCGGCGGATTCATATACACCACGACCTCGGCCATCAACCGGTCCCCGCGCCGCTCACCCCAGGCCATCAGCATCATTCCCCTCTGAATTTGATTCACCGCGGACTTCTCCAACACCTGGTCGAGTGTTTGGTTGGTAGCCGGCGCGCGCGACTGGTCATCCAGGGTCGCATCCCGGTAAACCCGCGTTTCCCGGCTGACCACCACTTCTGTGGTAGGGCTGTTCCCATCTACCCGGTCCGAATTATCCCGCATCCCCTGGATGAACACGCTATTGCCGTCCGCGCGGATCACCTGCCCATCCAGGGTTGGGTTGCGCTGGGGCAGCTCGCCGGAACGGTTGACCTCGATGCGGATCCTTCCGCCGCTCGGCCCGAAGACTCCGCTCCAGGCCTGCGGCCCGAGCGAGATCAGCCGCGCCGCCAGGAACGCCGCCCCTGCCAGGACCACCAATAGAACCGCCCCCAAAACCCAGCGGTAAGTATTTGATTTCATCGCCGCGCCTTATTTTCCGCTGCGGAACACCACCAGGTTGCTGTAGACCAGCACGTCCGCGACGATCCGGTCGCCCACTTTTTTGCCCCACACGGTGACCGCAGTGTTCTGACCCAGCTCATCCAGGGTCGCAATTTCGACCTTTTGCTGGAGGGTTTGTTCCCCGGCGGCCACAGGTTCTTTGGGAGCGTCATTGAAGGTCACGTCTTTATAGATTTTGGTATCGTGCGTAACCACCACCTCGGTTAACGGACCTTCGATTTGGGGCGAGGAAAGACTCGGCGCCTCGCCGCTTCCGCCTTTGGAAACGGCGATCATGGCTCCTTGTTTCCCCTGCCCCAGGTAGAGCGTATCTGTGTCCCGTTTGGAGAGCAGGCCGCGCATGGTTGGCTCCTCGACCGGCAGCTCTTTGGCCGGAATCAGGTTTAACTTAACGCTAACCTGCATCGGTCCTCCGCCGCCCCGCAGCAGCCCCATCAGCCCCTGCGGACCTGCCAGGCCCTGATTCAACAGCCGCCCGGCAGCAAAGGCGCCCCCTGCCAGGAGCAGGACGGCCACGACGATGATGATCACGATACGCGTTCTGGAATTCATGTTCGACTCCTTGTTTTGGATAAAAAATTGGATTGCGTTATTCGTACCGGAGCGCTTCGATCGGGTTAAGCCGGGCTGCCCGCGCCGCCGGGTAGATCCCGAAAATCACCCCGGTCAGCAGCGCCACGCCCAGGGCCAGCGGCAGGCTGTCGGGAGCCAGCAGAGCGACTCCCTGGTTCAGGGAAGCCGCCACCGGGATGATCAACACGCCCACCGCCAGCCCAAACAATCCGCCTGCCGCGCTGATCAACACCGCCTCGAGTAAAAACTGTATGATGATATCCCGCGGCTGCGCGCCTACCGCCAGGCGGATACCGATCTCGCGCGTCCGCTCGGTGACCGAGACCAGCATCACGTTCATGATCCCGATCCCGCCGACCGCCAGAGAGACCACCGCCATCGCCGCCAGGAGCAGCGAGAAAGTCTGGGCCGCCTTCTGCTGTTGCCCCAAAATGTCTTTACGCGTGGTCATATCGAAATCATCTTTGTACTTGCCCTCGCTGTCGGCTTCGATGGAGTGCCGCGGGCGCAGGAACGAGGCGATCGCGCTCTTGGCCTCATCCATTTTGTTCTCGTCTTTGACGTGGGCGGTGATGTTGACCGAGGGTTCTTCGTCATACAGCTTCTGGATGGCAGTGCTGATCGGCAGGTAAAAGCCTTCGTTCGGATTGGTGTCATAGCGCCGTTCGGGATCGGTCGTTTCAAGCTCGGCCACCACACCCACCACCTGGCAGGGCTTACGGTTGACCCAAACCGTCTGGCCGATTGGATCTTCGCCCTGGAACAGGTCGTCCGCCGTATCGTACCCCAGCACGCACACCTCCGCCCCTTCGAGGACCTCCGAGGGGGTGAAGAAGCGCCCGCGGGAAATGAAATCCTTCGCCGTCAGCGGCTTGCCCTCCGGCCAGTTGACCGGCTGGACCTGCCCGCTCGCCACAATGGTGTCGATGGATTCGGCTGTCACCCCATTGAAAGTCAGGTCGAGGGTGTTGCGGCCGTGGCGCAGCTTGGCCGAATTGCTCACCGACATCTCCACGCCTTTGACCTGCTCCACCTCGCTAGCCATCTGCAGCCCATCTTCGTAGGAGAGGATCTTCCCCACTGATTTAACCTGGCCGTTGTCGAAGGTCTTGCGCTCGAAGATCTGGACTTCGTCCGCGCCGAGGAAACGGAAATTGGAATCCACCGCGGCACGCGCCCCATTCCCCAGGGCCAGCATGACGATCACCGAGGCCACTCCGATCACGATCCCCAGCGTGGTCAGCCCGGCGCGCAGCTTATTCGCGGACATGCCCCGAAAGGCGGTCAACAGGCTATTGGAGAAGCTCATGGCTGCGCTCCTCGTGGATGATCTGGCCATCTTTCATGACCAGTTTTCGCCTGGCGTAAGCTGCCACGATTGGGTCGTGGGTGACGACCAGGATGGTCAGCCCGTCCTGCCACAGGCGGATCAGCATGGCCATCAGCTCTTCGCCGGTGGTCGAGTCGAGGTTGCCGGTCGGCTCGTCGGCCAGCAGGACCGCGGGATTGTTGACCAGCGCGCGGGCGATGGTCACCCGCTGGCACTCGCCTCCGGAGAGCTCCATAGGGCGGTGGGCTGCGCGCTCCGCCAGCCCAACCTGTTCGAGCGCGGCCATGGCCCTGTCGTGGGCCTCGTGCGGACGGGTTCCGGGCTGGTAGAGCAGCGGCAGGGCGACATTATCCACCGCGTTCAGGCTGGGGACGAGGAAGAAGTTCTGGAAGACGAACCCCAGCCGCCGCCCGCGCAACATCGCTCGCTGCTGCACCGTAAGGGTGCTCACGTCGCGGCCTTCGAGGAAGTAGCGACCCGCGCTGGGTACGTCCAGGCAGCCCAGCAGGTGCATCAGGGTCGATTTCCCGCTCCCCGAGGCGCCGGTCAGGGCGACGAACTCGCCCGCCTCGATGCGCAGGCTGACCCCGCGCAGGGCGTAGACCCGGGTGTTGCCCAGCGTATAGGTCCGCGCCAGTCCCTCGGTGAGAATGACGGGCCCATTCATGGCTTGGGCGCTCATCGGGCCACCACCAGCTCCCCTTCGGCCAGGCCGGAGAGGACTTCGACGAAAGAGTCGCCGCGCTGGCCGACTTTGATCGTCCGTTTTTCGATCTGCTCGCCGGTCCAGACCTCCACCCCGGCAGTCCCATCGGCGTGGGCGTGGATCACCGAGCGGGGCAGGCGCAGGACGCCTTTCTTTTCCGAGATCACCACTGAGCCGTCCACAGTCATCCCTTCGACGAGGTGGTCGGGGACCTGGTCCAGGGTGATCCCAATGGTATACAATGCCCGGTCCCCTGAGATCCGCCTGGGCACGATGCGGCTGATTTTCCCTTTCACGGTCTGGTCCGGCAGGGCGTCGAAGAACAGGTCCACCGGTTGGCCCACCGAAACAAGGGGCAGGTCTTCTTCCACAACGGTGGCTTCCACTTCCTGGCCCTTGGGATCGGTCAGAGTGATCGCCGGTGCGCCGGCCTGGATGGTTTGGCCGGCCTGGATCTTCACTTCGATCACCACGCCGCTGAAGGGCGCCTTGATCTCGCGGTTCTGCTGGTTTGCTTTGGCCTTTTCCAGGGCGTTTTGGGCGTTCTTGAGCTGGGCCTGCGCCAGGACGAGGTCCGGATAGGCGCCCTGTTTGAGCTGGTCGACCTTGGCCTGGGCGGTCTTCACCTTTTCCTGGGCCAGCGCCAGCTCCGTATCCACCTGGGCGATGTCCTGCGCGTTGGGCTTGCCCGTAAGATAGTTAAGGTTGATCTGGGCCCGATCACGCTGCTGGCGCGCCGCCGCCAGCCGGCTGAGGGCCATCACCCGGCCGTAGTCCGTTTCGGGGCGATTGGCCACCCCATCGTAGTCCCGCTGGGCCTGGTCCAGCATCTGTTCCGCCAGGAGCAGGTCCACTTGGGCGGCTTCAATCGACGCCTTGCTGCCGCGCTGATAATCGGCGCTGGCGCGCTTGTTTTGGGCTTTCTCCAGGTTTTTTTGAGCCTGGATCAGATCCAGCTCGGCCTGAGAGAGCAGCGCCGCCGGGTTGAGCCCGTCCAGTGCCTGCCGGGCTTTGACCACGTCAATTTGGGCGTCGTTGACCGCCGTCTCGAATTGGGCCGGGTCGCCGATCCGGGCCAGCACCTGACCCGCCTGGACCGCATCCCCGGGGCGAACGTTAAGCTCTTCGACCTGCCCGTTGACCTGGCTTTCCAGGGTTTTCGCGCTGACGTCCACCGATTTTCCGGGGGCGGTGACGGTCAACTGCACGTCGCCCTTGCTGACCGCCACGGTCGGCGGGGCCTGCACGACCGGGGCCTTCTGGGCCTGGCTAGAGCGGTACCCGTAAAAACCAGCGCTGCCGATCACCGCCAGCCCGGCAACCACCGCGGCAAAAACCATCCATCGTTTCATCCCTGACCTCCATGAGAATTCAAGCGTTATGGTCAGAGTTTACGATGCGTAGATTACAAGCCGGTCATCTCGGAGTTACAGTTCCGTAACCAGGCCCAACTCAAACCAAGACCCTAAGGGTTTCGGAAACCCTTAAGGTCTGTTCTCCTGTCCCGGGCAGCCTGTGCCAGTGGTCTGTGCTGCGAATTTAGCTCTTTTTCTAATGGGCGGGATTTTTGGTGTGCGGTTTCTTACCCAGGTCGCGCCAGCTCTTTTCTTCGATCGCGACGCCGTAGTATTCGGCGGCCTTCCGGATATTCGCGAAGGCCAGGTCGCGGTCCGCGTCGCTAACACCCTCGACCTGGTCGAAACGGGCCAGGGCGTTCTGCACGTGGCGGGCGTCGGTCAGCGGCTCCTTGCGCTGTTTGGGGAAGGCGTAGACACTGTCGGGCAGGTCGTTACGGTCCTCCGTGCTAAGATCGCCGTGCCCGGTGTGCGGTTTCCAGGTTGCTCTTTTTTCAGCCATAGTTATCTCCAATTTACAGGCAAATTCTCACTGAAGCTATTATAGCCCGGCCAAATCGCTCTCTCAATCAGAGATGTCCCTAACTCATCTCAGGAATTTCCCGACATCTATTGGCTGCCCTTCACCGCCAGCCTGTAGCCGATCCCCGGGACAGTGAGGATGAGCGCCGGGCGGCCGGGGTCCAGCTCGACCTTTTCGCGCAGCCGGCGGACGTGGACGTTGACCGTGCGCTCGGCTTCCAGATCAGGGCTATAGCCCCAGACGGCGTCGAGGATCTGGGCGCGGCTGAGCGCCTGCCCGGGGTGGCGGGCCAGGTAGGCCAGCAGGCGAAACTCGATGGGGGTCAGCGAGAGGGCGCTCTCGCCGCGGCGCACCTGCCCGCTGGTCTGGTCGATGACCAGGTCACCGGCGTACAGGAGCTCGCCCTGGGCCGCGGAGTATTCCCCGTACGCCCGGCGCAATTGGGCGCGGATGCGCGAAACCAGCTCGCGCAGCGAGAAGGGCTTGGTGACGTAATCGTCGGCGCCCATCTCCAACCCGAGGACCTTATCGGTCTCCTCCTGCTGGACGGTGAGCAGGATCACCGGCTGGCGCAGGCCCTGCTGGCGCATCTGGCGGCAAAAATCGAACCCCAGGCCGTCGGGCAGGCGCACGTCGAGGAGGACGAGGTGGGGATGGCGCTCGCGGGCATAGAGGACGCCCTCGGCGCCGGTGTTCTTCCACACCGGGTCAAAGCCTTCCTGTTCCAGGCCGGCCTGCAGGCTACGCGCCACAGCCGGGTCGTCTTCAATGAGGAGGATGCAATAGCGAGAGGTCATAGGCAATCCATATTAAACCGCAAAGAAGCTCAGATCAGCAAAGGTTTCACCTGTGCACCCACTCCAGGCCCAGCTCAGCCGCCTTCTTGAGCGTGGGGCCACCCGTTGACCGTTCCCAGCCGCGGGCCGCGTAATATTCGCCGAGGAGAAGTTCCATATCCGGCACGACACCAGCCTGGCCGCCTACCGGCAGCGGTCTGAGCAGCAGGTCGGGGAGCTTCTCCCGGTCTGACGTCCAGCCCAGGCGCAGGTTGAGCAGCCGCTTGAGGTTCCAGGCGCGCTCGCCGGCGCGGAGCATCTCCTCCACGCTCCAGGCCTGACCGCTGGCCGCGCTGAGTAACTCCGCCAGGGTCGACGGCGGGACCTGGGCGAAGATGCAGGTGACCAGGCTGTTGCACACCGTGCGGAAATCCTGGTGGCGGGCGACGAAAACCGCCTTGCCCGCGTCGACCGAGCGGTCGGTCATCGGGATGCCCAGCTCTTCGATCGAGCTGCCGATCTCGACCATAAAGTAGTCGCCCTGGTTGTGGCAGGCGCCGCGTGGCGAGGTTACGTAGACCAGCGCCATCCCGGTCGCCGCGCGCGGGTCGTGCAATGGAACCTCCAGGTTGCCCACCTGGGCGGCCAACTCCGGAACGCCGTACGCACTGGCCAGGGCCAGTGCGCCTTGAGCAAGCAGATTGCCGATCCCTTCGCGGCGGGCCATCCGGTCGAGCAGGGTGAAATAAGGCCGCGGGTCGCCCCAGGCCAGCTCCAGGCCGCCGGTATCCGCTTTCGTGAGCAGGCCGCGCTTGTAGAGCAGGGTCGCCAGCCCGAGGACGCCGCCCGCGCTGATGGTATCCATCCCCAGCCGGTCGCACAGGTCACCCAGAGCAGTGATGGCAGGCAGGTCGTCGATAAGGAGCTGAGAGCCAAAGCTGCAAATGGTCTCATATTCGGGTCCCTTGGCCGGACCACGGGTGGCGTACGGCCCGCCGGGGACGGTCACCACGCGCCCGCAGGAGATGACGCAGCCCTGGCAGGCGCTGGTGCCGGTCAGGATGGACTCGGCCATCGCCGAGCCGGAGATCTTTTCGGCTCCGGCAAAGGCCGCCTGGGTCCAGTATCTCTGGGGCATGTCCCCGAGGAGCTGGAAATACTCCGCCGAGCCCGAGGTACCCGTCTGGCGTAGGACGGCAGTGAGGGTCTCATCGAGGAGGGCTTTGTTGGCTGCCAGGCGCAAAGAGCGGTAACGCTCCGCCTCGGCAAGGGGCAGGCCGCCCGCGCCGCGCGCGCCGCGCACGGCCACGGCCTTGAGGTTCTTGGAGGCCATCAGCGCGCCCATGCCTGTACGAGCCGCGGCGCGCCCGTGGTCAGAAAAGATGCCGGAGAAGGGCACGCCGCGCTCCGCGGCCAGCCCGATGCAGGCGACCCTGGCCTGGGGAACTTCCAGCTCGGCGCGGATCCGGCGCTGGGTCTCGTAGACGTCCGCCTGGCCCCAGAGATGACCGGCCGGCCTGATCTCCGCCTCCCCGTCGTGGATCCAGAGGTAAACCGGCTGCGCGGCGCGGCCGGCGACCCAGAGCACATCCACTCCGGCAAAGCGCAGCTCGGGGCCGACAAACCCTCCGAAGTTGGCCTCGCCCCACAGACTGGTCTGGGGTGAGCGCCCGCAGAGGGTGAACCGGCCGGTGGTAGGGCCGCCCGTGCCGGTCAGGGGCCCGTTAACCCACAGCAGCGGGGCCGCCGGATCCAGCGGGTCGAGATCGGGGTGCAGGGCGTCCCAGAGCAGGCGCACGCCCAGGCCGCTGCCGCCGATGTACTCGCGAATATATTCTTCGGGAACCTGGCCGGTCTCGACCGCCGAGGTGGTCAGATCGATACGGAGAAGACGTCCAAACATGGGTCTAAGAACGAGATCCGAGAATCGAAAAAACGAGGAACGGGAGCTGTCAGGAATCAAACAGGAAACTCGGTGGGGATGCGGCCGCAGGCGGCGACCAGCTCTTTGGCGGCGCGGACGTTGCGCATCACCATGATCATGTTGCCCTTGAGCTTGAGCTGGCCGGTAATGATGCCCTGGATGGGGTCGAGCTGGCTGGTGACCACCTTTTTCCAGGTGGCAATCGGGGCGCTGAGGACGTAGGCCGGCGTGCGCGACTGCCCGTCCGCCAGGACAAACGCCTCGCGACACCGGCCGTGCCACAGGTCCATGTAGAGGATCACGGACTTCTCCAGGCTGCCGCCCGGGTCGATCTAGAAGAAGAAATCGCCCTCCCAGTTTTTCGCCGCCTCGAGATAGGCTTCGCTCTGGTTGAGGTCTTCCATGAACGCCTTCGCCCAGGCGTCGCTGGGGAACAGATACGCCATCGCCGCATCCTCCTGCCTCGAAATCCCAATCGTCTGATTCTACACCGTTTCACCCGCACATACGCGCTACGATCCGCGAGTGGAGCGGGGAAAATTTGTGGTTGGTCCAGAGCAAGTATTTGTTTCCAGGTTGGAACGAATAGAAACGAAACCGATTCGGAAGGAGATGTTGATCCATTGCCCGGTGAATCGGTTGCTTAGGGTGAAAGGGTTGCCGGAATGGACAGGATGGGTTGGCAAGGTGCGGTTCGGTTTCGAGCGGGAACAAATTGGAACGAATGTGATGTAGAACATGCCTCCTGGCTTGTTCTTGGTCGGCCGGGAAGAACGCAACCGAGACGTTTGCAGCAGATCGAAACCCAATTCGATGGTCCGCAGAGCGGGTCGATATCCCTTCGGCCGATCGGTCGACCCCTACGGCTAATCGGGAGCCGCGCCGATCAGGGGTAGGGGCGAAGCCTTCGGTTGGGGGGCCGGTTTTTGAGAAGAGGCATGCTTTTCCGAA
>DATKLX010000182.1:0-19178 GCA_035542155.1 Anaerolineaceae bacterium
TGCCCGGGGACCGCCTCGTGGAGCGAGAGGGCTTCGATCTCATAGAGCGGACGGCTCTTCAAATCGTAGGTATTGACGTAGTAGACGCCAGCGTGCATCCCATCGCCCGTGGGAGGAAAATAATAGGCGGTGGTGGTGCCGGGGGCCATGTGGGCAGGGATTTCGCGGATACCGTACGGGGTGCGCGGTAGAGTCTGGAACAGCCCGGGAAGCTCGCCGTCCATACGCTTGAGCACCAGGGCAACCTCCTTGAGCAGGGCGAGCGGGGTATCGACGTAAAAGCGCGGGTCGGTGCGCAGGTAACGGACGAAAGCGCGGAAATCACCCTGAAAACCAACCTGATGGATGATGGCTTGCATCTCGCCGCGGATACGCTCGACTTCAGACGTTCCGGTGGCGTGGATCTGCTCGGGAGTCAGGTCGAGATTGGTATGGTAGCGGATCAGCGTGCGGTAGCAGGCGGCGCCATCGGGCAGGTCGGCGGCGCTGATGCTCCGGCGGGCGGAGGGGATGTATTCACCCATGAGGAAATCCAGAGTGTCGCGCAGGCCGGGGACGAGCGATTCCCGGATAGCGGATTGGGCGGCGGAGGAAAGACGCTCGCGTTCGCCCTGACCGATGGCGGCTGGGAAGCGCCCGAGCGGCTCGTAGAGGATGCTGGCGGTCGGATCGGTGACCAGGTGCGGTTTGAGGGTCTTTTCGATGCCAGCCAGGACGACGCGGGGCATGGTCATCCCCTCCCGGATGCCGGCGCGCATCAGCTCGATGTTCTCGGCGGCGTACTGGCGGAAGCCGCGCAGGCGGGCGACGTAATTTTCGTAGTCCTGAACGGAAACAAAAACGGATATCTGGGACAGGTCGAGGAAGGTGGCGTAGAAGCTGTTTTGGCGGGTGACCGGCATGCGGTAATCGCGGAAGGCGCGCCGGCCGGTCTCGTTGGCGAGGACAGCGGCGAAGATGGCATGGTTGGTCCGCTCGGCGGGGGGCAGGGAAGCGGGGTCGATGGCTCGCAGGCGATCCTGAAGAGAAAGCTGCAGGGACTGGAGGCCCTGATAGGTTTCCTCGGTGGCGCTGGGCAGACGGTCGTCGTAGCGGTGATCGCCGTAGGCGGTGGCGGCGAGGGGGTCGGCCCGCATGCGGGCTTCCCAATCTTCGGAGAAGAGCTGGTGGAGGTAAGCAGTAGAATCCATTTTTATCCTCTCAATTCTCAACTGCGATATGTAAGAATTTACCACAAAGGGCACAGAGAAAAAGAGAATAAAAGAGTGGTTCAGGTTTTTCTCTGTGGGTCCTTTGGTGATGGTTTTCGCTTTCAATCCTCATTTCCAGGCCTCAAGAAAAGCCATCACGACCCTGGCGGAGTTGTCGGCGGCGAGCTGGAAGAAGGTGACGACCTCGTTGGCGCCTGGCCCGCCGCCGGCAAGGTCGGAGAGGGAACGGAAGGCGAGGAAGGGAACGCCGTTGGTATAGGCGACGTGGGCCACGGCAGCGGTCTCCATGTCGAGGGCGTCGGCATGGAAAGTGGTCCAGACCCACTGGCGGTATTCGGCGTTGTCGACAAAGGTCGGGCCGCTGACGCCGTTTCCGCCGACGACCACCTTGGGAGCGCGGCTGAGGCAAGCGCCGAGAGTTGGGCAGGAGTCGAGCTGGACAGTCTCGGCCACCTTGCGGGCTGATTCCAGCATCTTCGGGTCGACCTCGAACCAGAACGTCTCTTCCTCCCGGTCGAGTGTGGCCCCGGCGCGGGTCACGCCGACTTTCTGGGGGAACATCATGCCGAAGTTGCGAAAGGGGGCCGGCCCGCCCGGATCCCAGCCGTCACCTTTCTGGCGGGCAAAGCGCTGTTCCTGGTATTCGCCCCAATGGGCCGGGATGACCACATCGCCGATGGATAGTTCCGGGTTGACCCCGCCAGCGATGCCGGAGAAAAGGATAGCGCGGATGGTGAAGTGGTCGAGGACAGCCTGGGCGGTCATGGCGGCGTTGACCATGCTCTCACCACTGGGTGCCAGCAGAACGTCCTGGCCGGCCAGCCTGGCGGTTGTAACGGTCCGACCGTTGAGAGTGGTGGTTTGTTTGTCGGTAGCTTGGGAGAGGAGACGGGCCAGCTCGGCGTCGAAGGCGGAGAGAATGGCGAGGCGCGGGGTCGGGTCGAGGGAGAAAGAAGGGGGCGCCGGCGCCGGCCGGCAGCCGAGGAGGAGGAGGATGAGGAGAAGCAATAGGCGTTTCATGGCGGCAGTCTCTGTAGAGGAAATTGGGGAGCGCGTGTGCTCGGGACGGTGAGCAGGTCGCAGAGTGGGTCGACACGCAGGTTGCCCCCCATGGACGAGGTACGGAACGCGGAGCGTTTGGGAGGAGATTCCACCTAAGAGCGACGGAACGAGGAAACCAGGTCGGCCGAGACGGCCAACCCACATTAGAAGCGAGGCGGGCCCTGGCGGAGGCGGGTGATGAGCTTTTCGGGCTGCTCCTCCCCCCACATCGATTCGATCCACCAGGTCGCGCCGGCTTCGGCCCAATCGCGGACGATGTCGGCCGCTTTATGGGGATCGTCGCCGGGGGTCTTGCCGTCCATAACGATATCAAAGGGCGTTTTTAAGGTGCGGTTGGCGTCAATGTAGGCTTTCATCTCGGACAGGTCCTGGGGAGTGACCCCGCCGGCTTCTCCGGTGGGGCTCATTTTGTTGGGCAGCAGGCCGTCGAAGCGAAGCACGCGGCGCATCGATTTTTCACGCGGCCAGGCGCCCACCACCCAGATGGGAATACGCGGCTGCTGGACAGGCGGAGGCGGAGGGTAAAAATTGGTCTCACGGAGACGATAGTGCATGCCGGTATAGTTAAATGGCTGCCCGGCCCACAGACCAGTGAGGATCTCGAGGCCCTCGTCGAGCAGCTCGGCGCGGAGTTTACGATCAGTCGGCTCACCAAAGCGATCGAAGCCGGTATCGACCGCGCCCAGACCCACGGAAAGGATCACCCGCCCGCCGGAGAGGTTATCGAGGGTGGCAGTCTCAGCGGCCAGTTTCCAGGGCTTACGGATGGGAAGGGGGGTCAGTAGCGTCCCCAGGCGGATACGCTCGGTGCGCATGGCTGCGGCGGTCAAGCTGACCCAGGGATCGACACCCCAGACCGGCTCCCATACAAAAAAGCCATCCCAGCCAGCCAGTTCCGCCTCGCGGGCAAGTTCCGCCGCGGTACGGGCATCGCCGAAAGGAAGGACGAAGCCGAACCTCATTGCCCCTGGCGATCCTCCTGGTAGCGCCGCCAGTAGTTGGCGAAGATGACCAGGCCGCGCCCGGCAATCATCAAAAAGACCACCATGCTGACCAGGCGGTAGTATTCACTGCCCACGGGGAAGGTGAACTGGGCGAACAATGCGGCAAAAGTCAGCACCCAGGATAAGCGGTCGAAGACACGCGCCGCTGCGGAGGAGGACGGGGAAGAATGGGTCAGGATCCAGCCGGAAACCCCTAAAAAGATGATCGCCGCGAGCAGGACAGCGTAGACCAGGTTTATATTTTGGGCGTTATTTTCCAGCCAGAGGAAATCACTCCCGGCGCCATACAGGCAAAAAAGAACCATCACGGCAGAAATGGGAAGGATGAATTTATACGGCTGGGTAGGAGGTTTTGAACCGATCATCGTGAACTGGGCGACCTGCTTTCGCGCGGAATTTTAGCTGCCTCTATTATAACGTCCGAGGGATAGCCACGCGGTTACCGCGCCCAACTGGCGGAGCAGGCTATAGCGATCGACCATGCCCCAACGCTCACGGATCTGGCGTCGCTCGACGCGGAAAATGTCAACGTAACTCCACGAAGCCATCCAGCAGGTTTATCCCCGTCCAGGGTCGAGAATCAGAAGGATCACCCGCCGGTACGGGCGGTCGGGAAAATATACCAGGCGGGTCCTGCCAGCCAGGTAGCACCAGAAGCGGCCAAGCTCGCCAGGCAGGTGGCGGACAACGTCGCCGCGCTGGGTCACCGGGTCCTTGCATAGGTCCGGAATTGCCACCAGGAGATGGTTTTGTGCTTCAGGATCCAGGCTGCCCACGGCCTGACGAAAGGCGCTGGCCAGACCGACGAGCCATTCACCGGAAGGCGCGCCCGGGCTGTCCGGATCCGGGGTTCCCTGGGCGCCCAGGCGCGGCAGGGGGACCGTGGGGCGCTCGCGATACATCTGAGTATCCGCCGCGGGGCGTGTTGGCCAGCGCCACTGGCTCAAATCAATGTAGCCATGGGTATGGAACTCAGGGATGGCCATCACCAGTTTGAACGGGTCGGGGTATAAAAATTCAACCCGCTTGGCTTCTACCTCCTGCAAACCAGCCTGAAACAGAGCAACCTGCTCGGGAGTGAAGGAGAGGTCGGGAGAGGAGGAATAGCCAGAATCAGACACGTTTTTCCTGGGACGTAAGTGGGAGGCTTTCGAACCCCAGATCGCGGAGACGGCCGCGGAAGGTGGAGGCAAACTGTTCAAAGGTGTTGAGAATTTCCTGCGGCACCGTGCCCAACTCAACCTGGCGAGCGTCAAACCGCTTGGGGCAGAAAGAAATCAGCACGCGGTTCTGGCGCATTTCGCGCAGCTCAATCGAACCGATCAGGTGATGAGCCGCGTAAATGTCATACACTTTGAAGGTAGGATTACTCAAAGAGCGAGTGACCGGGTAGACATGGATCCCCTGCTCTTTTTCAAGCTTCAAGAGGACCGGCCGGATGGTATCCAATGTACTCGCATAAATTTCGTCAGTTCTTTCCCCGTTGAACTGCATGCTGCCTCCCCGTCAGGTCAGACATTGATCAATTTCCCACCTTCACCGACGAAAGGGGTGAAAATATCTGGAATCCCTCTGATTGTACCGGCAAGTAAGAATTTACGCAATTCCCTCCCAGCAGCAACCGGTAGGGAAAGCCTGATGTGGATCAGTCCAACGCGTGCACCCGGCCCTGGGCATAGGTGGAACGTAGCTCATTGAGCAAGGAATCAAGCAACTGCGTCGTTTCATCCAGAGAAAGGCCTGTGGAAGCAGCCCACTCGCGACAGAGGTTGTCATAGATTTTGTGAAGGGTCGCCGCATCCGCCTCGCTGAGTGGTTTTTGCCAACTGATGGCGGTCAGGTCGCGAACAACCATACAGATCGAACGCAGGGTGCCTTCTCGCAGCCGTTCGAGTACCTCGACTCGCCGCTTGCGAAAATCTTTGTTCATCTCTGCGGGCTGGCTGAGGAGAATGAGGCGGCACGCGTCCAACTCCGCCCGGTCGGCCACCTGGCGCAGACCGATGCGGTCCTGGTCAGCGACCGATACCCAGACCGTGCCGTTGGGTAGCGAGATTTCATAATAATCCTCACGCTCACGGTCAAAGAACTGCTGGCTCTTGATGCCGATAATTTGCCCAACGCCATGTGACGGATGGACCACGCTCTCACCCACTTGAAATGGCATTCTTTTCTCCAATCTTCAAACGACAGGCTAACAAAACGAGAATTGCTGTTAAATAAACTGCCGCCAGCCCCAGGGGAGAACGGCGACAGTGAGTGAGCGGTCTCAGATCTGTGAACTATTTAATTGTACAGCAAAAAGGGAAAAAGGAAGAAGGTATTCATATTCTGAGTTGCCTGGTTGCTAAGCCCAGGCTGAAGGATTGTTTTTCTGCTTTCCTGAGCAACCAGGTGCCTGAGAGACTTGCCGACTGACAGCACGCGAACCTGAGAATTCCGATACTATTTCCGAATACAATCAGGCCTATGGCTGTAGACAATTCAACCTCTCACTCCTGCGAGGCGCCGGAGTACGGGTTTCGCACGTTTTTGATCGTGTGGATCACGCAATCGATCTCGGTGTTCGGCACAGCGCTGACGTTTTTCGCGATCATAACCTGGCTCATCCAGGTGCAATACCCCCTTAGGGGGCAGAAAAAGAGCCTGGCCCGGGCGCTCTCGGCGAACGGGCTGACCTTTGGCATTCCCAACGTGGCTGTCGCGCCGTTCGCGGGAGCGTGGGCCGACCGCCACGACTGCAAGCGAACGATGATGGCGATGGATTTCTTCAGCGGGCTGGCGCAGACCCCGCACGAGCTGCAGGGGTGGGTGTTTGCCGTACGGAGAGTGATCGCGCAGCTCACCGTCCTGCTGAGCACTCTGTATCGCCCAGCTCTTCAACCCGGTGCTGCTGCGGGTTGAGGACAAGAAATACCTGGATGCGATGGCCGCAGAGGGCGCGTGACGCAGTGCATGGTCAATTCTTAGAAAACAAGGAATTTAAATAACATCTCTCGCCGGGCGGTAGCGACCGAGGCGGATGGGGAACTCGGGGCCGGCATTGACCGAAGCCCAGCCGGCCTTGCGCATGAGGAAGCGCACAAACCAAACGCTCATCAGAAGGGCCGAGTTGATCCGCCAGAACTTGTGCGGGCGGGTGGCTCGCTCGGCGATCGCGCGGCGCAACTCGGAGGCGGTATGGCCGTTGAACTCAGTTGCGCTGAGGCCGATCATCCAGAGCAGGTGGGCATCGGAGTTGCCCAGGCAGGCCGTCCCGGCCGATTTCGCCAGGGTTTCGGCGACGGCGTTGCTGTGCTGGAAGATCAGGCCGGCGTTGAAAGTCTCGATGCCGCGTAAGGTTTGGGCGGCCTCTGGGTCGGCGAGGGCGCGGCGGATGACGGCAGGGCGCAGGCTGCGAGCTCCTTTCGCGGCAGGATGCGCGGCGATGCAGAACCCGCCCAGATCGCGCACGCGTTGGAGCGTCTCCAGCATGGAGAGGCCGGCGGGGACGCGCTGGCGGATGTCGAGGGCCAGGAGATGGCCATCGGCCGTAGAGATCTCCGAGCCGGGGATGACCTGGATGCCATAATCGGGGGCGAGCTGTTCGGCGAGGAGCGCGCCTCTGATCTCGTCGTGGTCGGTGATGGCAATGACGTCTAAATCGGTGCGATCAGCCACGTGTTTCAAGACGGCCGGGACAGTAGAGGTCCCATCGCGGCTGTAGACCGTGTGAATGTGCAAGTCGGCAAATCCCATGTTCATGACCTCTGTTGTGGGCTGAGAACAGACACGAGACAACGTACCTGGATCGAGTTTAACAATCCCCGCGATTGTACCACCCGCGAGGATAGAACGATTCGACAGATTTGTTAGGTGGGGACGAGCGAGAAACGAGAACCGCCGCAAAGCAACCCCTCCGCGGTCCCCTCCCCAATTCAAAAGAGCAGAATGTGGGGGAGGATGGCGACTTTTTTTACAAAAAGATTACATGGGCATTAAACGCGTGTAACAACTGGAAGCTAAAATGAGATCAACTTACAACGAAGGAGAAACCACAAAATGAAAACATACTTTACTTCCCAATGGATCAAACCCCTGGCGGCAGGCGCGTTGTTGCTGCTGATCGCCTTCTCGGCGATGGCGTTCGTCCCGGCGCCGGTTAACGCGCAATCTCCGACGCCGGAGCCAAACGCTCCCTCGGCGGCGGACCGGGCGGCCAACCGCAACCAGCGCCTGGAGAACGCGTTGATGCGCGAGAATAACTGGCTGAATGTGCAGGCCTACAACCTGATGCGGATGGGCCAACTGGCGACCAAGGGCCAGGAGCTGATCGACAAGGCGAAAGCAAAAGGCTGGGATGTGAGCGAGATCCGGGCGGCGCTGGATACCTTCAACAGCCGGCGGCCCAAGGCGCAGGCCAGTCATGATGCCGCGGCGGGGATTCTCTCGGCACACAACGGCTTCGATGCGAACGGGAAGGTGACCGACGCGGACGCGGCACAAAAAACCATCCTGGATGCGCGCAAGAACCTGCAGGACGCACACCTGACGATGCTTCAGGCAGTTACGGACTTACGCATCGCGATCCGCGAGTTCCGCGATGCGCATAGAGGCGAGCTGAAACCGGTCCCGACTGCCGCGCCCGCGGGCAACTCATAAAGGCTGACCCGCAGCGAGGTGGACAGTCTCACAAAGGGGAGCGAATCCCCTTATTTTTTTATCCTCATCCGAGAAACGGCATAGGCGCCCAGGATGAGGAGCAATCCAAGGATGGTGAATAGACCGGGTGGCAGGTTGGCGCCAAGCGGCGCGGGAGGTGCGGGCGCGGTCGGGGTAACCGGGGAGGGACTCTCCGCGAGCGGGGGAACCGCGCTGGCGGTGGGCGAGGCGGTCGGGCTGGGGGCGAGGATTGCAGAGGGACTGGGCGAGGGTTGCAGGAGGGCGGTGCCAGAAGGGGTGACTGACGGCGTCGTGGTGAGGGTCGGGGTGGGTGTTATGGTGAGGGCGAGGAAGACGGGCGGAGGGGTGGAGAGGCCGACCAGGCCGGGGGAGATTTCATTCAGATGAGCCAGCAGGGCAAGCGCCTGGGAGTGACGGGGGTTCAGATCGATGACACCCTTCAGCTCCTGAAGGCAGGCGGACCAATTCGGAGGCGTATCGCCAGCAGCAAGAGTCGATTCGGACTGCCAGCAGAGCAGCTCTGCCAGGCCGAAGCGCTGGTCAGCATCACGCGCCTGGAGGGAGATCGCCTGCCTGTAAGCCTGCACCGACAGGTCGATCATTTCCTTGCCGCCCGGATCGGTGCGGAAGCCGCGCCGGGTCCAGGCGGCCTGCTTGTAGGCCTGGCCCAGCAAGCCCCAGACGCGGCTGTCTCTGGGGTAGGCAGCCGCGCGATCTTTCCCGTTGAGGATGGCCCACCAGATAGCCGGGTTGGTCAGGTCTATGCTGAAGTTGACCTGCGGCTCGAAGCGTTCCTGGCGCCAGCGCAGCTCCTCCTCGTTCTGCTGGCAGGGACTGTCGCCTACCTGGCAGGAGAGCAGATTCTGCCGGGTCACCGGGTAGGGGAGTCGAAAATAAACTTCGGCAGATTCCACCTCGCCATACCAGCCGGCCTCATTCGAGAGGATGAGATTGTATTCCACCGTACCGGAGGAGGGGTCGGGGCTATAGCCGAGGACGGAATAGCTGCTGGTAACGATGACGTCGCGGCCGGCGGGGAAGGAGAGCGGGTACTCCATCCAGCAGGGAATGCTCACCTGGCCGGTGGGTCCGGCTACATCGGCGTTGACAGCCCTGCTGGGAACGATGAAATTATTCACCCAGACGGTCAGATTACTGATGGTAGGGTAGGTGGAAGAGAAGCAGGTCGAGCCGTCGTAGACAACCGGGCCCACGGGAAAGCGCAGATTGATCTTCTCTGCCTGCGTGCCGTGGTTGAAGAAGTGAAAGGCGGCGCTGACCCTGGCCTCACCGTATTTTTGAGCACTGTACCGGGGAACCTCGAGGGTGAACGCCTCGGAGATCAACTGTACCCGGGTACCCTCGGGGGCGCCCATCGGGCCGGCGGCGAAAGGGGGGATGGGCGGCTCGTCCCCGGCGAAGGCCGGCGCGGGGGGGATGAAAAGGACGGCTGCGAGGAGGATCAGGAAAAAGCAATGGTATCGGTTGTGTTGGGACATGATGCCTCTGTTGCTAACGATTCAGGGTGAATTCAATGAGGGCAGAGGTAGTCGCGTTGCCGGCGCGGTCGATGGCTTTGGCCTGGAGGGTATGCCTGCCGGAAGAAGAGGGGCTGGCTCGCCAGGGATAGGTAAACGGCTCTTCGGCCTGGCTGGCAAGGAGCCTGCCATCGAGGAACCAGTCGACGCGGGCCAGGGCGATGGCATCGCTCGCGCGGGCCTGAAATGTGATCTGGCGCTGATTGGTGGAAAAATGGTCTCCGGAGGTGGGATAGGTGATTCTGACCTCGGGAGCCTGGTTGTCCACGGTCACCTGGAGGGTAGCGGTCTCTACCTTCTGGTCCTGGCGCACCACCAGGAGGCGGACAGCATATAGCCCGCTGAGGCCGCGGGTATCCCAGGCAGCCAGGAGGCCATTCTGGACGGCCTGGCTGGAATCCTGACCGACCTGGAGCCAGCGCTGGGGATTGAGCCCTTCGCCGACCTGGACGCGGTAGAAGGAGAAGCCGGCGCCGCCGGCCGTGCCGCGGATCTCGACCTCGCCGCGGACCACGCCGAACATCTCCGGCGCAACGACGTGGACGTCGGGATCGACCGGCGGGGCCTGGATGGTGTCGTAATCCTGGGGTGGCAGGGGCTGGCCAGCGGCCCGCGCCCAGGCCTCCGCTTCGGGGGGAACGACCAGGTAGACCCGGTTCTCGACCAGCTCGGGCGGGGTAAAGACAGTGGCGAGGCGACCGGTCTCGCGGTTGACCTGGAACGTGCGGTAAAGCGTGTCGGCGTCAGTCGGCTCGTTGCCGGTCAAAAAGACCTCGCTGACCATGGCCGGGCAGTTGGCAGTGGGAAGCATCCCGGAAGGATCGCAGACCTCGAGGGTCGAAATGCCAGGCGGGGCCGTCCAACTGGCGACGGGCAAATCGCGGAGAGCGTATTGGCTGGCCGCGTGCCAGAGGCCGGCGGCCAGGCGCGGGTCGAGGGGCCTGGTCTGCGGCCCGGCAGAGGGGGCGCCCATCCAGACGACGGTTACGCGCTGGGGAGTGTAGCCCACGGCCCAGGCATCCGCGCCATCCGGACTGCGGCCGAGATGGGCCCCCACCGGGCGGCCAATCTCGAGCGCATTGGGATAGCCCAGGGTCGGCCAGCGTGCGGATTCATCGCTGAGGACGGCGTTGACCAGGTGGGCGAGGGGTGGGCTCAAGACGGCCTGGGATTGGGGTTGCGACCAATCCAGGAGAGTGCGCCCACTGCCGCGCTCGCTGACGCGGAGGACAAACGCCGCGCTCAATGGACCGGGGGACAGATCCCGGCCAGCGAGAACTCCCTGGTTGGCAAAGACGGCGTAGGCCTGGGCCGTTTCCACCAACCCGAGCGGGACTGCGGTGAAATCGTCCGGGGAAGAACGAACCTGAGCAGAAGGGAGGGGAACGCCAAAAGATCCAACCAGGCTCCAGACGTTCTGAGAGCCAATCTGGCGGAGCAACTCTTCAGCCGGCGCCCAATAATCGTTGGCGAGGGCGCTGCGCAGGCGAAGCGGACCGTGATAGCTGCCGTCGAGATTTTGTAGGGCGGCGCCGGCCCCCCCGGCTTCGCTCACCGGATTGGCCATAGGAGGGATATCCCAGACGAGGGTCGCCGGGCTCATTCCGCGGGTAAAACCTGCCAGGTAGATGAGGGGGCTGAGGACTGTCCCGCCGGCATGGCGGAGGAGAGCATGGGATTCACCGCGCGCGTTGGTCTCGCCGACCAGGGCAAGGACCTGTCCGCTGGCGGGATCGAGGATTACTGCGGAAGCGGAGAGCGCCTCAGGGAGAGGTTCCAGGCCGGAGGGGAGGGTGGGAAGGAGGCGAGCGGCAGGGCAATCTTGCGGCGCAGGGGCTTCCCTGCCGGCCAGGCGCCTGACCTGGATACCGGCGGCGCAGGCCAACTGGCGTTGAAGGTCCTCATCGAGGGTGGTCCAGATCTCGAGGCCGCCGCGCTCGATGCGCTGCGTCCCGAGTCCTGGCGCCAGTTGGGCAAGCGCCTGGTCTGTGAAGGCGCGGGCGAACTCGGTTTGGGCAGACTTTGCCAGCGAAGTCGCCGGCGTACCTTCCAGGGAAGCGCGGAAGACCAGTTTTTCCTCGCGGGCAACCTGATACTCCACGGCGGTGATCGTGCCGTGGCCGAGGGCCAGGTCGAGGGTGGCAATTTCACGCTCGCGGGCGGCGTCGGGGGCGTCGAGGGGGTTGAGCGCGGGCGTCTGGATCAGGGCGACGAGGAGAGCCGACTCGGCCAGGTCCAGGCGGGAGGCGGGCTTGCCGAGATAGGTCTGGGCTGCAGCGTCTGCGCCGTAAGCCAGGCGGCCAAAATACGCGCTGTTGAGATACCACTCGAGGATCTGATCGCGGCCGTAATGGTTGGTCAGTTGGGCGGCGAGGAGGCGCTCGCGCAGGGCGCGCCGCAAACCTTCCTTTTCCTGGCCGAGCAGGAGATCGGAGGCCAGGCGCTCGGCCAGGGTTGCGGGCTGGTGAGAGGCGTCCAGCAAGCCGGAGGCGGTAAAGCCGGGATGCGTCCGGAAGCCCGGATCGAGGATCGAAACAGCCAGGCGGGCCAGGTCTGGGGAAAGGTGTTCGGCCTGTTTGGGATCGAGGGGGAGATAGCGGCGGTTGATCCCGGGCTCAGAGAGAGTGCGAAGGAGATGCTGGCCGGTGCGGTCGTAGAGGCGAGTGGGCTGGAGAAAAGCGCCGGTCTGGAGGTTGAAATAGGCCGGCAGAGCGGCCAACGACGGCAGGTCGTGGGTCAGATCCGCATAAGCCAACCCCACGTAGAGCGAGCCGCCGGCGAAGAGCAAGGCGAGGAGGGCGGCAAAGCCGAGGGCCAGGCGGCGAAAACGCTCATGAAAGGAGCGGCTGCGGCGCTGTGTGCGCTCGCGGCGGCGTTCGAGGAGGGAATAGATCTCGTGCGCGCGAGGCATGGCGCTACCTGTGCTCGCTCTGCTCGGGAGCCGGTTGGGGACGCGGCCGGCCGAGGAGGGCGTCGGTCATGCGCGCCACGCGAACCATGGCCTGGACGTCGTGGGCGCGGATAACGTCTGCGCCGTGCTCGATGCCCAGGGCCACCGCGGCGGCAGTGCCTTCGAGGCGTTCCTCAGGAGGAAGGGCGAGGGTATAGCCGATAAATCCCTTGCGCGAAGGACCCAAGAGGATGGGGAACCCCAGAGCGCGGACCTCATTCAGGCGGCGGATCAGCTCGAGGTTCTGCTCGACCGTTTTGCCAAAGCCGATCCCCGGGTCGAGGATGATGCGGTCATCAGACACTCCCGCGGCGCGGGCCAGGTCGACGCTCTCCATCAGCTCGCGGCGTACGTCGGCGATGAGATCGGCGTATTGCATGCCCACGTAGCGCCCGCCGAGGCGAGCCTGGATCTCGGCGTTGGCGGGTTTGCTGCGGTTGTGCATCACCACCAGCGGGGCGGCGCTGCGGGCAGCCAGAGGGGCCATATCCGGATCGGCGCGCAGCCCCCAGACGTCATTAATCCAGCTTGCACCCGCCTGGAGAGCAGCCGCGGCCACGCTGGCCTTATAGGTGTCGACTGAGATCAACACGCCCAGGTGGGCCATGGAGATGGCCTCGATCGCCGGGATAACCCGGGCAAGCTCGTCTTTAGCGGAGAGGGGGGTGGAACCGGGGCGGGTGCTCTCCCCGCCCACATCGAGGATATCCGCTCCGGCGGTGACAAAACTGGACGCCTGCTCGAGAAGGGCTCCGCGCCAGTCCCCCGCGCGCTCGCGCAGCAGGCCATCGCCCGAGAAGCTGTCGGGGGTGACGTTGAGGACGCCCATCACGAAGGTGCGGGTGCCCCAGGGGAGGAGGGAGTGATATGGGTGGACGCCGGAGCGGTCGACGCGGGCAAGCATCTGGCGTACAGTCTGGCCGCGGACAGGATGGCGCAGGTCGGGAGCCAGGTCGGCGAGGGGGACGAGGACAAAAGCGCGGTCGGGGATCCCAGGATGGGGTAGGCTCAGGCCGGGCTCGGAGAGAACCAGGTCATCGTAGAAGAGCAGGTCCAGGTCGATCACCCGCGGGCCGTTGCGGAAGGTGGGGGTGCGCCCCAGGCGAAGCTCGAGATCCTTGAGGTAGCGAAGCAGGTCTCGGGGGGCCAGGTCGGTGCGTGCCTGGACGACCTGGTTGAGGAAATCCTGCTGGTCGGCGTAGTCCCAGGGTTCCGTTTCGTAGACCGGGGAAGCCGCGAGGAGCTGAACCGCAGAAGGTAGGGCCTCGCGGGCGGCGCGCAGGTGAGCTTCACGATCCCCCAGGTTCGAGCCAAGGGCCAGGTAGAGAATGTGGGACATTTAAGCATAATTGTAGTCGAGAATGGGGCAGTTGTCAGTCTTCAGTTACTAATCAGACTAGGGTTGTCAACATGTGTTAATACTATCTTTACATGGAATATGGACTCATTTTATGGAACAGACCAGGTGGTATCACTATGATGGTAGCGCGATATCGATGCCACCCTCGAGATTTGATTCGATTCATTTATCTATGAGAAAGGAAGTTAAGAAGATTTGATGAACATCTCCCAAACGCACAGCACCTCAGATTTCAAAATCCCCTTCCGGCACTCGCTGCAGGCGAAACTGCTCTTGGTCATTATCGCAATCACCTTGATCCCGCTAATGATTCTCCAGGCTATGAGCGCTTATCAGGCCAGACAGGAAATTGTCCTCCTAATTCAGGGTAAGCTCTCCAACGTCGCCACAGATGCCAATAACTACATCACCGACTGGGCCTCGGAGCGCGCCCAAGACGTTAAAACACTGTCAGGGTTGGAACAGATCCAGACCCTCGATCAAGAAAACGCTCAAAAACTCCTGGAGCAGTATAAAACCACCTGGGGGATCAACGAATCGTTGCTCCTTATCAATGCAGAGGGATCAACAAGTATCAACACTGACCACAAAGAGGCCAATGTGGCCGAGCGCCAGTATTTCAAGGACGCCATCATCGGGAAGGAAACCGTGTCCGATCCGGTCATCTCGAAGGGAACGGGGAACGTCATTCTGGTGTTTGCGACGCCAGTGAAATCGAAAGAAAAAGTAGTGGGAGTCCTCGGCGGAACGGTCCCGGTCAAGCTAATCGGCGAAGACCTGCTGGGACAGCTTGAGCTGGGAAAGACAGGCCAGGCGTATTTAATCAACCAGGCCGGCCTGATTGTAACGCCGCTCAAGTACGACGCGGAATTGAAGGCGGCTTGCGGAAAAGACAGCGTGGTTCTGCAATGCAGCATCGACACCTACGCCAGCCAGCAAATCCAGGCCGGAAAGGATGGGGTCGCCGAATATCGGGATTTCCGCGGTAAGCCGGTGATCGGCGCCTACCGCTGGATCCCGGCTCTGCGACTGGGGCTGGTCGTCGAACAGGAACAATCCGAGGCGCTGGCTGCGGTCAACCGCCTGGTGACGACCTCGATCGCGTTCGGCCTCGTCGTCATTCTGATAGTCAGCCTGCTTGCCATTCTGATCACCCGCTCGATCGTCCAACC
Source organism: Anaerolineaceae bacterium (assembly GCA_035542155.1). GTDB lineage: Bacteria > Chloroflexota > Anaerolineae > Anaerolineales > Anaerolineaceae > DATKLX01. The sequence continues at coordinate 14,960 of DATKLX010000182.1, forward strand.
GATCCGCCAGATGGCGCACAGCGCGGACCTGCTGGGGGAAGGCAAGATCCGCCAGCAGATCGAGTTTGAACGGAAGGACGAAGTGGGCGTGCTGGCCAATTCCTTCCGGCGGATCATCGCGTACCAGACCGAAATGGCCGAGGCCGCCAGGAAGATCGCCGCAGGAGACCTGTCGGTGACGGTCAAGCCGCAGTCGAACGAGGACGAGTTGGGCCTGTCTTTCGCCAAAATGCTGGCCCGGCTGCGCGAGACAGTTGGCCAGATCGCGGAAAACGCCAGATCCCTGAGTGCTGCATCTACCCAAATGGCGACCTCGGCGGCGGAAGCCGGCAGCGCCACCAACCAGATCGCCGCCACGATCCAGCAGGTCGCCCGGGGAGCCGCCCAGCAGACCGATGCATCCACGCGCACAGCGGCAGCCGTGGAACAAATGAGCCGGGCGATCGATGGAGTTGCCAGAGGGGCTCAGGAACAGGCCAGCGCGGTCGGGAATGCCAGCCAACTGACCAACCAACTCAGCCAGGCCGTCCATCACATGGCCCAGGCGGCGCAGGATGGAGCAGAAGGCGGCAATGCGGCCGCCCAGGCATCCAAAGAAGGCGTAAAGATCGTAGAAAACACGATCCTGGCCATGCAGGGGATCAAAACAAAAGTAGGCCTGTCGGCCCAAAAAGTCGAGGAGATGGGCCAGCGCTCCGGGCAGATCGGGCTGATCGTGGAAACGATCGACGACATTGCCGGCCAGACGAACCTGCTGGCGTTAAACGCCGCGATCGAAGCGGCGCGGGCCGGAGAGCACGGCAAAGGGTTTGCCGTGGTGGCTGATGAAGTCCGCAAGCTGGCCGAACGTTCATCGGCTGCCACCAAGGAGATCTCGGCGCTGATTGTCGGGATCCAGAAGACGGTGGAAGAGGCAGTCGCGGCGATGAAAGCCGGCGCCCAGGAAGTGGAAAATGGGGTCGCTGCGGCTAACCAGGCCGGCGCGGCGCTGAACAAGATCCAGGCGACCGCCGAGCAGGTCTATCAGGGTTCGAGTGGTTCCATCGCCATCGCGAACAAAGCCATCCAGGCCGCGGAGGAACTGGTCGGCGCGATGGACAGCGTCAGTGCGGTGGTTGAAGAGAACACGGCCGCCACGGAAGAGATGTCGGCCAATTCAGGCGAGGTCACCCAGGCGATCGACAACATCGCCAGCGTAAGCGAGGAGAGCAGCGCCGCGGTGGAAGAAGTCAGCGCGAGCACAGAGGAGATGAGCGCCCAGGTGGAGGAAATCGGCGCTTCGGCGCAATCCCTGGCGGCGATGGCCCAATCGCTGCGGGAAGTGGTCAACCAGTTTGTGCTCCTGGAAGAGTCCGGCGAAGCGGTCGCGACGCTCAGCGCGCCGATCCGGGAAGTGGTTGGCAGCCCGACCCCGGCGCTCCAGCCGGTGGGCGCGGCGCGCTCGAACGGCAGGCACGGATAAAGGATCAGCACGCCCCGAAAAGAGTTTTTTCGGGGCGTGCTTTTTGAAGACCGGGATTATCAAAAAAACGACCGCCTATTTCCTTTCAAGGATCGTCGCGCAGCCCAGACCATTGTGAGAGGCGGCGGCGAGCATCGCGCTGTGCAACCCCTGCGCTTCGAGCTGGTCGAGCAGCTCCACCAGAGCGACCGCCCCGCTGGCCTGGCCGAGATAGACGCGCATTGGCAGACGTTTTTCCAGCGGAACGTGAAACTCCCGGGCCCAGACCGCCTCGACACCCAAAAAGTCAGCCGAAACCTGAAAGAGATCGATGTCGCTCAACTCGAGTCTGGCGCGGTGCAGGGCATGCTGCGTGGCAGGGAGGATCCCGGCCCAGGCCTGGTCCCGCCCGAGGGAGACCAGGCTGCGCGCATCCAGGCAGGCCCGCGGGGCGAGGGCATCCTGCTCGACCGCCCTGATCGAGGCCAGACTAACGGCGGCCGCCGCGCAACCGCAGGCGGGAAAATGGGCTTCGGTCAACGGGCTTTGCGGCGCCAGAGTGCGAAGGGTTTCGATGGACAAAGCCTGCTGAGGCTGATCGCGGTCGAGCAGCTCTCCAACCTGGACCAGCGAGGCCGTCGGTTTCGTTTCCGCAGTGGAAGCCAGGCGATCGTTTGGACGGCTGGCCAGCGCATCCAGTTCATCGCGGTCGAGGCTCCAATCCAGAGCCCAACGCTCGGCCAGAGGGCGGAGAATTGGATCGAAGCATAGGCCATTCTGGGTGACTGGGAAAGCGGTCACTGCCCCGGCCAGGGCCAGATCAAGGTCGCCGGCGAGGATCGCCTGGGCGGCAAAATGGATGGCCTGCTGCCCCGCCAGAGGACCGCCGCCAACCAGGATCCCGGGGGAAAGAGCGGGCATGCCGCTGTGAATGAGGGCATTATGCAGGGATATCCCGTCCGGGTCGCCCCAGATGACGGTCTCCAGGCGCGAGCGGTCGACGCCCAGGCGCTGCATGGCGGCCTGGAGGACGGTGTAGCTCAGCTCGGTCTGGACGAATGGGGGCTCGTCCGGCTCGGCGGCGAGGATCTCTCCCTGGCCAAGCGGCGTGCGCGCAGCGCTGATGATGAATACCTCGGGCATAGCGATCTACCCTCTGATAGCGTTAATGAAATCAGCGAGGAGGCCGTAAGCAGTGGTATCCGGCCCGGGATCGTTTTCCACGATGCCCAGGCCAGGGAGAACGTCCAGCTCGAACTGGACGTAGGAGCTCGTCCCACCGATACTGTAGAGCGGCGAGTCGGGAGAAACCATCTCGGGAGCAACCCGCCCATGGATCTCACCGCCTTTGCGGCGCGCGGTGCAGACCAGCTTCCAGCGTTTTCCCGCCTGGCGGGCATCGGTGAGCATCTGCGGGGTAATGCCGCGGATGCCGGTGCGGTCTACCTGCCGGGGAGTAAAGGGGATGCCCATCAAAACAGTGATCAGAGCGGCGACCTTGATCGCCGCGTCCCAACCGTCGATGTCAGCGCTGGGGTCGGTCTCGGTAATCCCAATCGAGCGGGCGTACTCGACGGCCTGGTCGAAAGTCTGGCCCTGATTCATCAGGCCGAGAAGCAGGTTAGTGCAGGAGTTGAGGATACCGAAGAAGCCTCTGAGGTTGGCGGCGGGAAGCGGCTCGCGGAAGAGGGAAAAGATTGGCGCGCCGTCCATGACGGCCGATTCGAAGAGGAAACCCCGCCCACACTGCGCGGCCAGGTCGTTCAGTTCGCTATAGGCATAGACCACAGGGCCTTTGTTGGCGGTGATAGCGTGCATCCCAGCCTGCAAGGCCGCGCGGAGATGATCAACCGCCGGCTGACCGGTGAGGTGATTGACCGGGGAATTCTCGAAGAGAACCTGGGCCGGAACATGGCGGATAAAATCTAATCCATCTATTGGAGTGGAGTCCTGCGTGGAGAGGGAATCCAGTCGTTGGCCGGTTTCGGCCAGCTCGAGCGCCCCGGGGAGGTCCAGGCCGCGGGCGTCGATCGCCAGGCCGTGGCGGCCAGTGTAGATGCCGGTCACGGCGAAGGTCAGGCCGTAGCGATCGCGCAGGTCGGGCTGCTTGCGCAGCAGCAGGCGGGCCAGTGCGCGGCCAACGTTTCCAAAACCGATCAATGCCAGGTCGTAGTGCTGCATGTTAGACTGGCGGCCAGGGGTAGGCGCGGCGGTTTGAGACCGGGGGAGGGAAGCAGCCCCGCTCGATCAGGCCGCGAGAGCGCTGGACCATGGCGCGGATCTCGGATGGGCTGAGCAGGTGGCGAATCTCCTGGGCAATACCTGGCTCGCCATTCGGCTCGACGGACAGCGCCAGAGGAGCTTCCAGGAGAGCGATCAGGCGGCTAAGGTCATCCAGGAGGGGCGTGGGGATATTTTCCCCGGCGAAATCCCAGATCACGGTGCGCAGTTTATCCTCCTCGTGAAAGCACAGGCCATGATCGATCAGCCAGAGATGGCCGCGCTGGTCGATGAGAACGTGGCTGCCTTTACGGTCGGCGTTGTTGATCAGCAGGTCAAAAAGCATTACCGGGCGCAGCCGCTGGCGGTCGCCGGCCTCGAAGTTGAAATAGTGGTAATCGGGATCGTGCTCGACGTACTGCTGGATCGACCCTGGACCAAGGGGGCCTTTGCGCCGATATACAGTGGGGGGAACGAGGTCCCAGCGGAGAGCCTCGCTTACCAGATAGGCAACGACCTCGCGCTTGGCAAGGGTTCCGGAAGGAAAATCCCACAACG
>DATKLX010000183.1:0-14535 GCA_035542155.1 Anaerolineaceae bacterium
TGGGTCAGGCCGTCCATTGAATTGTAATATTCATTTATTTGATATATGATGTAGATATAATCTTGTTTGGATCAACGAGCTGTCTATTCGGTTTCACAGGGAATTCAGGCCGCAAATCAGGTTTCCTCTTTGAGGATTTTGATTGAACAAACTCTGGCAGCGTGAAGACGAACGCGAGTATCCCCGGACAGGGGATGGTGAAGGGTGAGCGACTCCACTCCCGAAAAGGATCGGTTGGTCCGGGCTATCCTGGACCTATTGACACCGGCGGAACGCTCGGGATCGGTCGTTTATCTGGCCGATGCAATCTTTCCAGGCGGCACTCGCCTGGCTTTTCCGCGTTCTTCCATCCAGGTTCCCTGGAATGCGGCTGTCGCCTTTATCGACCGCGACCCAATGGCCAACTGGACGCATTCGGCCCGCTTTCTGTTGATCAACCCGGACACCGGGGAGACTGCCAGCTATGAAACCCAGCTTCCACCCTTCGGGTCTGACCCCAAAATCCACTGGCGGGTGATTTATAAAGCCCCGTCAATCCCTGATTCAATGGTTAACCATCCTTCCTGAAACTGTATTGGAAAAAAAGGAGACTGGTATGACGAAAGAAAATAAAGAAAGACAAGAACAAGAGGCCCTCTTCAACCGGGTGCGCAACCATGGCTTCCAGCAATTAACCTGGGAGAAGCGCAGGACGACCAATCTATACCTGGACGAGCGGGTCTATGAGCCCGGTACACGAATTGGGCCGCGGCGGGAGGACACGGTGGTCGATCGTTCCACCGTCCTGGTATTCGCCGACGACGATCCGTTTGCCAATTTTTCCCACAACTGCCGCTACCTGCTTTACGACGCTAAAAATGGCGAGCTGTACCGTGAAAAACCGGCCAGGTTCCCTCCTTTCGAAAAGGAAATACCGCGCACCCTGCAGGCTTTCCACGAGCCGCTGCAATTTCAAACCAATCCGAACTATTTTGTCCACAAACCATACTTTGTCTGCCCAATCCTGTGGCCCGAGGGGACCCGCTACGCGATCCTCTACGCGGGGATGACCAATAAACGCCATTTGAACGATATGGAATTCCTCTACCGAACTCTGGTAGACAAGTATGGTTTCAGCCCATCCCACATCTACGCGCTCAGCTATGACGGCACGTTGAACACCCAGGATGGAGTTCAGACCCACTGGCCTGGAGATGGATCTGCCTACCGGATTCACATCACCGGGTCGGGGACACAGACTTCTTTAGAAGCGGCTATCGACGATTTGAAGGGAAAGATCAAATCCAAAGACGTGCTTCTGATCCATACCAACAACCACGGCGGGTATGACGGAACGCCTGGAACGGCGAACCTGTGCACCTATCCAAGCTGGGATGGGTATTATGCCAACGATTTCGCCGCCAAGCTGGCTGGACTGCCCAAATTCCGCAAGCTGATCGTGATGATGGAACAGTGCCACGCCGGCGGGTTCAACGGGCCAATTCTGGCCAACAGCCCGGCCACGGATACCAGCGTAGCTTCGGCCGCAATCGAGCCGAACAACTCATATGTCACCGCAGACGGCAATTGGGATCCCTTTGCCAGAGATTGGATCTCTGCCCAGGCCGGACACGACTCTTTCGGTGGTTCCCTGGCCTTCAATCCTGATGGTAATGGGAACGGCATCATCGAAGCAGAGGAAGCCTTCAACTATGCCAATATCGTCAGGGATCCGCGCGACACGCCCAATTTCAGTGAGAGTTCAGAGGCTGGAGGAGATATCACTCTGGGGCAGGATTACACGGTCTACTGGAGGTGGTGGTGCTTTGTTCTCTACGATGTTCTGGAGAGGTATTACATCAAGCTGCCGCCCGAAGAATATTATGACCGGCTGCACAAGATCATGCCTGAGCTCAGCGGTCTGGCGCGCTCGCTCAACGAAACCTCGCTTAACCTGAACAAGGAATACCGGGAAAAGATCCAGGCGATCGTGACCCCGGTTTTCGGGCGAAGCAGATAATCGGGAACCACTGTGACTGCGGCGGCCAGCGGAAGCAGCGTATCCCCGCGCATCGCGGCGCGAATGGTTACGAACAGCACCCGATCGGTGGCATCCTTGAGAAGGTAACCTCGTGCGCCGGCTCGCAGCCGGCGCACGATCAATGGGGCGAGAAGGTTAGAAGGGTTTCATCAGCATGAGCAGGAGAATGACCGCCAACCCACCCAGGCCGGACCAGGCCAGCAGGCGAGAATGACCGGAGGCGATCAGGGTCCTGAGCTGTTCGGGCGTTTCGGCGGTGACGGGTATGGGGGCGCGATTCTCCGACTGGTTGGGAGCAGCGATCCCCAGCGCTGAGCGCAGCGTTTCGAAGTAAGCCCGCCCGTATCTGCCCATCACAAAGCTGAGCGCGAAGAATACGGCCAGCGCCAGCCAGATCCAACCCATGCGCCACCATTTGGCCAGGAAACCTCCAGCGATCCCGGTGATCAGCACCAGGATGAGAGTAATGTACATCGGGTTCAGGGTAGCTCGAGAGAGCTCCAGCAAGGTACAAATCCGTTCCCGGTCCCGCTCTCCCTGCAAGCGAAACAGCACCACTACCGAAACACCATGCGCCATGACAAATCCAAAGGCGCTGATGACGTGAATGAGAACAACCCAGGGATAAACAGACATGGCAACCTCCACCTCTATTCTGAATGACCGATGCTATGATGATACCCTATGACCATAACGATACCGTTACGGAGATGCGTTTGGCTAGAGCAGGAGGTTGTGTTATTGAAGATCGTGTTGTTTGTCATCGCCCTGGTCTATTTGGCGGGCGCATTTCAGCGAGTTGCCGGATCAAGCTTGAGATCCGACACGGTCGGCACCCCCATTTTTTCCTCGGCCGTCCATCGCAGCAAGGCGCGCAGCCTGGCCCACAATTCGTTGATAATTCTGCCAAATGATTTCTTACTTCAAGGTCGCCATTGTCCGCTCGATCAGCTTCAGGTCCACGGCGCCCAGGTTTTCACCTTGAAGTACGCCCTGGGCATCCACCCAGAACGTCACCGGGAGCACGCGGACGCCATATTTCCCCTGGATGGCAGAATCCGGATCCAGGACGACGGGAAGGTTGAGGTTCAATTGTTTGAGAAACGCGCGGGCCGCACCGGCCTCCTCACCGGCGTTGACCGCCAGCACTACCAGCTGTTTACCAGAATCACGCTCGACCGCCTTTTGCCATTCGGGCAGCTCGGTTTTACAGGGCTCGCACCAGGTGGCCCAAAACGTAACTGCTACAATTGACCCTTTCAGATCACTGAGCCGTACACTCTGGTCGTCCAGGGTTGCGGCTTTGAAATCGGGAGCGGGCGCGCCGATTGTCACCCCGCTGGGAGCAGCCTGCTTCCCATTCTGCAAGCTGCCCGGAAGCCCAGTCAGGGTCAGGACCGCGGCCAGAATGCCCAGAATCGGAAAAACAATCAGAACCCACAACCCTGAAAGACGGCCTCGTTTCGGATCGCTCACGGCAGCCACGTTCCTTGCATTCCGTCCTGAGTGACCTGGATCAATTTCTCGGTTGCCACTTAGTACTTTTCGCCAAAGAAAACAGCCAAGAGCAGCAGGAGAATGCTTTTGGCATATTTCTGAACCATTTCCTTCACCATCCTAGAATGACGTTGATGAACACAGCGCCGAGGGCGACCGAAAGAAAGGTCACGAGGATCAGGTAGAAAACCATCTTCGGCCCAAACACGAGAAAACCCAGATACGAATAATAGCATATTTTGACTACTCTAATGCATTATGTTATATTGCCATGAGGATGAAATCCTTCCGGCTCAGGCTGATTCATTTTCTGATTGAAAAGAATGGGGTAGAGTATCATGATGAACCATATCCTCCTGGCCGGTGATTGGACCGGCTGCCTGGAATTTATCGACCTCCTGAGCTCGAGAGGCTACCTGGTCAGTATCCTTCCCGGCCAATCTGAAGCGACCATCCCCGGCGATCTGGTAGTTACCCGCCAGGCGGATCCGGGTCTGATGAGCCAAATCGAGCAATCCGGCTTGGCCTGGCTGGCCTGGTGCCCGGCTAACCAGGACGAACAGATTGCCCGCGCTTACCAATACGGTGCCCAGGCGGCGTTTCCGGTGGGCACTCCCGACGGAGTAGTTCTGGAGATTATCCAGCGTACATTGGAGCGCATTTCCCCCAACCACGAAAAACTGGAAGTGAATATGGCTCAGCGCCGATATCAGCGCGGCGACCTGATCCTCCTCGAACCGGATGCCGTCGTGCACGTGCAAAAGGGGATCATCGCTCAGAACATGGTCCATCTGGATGGATCCGAGGTGCTCTTGGGCTTGTGCGGTCCCCAGCAGATGATGGTTCCCCATCCCGCGGATACCTGCTATATCCAGCTGGTCGCCCATACCGACGCGGTCGTGACCATCCAGTCCTGGGATCTGGCTTCTCGCGACACGGATTTTCCCGAAAAGCTGCGCTTCCGCCTGCAGCAGATGGAAGCCTGGGCCGCCATGCAAGCCCGCCCGCACCTGGATCAGCGGGTGCTGGGCATCCTGTCTCTGTTGGCGGAGCAATTCGGGATTTCAACTCCTGAGGGACAGGTCATCGATCTGCGCATCACCCATGTCCAGCTCGCCTCGGCAGTAGGCGCCACACGCACAACGATTACCCGCACACTCGGCGACCTGCGCCGCCAGGGAGCGATCTCCCTCATCCAGACCCCCGATGGAGAACGGATCTGCCTGCTCCACGGGGAGCAAGTCTCTCACGGAAAATTCAGCGGGGACAAATCTCCTGTCTAAAATACACACAAAATGAGTCTGATTTACTACACATACTTGGTGTCAGGAAATACTCCATTGACGGTTGAGAACGGGTAGGATTTCTCCCGATGCAATCGGTTGGTTTCACTTCTCTGGTGAAACCAGTGATCCTGGAAAATTTGGAGTGAACCGTGATGGAGAAAAGAAATTCGATTCTGTTGTCGATTGGATTGATTCTGGCATTGATCCTTTCCGCATGCCAGTCGGGGGCATCCGGAACGAGCGGGAAAAAGACGATCGTGGTGACCTATTCGATCATGGGGGCAGTGGTGAAAGATCTCGTCGGAGATCAGGCGACGGTGGTCGTCCCGATGCCCAACGGGCAGGATCCCCACGAGTGGGAGCCCTCGGCCCGAGATATCGAAACCATTAACCGGGCCAACCTGATCGTCCAGAACGGTTTGGGGCTGGAGGGCGGGATGCAAAAAGCGTTGTCCCAGGCCAAAGAAGGCGGGGTCAAGTTCTTTACCGCCTCGGATTATATCCCCATCCGCCACGTGGGCAAGGGGGAAGGCTTACCGACCGGCGACCCTGACCAGGCTGAAGGGGCCGAAGACCCACACCTGTGGATGGACCCGGTGGATATTAAGCTGGTGGTCGATGCCCTGGCCACGTTGTGCAAATCAGACCTGGGGATCGATGTGAGCGTCCGGGCGAAAGACCTCGACTCGCGCCTGGACGGGCTGAACCAGGAGGTCCAAACTCAAGTGCAGGCGATTCCCGCATCCAACCGAAAGCTGGTCACCGGGCACGAATCGATGGGGTATTACGCTCAACGCTACGGGTTCAAGCTGGTCGGCGCGCTGATCCCCAGCCTGAGCTCGCAGGCTGAAGTATCCGCCTCAGACCTGGCCGCGCTCAAGCAGCAGATCCAGGAAAACCAGGTGAAAGCCATCTTTACCGAGCTGGGCACCCCCAAGGCCGTTTCTGAGGCGATCGGGAAGGAGACCGGGGTGAAGGTCGTCGAGCTGACCACCCACAGTCTTCCCCCGGATGGCTCCTATTTCACGTTTCTCCGCAACCTGACTGAGGTGATTGTCAAAAATCTCAAATGAGTGGTTTTCTACAGGTATGATGAAGAAAGCTGTATGGATGGTCGTTTTGGTTTGTCTGCTGGTGAATTGTTCTACGCCGAAGCCTTTGCTGCCGGAACCGACTGATGTTCTAGTGGACTGGAACAGTCTTCACCTCAGCGGAAAACTGGTGTATGTTCGTTTTGCCACTGGGGGAAACCAGCTGGTGCAGTTAGATCTCTCCACCGGAAAATCAAAACTGCTCTTCCAGCCGCCGGATAAAGGGGTTCTCAGCGCAGCTGCTGTATCACCTGAAGGAGGACAAATTGCCCTGGTCTATTCTTCACCTCCGCCTTCAGGAGAATCGTATGCTTTGCCCACCATTTTTCTGCTGCCTGCCGATGGGAGCGGCCGTTTTGAACCGCTGCTCCCTAATGTAGGCCCGAAGGATTCATATTTCAACCCGGCCTGGACACCGGATGGGCGGCAAATCTATGCCACGCATTATCATCAAGGCTCCGGGGAGAATGATCCGGACGACACCCGCATCGTCAAAATCAGCCTGGATGGGGATGTCACCTCTGTGCTGGATCATGTGACCTGGCCGGAAATATCCCCGGATGGCAAGAAAATGGCCTTTTTGACCATCGATCCCAGGTCTGGTCTGAACCAACTGGCAATTGCAAAGGCAGACGGATCAGATCCAACCGATCTTCTCGTTGGCGCCGACTTCCCCACAGAGGATGCACACCGTTTTACCCCTGACGGCCTGGCCCTTGTTTTCAGCGCAGCCCTTCCAAGAGGTTCCTTTCAAGCGAGTCCCTTTGAGAAACTGATGGGGATCGAAGTCGCCGAAGCGCATAACCTTCCTTCTGATCTCTACGAATAACCATCTCCTCTGGAGATTTTCGTCGCATCACAACCACGCGGGGTACCGGCCTGGCGCCGGCAATTTCACCCGATGGAGAGATGCTTGCATTTATCAGCCAGAATGGAATCTTTGTCGTCCACATGGATGGTCGCGATCTGCAGCAAATCTCGAACCAGCTAGCGATTGGGACGGTTGATTGGGTTCGTTGATTCAGACTGAGGAGGACTTCCTCAGGGAAGCCATTCAGGAAGGGCCGCGGCTTCAGCGAGCAGGTGGATCTGGCCTGTCTCCCGGTCCCACACGGACACCTGCGGTAGAGCGTCCGAGCTGCCCATCGAGAACTGCTGGAAAAGGATGGACTTCCCCCAGGGATCCCAGGAATAATGGCTGTAATTGACCAGTTCATCATGCGTAATCGCCTTGCGCTGCTTCCCGTGGATATCCATCAGCCAAAGCTGGCGGGTCTGGCCGCCGGCCATCAGGTGCAGGCTGGTCACCATCCACTGCCCATCCGGAGAGATCGCCGGCAGAGTGTACTCTACCTGTTCGACGTCATCATTCAGGATCGGGCTGACCTGCTTGCTTTGGAAGTCGATGGCGTACACACGTTCCTGGGGAATCCCCAGACTGACTTGCAGGTTAGAGTAAAGGATTTTCGACCCATCCGGGAACCAGGTGGGAACTTGATCGAGGCTGGCCTGCACCTGGACCTGCTCGCCGGTATCCACGTTGGTGATCCCGATCCGGCTGCCTTTGGGGTCGCTGGCGACCAGCCACTGCCCGTCCGGTGACCAGGATGGATCGGCTCCCGGGAAGAGAAAAGCGGAGCTGCTGGAGGCCAGGTCCACCGAATAGATCCCGCCTGGTGCGCCATTGGCGGTTTGGGTGGGTCCCGCTTTTTTCCGCTCGTAGACTAGCTGCCTGCCGTCCGGAGTCCAGGCCGCCTGGATGCAGCGATCTGGCCCGCAGGAGGCTAGCTGGCGGTTCTGCTTTCCATCTCGTCCGACTAACCAAAGATCGGTGCCTTTCTGGGTATTCAGCGCGGAATAGGCGATCTGTCCACCATCCGGGGAGGCAGCATAATCATAGACTCCGCCAGAGGTGAACGTCAGTTGGATCGCATCTCCCCCCGAGGTGGACTTGCGCCAGAGGTTGGGGTTTTCCTCACCGACCGATAGATACAGCACCTCGACAGGTCGGATCTGGAAGCGGAAGCGCAGGTCCTGCTTGAACACCCGCCCATCCTTGGACAACCCTCCCGGAGAGATTTCAACAGAATAGGCAGTTCCAGGAGCAAAAGGCTTTGAGGGACGGAACCAGAGGGTATTGCCTTCCCAAATCACCTGGCCGGCAGTTTCCGGCTGGATCCGGAAGCGATCGGCGAATGTATCTGCCCGCATGGACTGTTTGAAGGCTACCCCAACCTGCCCTCTGGCGCTGACCAACCCGCCGTCCGCAGGGTAGGTCGCGGCGACCTGCGCGCCGACCTGGTCGCCGCGGGCCAGCACCAGCCCGATCAGGAGGACGATCAGGCCCAGGAATCCCAGAACGATCTGGTCAAATGGGCTGGCGAGTTTCATCCAGGTTATGGGAATAAATACGGCTGGTCCGGGGTCGGGATGGTCTCGACCGCCTGGGCATGGATCCCCGGCAGGACCTGGCCGCTGACGGTCGCGGTAAAAATCGAGCCTTTGACCTCGACCCAGCCGTTCTCGGGAAGCTTTTCGGCGGCATTCCAATCGACCAGGATCCCCAGAGCCGAGGCATCGGCCACACAGCAGGTGATCACGAAACGGCTGACGAAGAACTGGCTCTTGGGCAGGCGCGGATCGTGAAAGACAAACCCGGTGACCCGGGCGGCCTGGCCCTGATAAATCCCCGGATCCGAAGCGGAGCTGAATAGGCTCACCCAATCCAGGACCGAGCGGTCAGTGGTGGACTGGGTGAGGGAAGTAACCGGCCCGTTCGATTTGCGGATCAAGGGGGCGGCAGCATTGACGCCGCGATTGCTCATCGCGCTCGACCCCAGCGGCCGGGATGGGATCACCAGGCCGAGGAGCAGCGGAACAGCCAGGACCAGGGTGCCCCAGGCTGGAACGCCTCCAGGCGAGCCGGGATGGTGGTGGGCAGATCCATTTTCAGCCGGGTCTGCATCCTGGTGGTGATGAGCTGCAGCGAGCGGATTTGCATTTTTCTGCGCCTTCACCAGAGTTGCCAATCCAAAGCCCAGAAAAGCCAGCGCGCCTAGAAAAACTAGCAGAATATACCGCTGGTTGATATAGAAGAGGATCTCGCCCGACTCGATTTTTTGGACCAGGAAGAAAGCCCAGCCCAGGAAGATCAATCCCTGCAGTCTACGGATGGTTTTGTTCAACGGTACATCTCTCGCTCAGATATTGACATTCAAATTGAGAAAAATCCCGATCAGGATAGTGAGCAGCAGCGGGAAAAGGATCAGGAAGAGCACGTTTTTGCGCTGGAAGACATGGAGGAACAAAAAGGTGCTCTTGATATCCACCATCGGGCCAAAGACCAGGAAAGCCAGGACCGCCCCGGTGGTAAAGGAGCCGGCGAAGGAGAGGGCGATAAAGGCATCCACCGTCGAGCAGACCGAGAGAAGCACGGCCAGGGCGATCAGGGTTAGGACGGAGAGCACCGGCCCGCGGCTGAGGCTGAACAGCACGGTTTGGGGGATAAAAGTCTGCATCACCGCGGCCAGGGACGCGCCCAGCACAAAGAAACGCCCGATCTCGAAAAATTCCTCGACCGTGATCGACGCGGCGCGGGAGATTTTCTGAGAAAGGCTGAGCGCTTCTTCCGTTTTGTGAGTTTCATCCAGGAGAGAAATATCCACAGAGACCAGGGAAGTGTGGTTGAGCAGCGCCTTTGGGTCTTTCTGCAGCCCCAGGACCGCGCCAGTGATCGTGGCGATGAGCAGGGTAAAGACGATCCGCCCCCAAAAGATCGGGCCCCATCCAAAAGCCACGAAGGTGCTGGCCAGCACCACCGGGTTGAGGGCCGGGGCTCCCAGTAGAAAAGCGATCCCCACTGAGGGCGGCGCTCCCTTTTGCAGGAGCCGCCGCGAAAGGGGGACCACGCCGCACTCGCAGACCGGGAAAAAGAGGCCCAACAAAGCGCCCACGAAAGCACCGGGCAGGGAGCGTTTGGGCAGAGCCTGGCAGATCTCCTCCGGCTTGAAAAACACCTCCATCACTGCCGAGCCCAGGCTGCCCAGGAGCAGAAACGGCGCTCCCTCGATAAAGATGCCCAATACAACGGTAGAAAAATTGGAGATCTGTTCGAAAACCCGCAGCCAGCCGCCCTGGACCACCCCGAGGGCAATCCAGGAGGCCAGTAAAACCAGCCCACCGGCAAACAGCCAGCGAGCCGGGTTTTGTTTCCTTAATTGAACCGATAACTGCGCCATTCTTTATATACCTGTCACGGCAGCCAGCGCGGCAGCCGCCCGCCGCTGACCAGCATCCATTTGTGATTTACATATCGGTCCCAGACCCAGATCTGGGTGTCGGTTTCCTTTCCCCCCAGGGCATCCACCTGAAAGACCAGCCGGTCGCCGCCGGGTGTCCAGGAATAAAAACCGGGGAGCTTCGCCTGGTCATCCAAAATCGAGATGCCAAACTGGCCGTCCGGGTTGAGCAGGAAAAGCTCTCGGGCGGGCGACTGCAGGTTTTTCTGGATGGTCACTGCCACCCAATCCTCGGTCGGGCTGCAGACCGGGCTGTCGAGGCTGAAATTCGAATCCTGGGCGTTGCCTCCCAGCACGGTCCCCACAGTCCCGGCTCCCACATCAGCTTTGAGCACCACCGTGTGCGTGCCGGCGTCGCCCGCGACCATGTTTGAGTAAAAGAGCGTCTTTCCATCCCGGGCCCAGCAGCCGGTGTCTCCGCTTTCAGAGTTAAGCAAAATCGTATCGCCGCTTTTGCGATCGACCACCTGAATGCCGCCCGCCGTCCCGTTCCAGATCGCCAGCCGCTGCCCGTCCGGCGACCAGGCCGGACCATAACCGATCTTCTGGGGATCCTTGAACAGAGCGGCAGTCTGGCTGCTGCTCATATCCAGGATCCACACCCGCGGCGCGCCCTTGGGGCCATTGGGGTCGAGACCGGCGCTCTCGCGGGTATAGGCAATCTCCGCGGAGACGGGCGACCAGGCGGGCGTGCTGCAGCGGTCGGCCCCGCAGTCGAGGAGCTTGCCTGAATTCGATCCATCCCGCTGAACGGTCCACAGATCTATGCCGTTTTTTTCGTTGATGACCGAAAAGACGATCGTCTCGCCATCGGTGGAGGGTGCAAAATCATACACTTTCCCGCCAGTATGGGTGATCTGCTGGACCTGGGCGTCCTTTTCCAACCCAATCCCGTACACCTCCTGGCCGGTATTCTGATCTTGATAAAATAGCACCAGCGGTTGGCGGACGGAGACTTCCCATTGGTTGCTCCCGCGGAGCTGTTCGCCGTTCTTCCCAATCTTTCCAGGCTTGAACAGGAAGGTGGTTTTCTGCTTCAGGGTCAGCGGCTGGTTGGCCAGCCAGCGCGCATGGCGGTCATCTGGCCATTCCCAGCGGCCTTGCAGCGAAGGGTTGGTCTGCCAGAGAGCCTCAACCGCGGCAGGCTCGACCGGGCGGGAGAATTCGAAGATCACCCCGCCCAGGGGTCCCACCTGGCCGCAGTTTTGGCAGCGCACGGTGAGCGGGATCTGGTTTCCGGCAAAGATCAGCCCTCCCAAAGTCAGTGAGGAGAGGGCGATCACTAGGAGAGCGAGACGGTCCAGGCGGGTCATGGGTATAAATACGGCTCCTCTGGCGCATCGACCGGGGTTACACTTTGGGCATGGATCAGCGGGACCTTCTGGTCGTCCAGGGTCAGTTCGTCCACCGGCCCCTTGACCGCCACCCAGGTGTTGTCGGCCAGCTTTATGCTGTCCTGCCAATCCACGGCCATGCCGATGGCAAAGGCGTCCGCCACGCAGCAGGTGATGGCAAAGCGCCCGACCATAAACTGCTGGCGGTTGAGGCGTGTGTCGTGGTAGACAAACCCGATCACGTTGGCCTGCTGGCCGATGTAGCGCGCGAGATCTTTTTCATAGTTAAAAACCTTGATCCAATCCAAGACGGTGCGGTCATCCGGGGCGACGTCCAGGGTCTTGTTCGTCTGTGAACCCAGGCTGACCGGGGCGGAGACGCTCATCCCGCGGTTGCTCACCGAAGCGGCGGTCAGCGGCCGGGCGGGAACGAACACCCCCAGGAGCAGGGGCACCAGCAGGATCAGGATCGTGGCGGGAGAAATTGTGGATCGCTCAAGCCCCGGCTGTTTTTCCAGGGGAGCGCGAGACCTGAAAAATCGCCAGAGGCCCACACCGGCCATTCCGCCCAGTGCCGCCAGGCTGATCAGCGTAAGGGGGAAAAATCGGCTGCTGATATAGAAGGCCAGCTTGCCGCTGATCCACTTGTCGGCCAGGTAAGCCGCCAGGCCCAGGACGATTAGGCACTGCAGGAAACGGGAGGTTGTACGGTTCATTTGCTCACCAGGCCACGAAATAATTGATCGCCACACCGACCAGCGCGACCAGCAGGAAGGGAATCACCACCAGGTAGATCACCGGGCGGGAGCGGAACACGCGCAGGAACATCAGGGTGCTCTTGATATCCACCATTGGCCCGTAGAGGAGGAAGGCCAGCACCGAGCCCGCGCTGAAGATGCCCACGAAGCTTAGCGCCACGAATGAGTCGACCGTCGAGCAGATTGAGAGCAGGATGGCCAGCGCCATCAGGGCCAGGACAGAGATCACCGGCCCGCGGCCGATCCCCAAGAGCACGGATTGAGGGATAAAGGTCTGCATCCCGGCGGCGATCAGGCCGCCCATCACCAGGTAGCGCCCCATTTCGAAGAACTCATCCAGTGAGACCAGAAAAACCTTTCTCAGTTTTGCGGGAATGGTGGTGTGCTCTTCGTCTGAGCTATAATCGTGTTCGTGGTCATGCTCGTACTCAGGATCGTGGGGCTCGAGGTTTGATTCTTCTACTGCCGCAGCGGTGATCCAGGGCGTAGGCCGCAGGATCTCCCAGGGGGTTCGCACCACCGCGAAGATGCACCCGGTGAGGAAAGCGATCAGCAGGGTAAAACCCACCCTCAGCAGGAGCATGCGACCAAAGCCAAAGGCAGTCGCCGTGCTGAGGATCACGATTGGATTGATCACCGGCGCAGCCAGCAGGAATGCGACCCCGGCTGGAATGGGCAGTCCCTTGCGGAACAGCCGCCGGACCAGCGGGATCACCCCGCACTCGCAGACCGGGAAAAAGATCCCCAGCGCGCTGCCAAACAAAGCGCCCAGGATCGGCGAGCGGGGGCTGAGCCGCTGGATCGCGTCCTGGCTGACGAAGACCTCGATCGTCCCGGAAGCCAGGGTCCCCAGGAGCAGGTAGGGCAGCGCTTCGATGAAAATTCCCAGGAAAACAGTGGTGAAGGTCGACCAGGCGGTCTCCACCGGCGGCCAGAAAGAGAGAAAGACCACCAAAATGATGACAGCCAGGAGGATCCCGATAATACGTCCAAGAGGGATATCCTGGCTGATCGATCTTGAAAGGATTGATTTCATTCTGATCGGTAGAGCCTCCTAAACCGTTGTAACGATCAACCGTTCATCTGACAAAAATGATCCTTATTATAAACCTTTACTACAGAAATCACTCCCATCTTCCAAACCTATCCCTTGCCGAACCCCCATTTCTCCAGAGATAAGCTATACTACTTTGAGTGCGTTCGCTAGATTCCTGCCCACATGAAAATCATTTGGAAGAGATTGAGGCTCCTTTATGACCATCTTCACAGCACTCCTGCTTGGAATTATTGAAGGCCTGACGGAATTCATCCCCGTTTCTTCCACGGCTCATATGCTGATTGCCCAGCGGATTCTCAATATCCCGGCTGACAATGCGGTGTTTGCTTATCTCGTCCTGGTCCAACTTGGGCCTTTGCTGGCCTTGCTGGTGTATTTCAGGAGGGATTATTGGGAGCTGATTCGAGCCTTTTTTGCCAGGCCATTTTCCACGCCGGAGAATCGCCAGGCCTGGTACGTGATCCTGGCTACGATCCCGGCGCTGGTAGCGGGGGTTTTACTGAAAGACCTCGTTCAAAGCTTATTCCAAAACCCTTTATTAGAAGCAGCGATCCGCCTGATGACGGCGGCGATCCTGCTGGCCTTGGGGGAATGGCTGGGGAAGCAATCGCGCAATCTCAGCTCCATGGCCTGGGTCGACAGCCTGATTATTGGCCTGTTTCAAGTCCTGGCGGTTTTTCCAGGCTCCTCTCGTTCCGGATCGACCATCCCAGGGGGAATGCTCCGCAACTTCGACCGCGTCTCGGCCACGCGGTTTGCGTTTCTGATGGCTGCGCCTGTGATGCTGGCAGCCGGCGCGTATGAAACCTTATCCGTGATCCGGCTGCACATCCTTTCCTCGATCCTGAGCCCCCTGGCCGTTGGGTTTGTGGCTGCTGCGGTAGTTGGCTGGTTGTCGATCCGCTGGTTAATTCAATACGTCAGCCGCCATACCCTTTATGTATTTTCTGCCTACTGCGCCATCGTCGCGGTTCTTTGTCTCGTTTTTCTTGTCATCTAATGTGTTTCTTTGGGATCTGGCGTGGTCGAAGTAGTCAATCTGCGCGGTTTATCATTGTATCTGTCCCAAAGCTGGTAGGTTTTGAAAAAAGAGCAAGCTCGCGGTACTATGGTAGTTGCCTAGACCGCCAGAGTAACCGGAGAGCTTGCCATGTCCATTGTCCTCCTGCAACTGCCCGAAGTCAAGTACAGCCA
>DATKLX010000184.1:0-12965 GCA_035542155.1 Anaerolineaceae bacterium
ATGGCCCGTATTGGCTGCTGCGGGGAATTTCCGCGGTGATTGTCACAACAATGACCCTCTCGTTTGTTTTTTTGCATCCTTTTCCTTTTGGGGAGGATACGTATGGGTAATCACCGAAAATTCATGCAAGATTAATCCATATGACCAATGACCTGCCAGCTCTCGAAAGAAGATAGTCGGCCATCAATCATTGCCAGCTTCCATTGGCTCGAACAAATCCGGCCTATCTCCCTGGCCCACCCTTCCAGGGTGAACCTTTCTGCATAAAGCCTGCAGCGCCGGCGAAAGCCAGGCCAATCCGGCTGTGTCTCCAGGATCGCTTGTAGAGCCGAGGCGAGTGCCTGCACGTTCCCGGCTGGAACAACCCAGCCTCGTTCATTGTTTGGACCCACGACCTCACGACCATACCCTACCTCTGTGGTCAAAACAGGAACCCCGCATAGAAATGCGTCCAGGCGGGCTTTTGGAAATCCTTCTGTTAGAGAAGGAAGCACGCAAAGATCAGTGGACGTCAATCTCTCGATCAGTTCTTCGCGGGATAATTGGCCCACGAAATGTACCTCCCCTTCCAGTCCAAGCTCTCCGGTCATGCGCTCGAGGCCGGCTCGGGCGGGTCCATCCCCAATCAGATCTAGTTGAAGGGATTCCTTTCCGAAACCTTCCTGCTTAAGAATGGCCAGAGAATCCAATAAAACTGGCACCCCCTTTTCCGGTGATAACCGCCCAATATAGGCAAGCCGCAAGGGCAGGTTGGAAAACCGGTTCAGGTCAGGTTGGATCGCATCCAGCTCGGCCTCGGATATCGCAGTCGAAAACAACCAGTGTACTTGGGCTGCTGGCGGCTGAATACCCTGGCCGGATACCAGCATCACATTCCGGTTTCCGGCAAAAAGGCGCATTGCTGCCATCACCACTCGATTCATCAGGGTAGTCTGGTCATTCGGCACCCACGAACTGCCATAGCGAACGATTAACCGTTTACGCATAACGATTCCAAACAGAAATCCGATCAAAGGGATATCGCCTGGAACGGGAATATAGAGCACATCGGAATTCCTGGTGTGGTGATAAATCCGCTGGATCAATAACGGAAGATGGAGCAGCGTAGTAAGGGTCCGCTGGAAACCCTTTCCACCCGAAACGGGCAAACCAACTACCTGCGTGCCATTGACGAACCTGATCCCACCCGGTTTAGGGGAACCGATAAAGGTCAGAATGATCAGGCTTTCAAATAAAGTGCTCAACGCATTAATCTGCAGGGGAAATCCCCCTGAGGAAAACCATATTTCAGGCTCTTCTTGCCAGCACCCTTTATAAGTAATGACGCATAACCGCATTCAACCCCTCACACAGGTAATTAAAGTTATCCCACTAAAATTATAGAATTCCAGAGACGGGCTGTCAACAATCTACCCGCGAGGATGATTTTTATTTTACTGGTGTTTTTCCACATCAAAAAGGGATGATTCCACCTGCACAAACCCCCACTATTCACATACCGGGTTTGAGTTCAACCCTGCTGCTTCGTATGATGGCGCCTATAAAATTCCCCACAAAACCGACAAAAAATGATATACTTTGTCTTTCTCCTGCAGGTAAGACAGGTAAATTAACGGTTTTTCGCTGGCCGAGCCCATTTCAGAAAGGTAGCTTTCCATGCAACCAAACAACCCTCCCACCAACCAGACCAGAACCTGGTTCCGGCAGACTTTCACCCTCGACTACTTCAAGCGTGTCGCCTTCGCCCTGTTCATTTGTCTGGTGATCTACCTGGTTTACCTGTTCAACAAAGGTGGTTCCGTAGACCTGGGCGCGCTGGGTATTTTCGTGCTGATGTCGTTCGTAACACAAATATTTTTCTCTCAACACCCCCCAAAATAGGCTCTTTGGGATTTGGCATGGTCGAAGGTGAGATATGGGAGTTCAACCCCCATATCTTCTTTCTTCTACGCCAATCCCCAATGAGATAAAGAATAAGTTCTTCCAGGCTAAAGAGTACTTATTGCCTGCCGATAACATGGTTACAATATGCTATGGTTAGTTATATCCAGAAGCATGAGCACGGATGTTTCCGGTTATCCATCAACGCTTCACAGGACATTACTGTTATGGTAGCGATGAACATTTCCAAAGCCCTTGGGCAGGCGCATCAGTTACCAGTATATTCACTGAACAGCCAGCGCGCCTTAAAACTGATCAACCGGCCAAACACGAGCCTCAAAGATCTCGCTCAGACGATTGGCGCAGACCAATCCCTGTCGGTAAAACTCCTCCGCATTGTGAATTCCGCCGCGTTTGCCCTTCCGCGCACTATCACCAGGATTTCTGAGGCGATCCCATATATCGGCATCGAAGAAACCCGCAAAGTCATCCTCGCAGCCTCAGCTCAATCGTTGTTCGGCGGCGCCCAGAATCGCGACACCTGGGTTCATGCCCTGGCTTCTGCCCATATTGCCGAAGCTCTCCACCGCTTAACCAATTTTGGTCAGGACTCAGATGATGCCTTCATGGGCGGCCTGCTTCACGATATCGGAAAGACCTATCTGCAGAAACAATATCCATCCATGTACCAGAAGGTCTTCCTTCGCGTCAGGGATGGGATGGCGCCTGGGGAAGCCGAGGAGGCCGAGTTTGGCATGGATCACGCCCGGGTAGGCGGCGAGATGCTCCTCCACTGGAATTTCGCTCCGCAATTACGTGAAGCTGTTGCCAATCATCACTGCCTCACCGAGACCACCGAACCCCTCACTTTTATGGTCGCATTGGCAAACCAGATTGCCCACTTTGAGGATGGAAGCGTCAATGATGAGCCAGACTCGCGGGCTATGGCCTTTTTTGGATTGGATCCGGAAAGAGCGCTGGAGATCAAGAAATCGGTCAGCCTGGCCATCGAACGATTCGAACAAAAAATCTCCGCCTTGTATTGAAATCGGTCTATGGAACCACAGATTCAAGGGCCATAGGAACACCATTATCAGATCATTTTTGGAGATCGTTACTGTTTTTATTGCAAATATACAGCATGCACAGGGGGAAAATGTTACAATAATCTGTACTGGAAAAGATGTTTTTCCACATCCCAAAAAATAATCAGAACCCATTCGAATTTTTCACGGATCGACTCTTTCATGACTGGACGACGGATCTTGAACCCCTTAACTGTGGTGATCAGCTTCACCACCCTCCTCTGCGTCGTACAGGTTCTGGTGATGTTGGTAAAGGTCCCAACTGATCTGTATTTTCTCCCCACCATTCCCCTCCTGTTAATCCCGCTGTATTACGATCGTAGGTTTTATATTCCCCTTTTGCTGCTGCTGGTCCTGGGCGTGATTTGGGCAAACCTTTCGCCGGCCGGCCTGAGGCCAGAAATCGCGGTTTCCGTTTCAATTGCTGCGTTCTGCATGCTCGTTATCATGGAAATAACCCACAGTGTCGCCCAAAAACTTGAAGATGATGAGGCCCGTTCTCGTGAGAATGAGCGCAAATACCGGCGCTTTTTTGAAAATTCCGAGGATGGTTTTTTTATGGTGAATGAAAACGGCCAGATTTGCGAGTGGAATTCCAGCATGGAACAACTGACCGGTCTTAACCGTGCCAGCGCAAACGGAAAACCGGCCTGGGAGATTCTTTATCGCCTGGTACCAGAGGACCGAAAATCGCGCGCTCTTTACGATGCGCTGAAATCAAACTTTCAGGAAATGCTCCAAAAAGGACAGGTTCCTTCACCGCTGCAAACGGGTGAGCAGCAGATCCAGTCGCTGGATGGAACCTTGCGGACAATTCGTCAAAACACATTTCTCATCGAAAGCGAGCGCGGTTGGTTGATCGGGCTAGGGATGCGAGACGTCACCGATACACACGCCGAAGACGTTGAGCTGCGAAAAACGAACGACTTGCTCACCGAAGCGGTGAAAGAGATGGAGCGGCGAAATAAAGAAGCCGGGTTATTGAATGAAATGGGTGACCTCCTGCAAAGCTGCCTGGCAGTCTCAGATACCTATGCAGTATTTGGCCAGTTCGCCGAGCAAATCTTCCCCGACCAATCTGGCATCCTGTATCTTCTTGACAACGATCACAACCTGTATGAATCGGTTGCCAGTTGGGGTGGCCCTCTTGCCAGCGATACGACCTTCGCACCAGATGCCTGCTGGACCTTGCGCCGCGGGCGGGTCCACATCGTCACAGATCCGGGTAATCGCTTGGTCTGCCCGCACCTGCGCCAGGGAAAGCAGAACCAAGGGTTTGCGCCGTATCTCTGCGTGCCGATGACCGTGCAAGGTGAGACACTGGGCGTTCTTCATATCCAGACCAATGAGCAAACCTCGATTGAACAACTGGAACAGTTGGCAGTTACCGTCGCGGTCCGGGTTGGATTGGCCGTGGCCAACCTGAAGCTGCGCGAGACCTTACGAGTCCAATCTATCCGCGATCCGCTGACCGGAATGTTCAACCGCCGTTACATGGAAGAGACCCTCGAGCGCGAGCTTCACCGCGCAGCCCGGCACCAACTCCCCCTCGGCGTGATCATGCTCGATATCGACCATTTCAAGCAGTTCAACGATACCTACGGTCACGAAGCAGGGGATGGTCTGTTGCGTGAGCTGGCGACCTTCTTACAGGCCAACGTGCGCAGTGAGGACGTTCCCTGCCGTTATGGGGGCGAGGAATTTATCATCATCCTTCCTGAGGCGAGCCTCGAAGATACCTGCCGGCGTGCCGAACAGCTCCAGGAAGGGATCCACCACCTCAAGCTCCAGTACCCGGAAATGCCCCTGGGGATGGTCACCGTTTCGCAGGGCGTGGCAGGGTTTCCGGACCACGGCGCTAGCGCGGGCCAGTTGCTGCGGACGGTGGATGCAGCCCTGTACCGCGCCAAGCGATCGGGCCGCGACCGGGTGATCGTGGCCGAAAAGTAGCCATTTATCGTCAGGTCTCCCGCTGTTCCCGAATGAGATCGTTTAGAGCGTACAACCCCCACAGGTAGGAGCGCCAGCCAAACCCCGAAATCACCCCAACGCAAACCGGGGCGATCAGCGAGCGGTGGCGAAATTCTTCGCGCGCCTGAGTATTGGAAAGATGGACTTCCACGACTGGTAGGCGAATCGCCGCGACCGCGTCGCGCAGGGCGACCGAGGTGTGGCTGTACCCCCCGGGATTGAACACGACCCCGGACGCCCAGGTGCGCGCCTCATGGAGCTTGTCGATCAATGCGCCCTCCTGGTTGGATTGGAAGACGCGTAGTTCCAGGCCAAGCTCCACCGCCGCCTGGCCGAGGTGCTGGTTGATCTCGTCCAGGGTTACTGAGCCGTAGACATCCGGCTCGCGTTCCCCCAGCAGGTTCAAGTTTGGCCCATGTAAAACCAGTATCCCCGTCATTACCCCTCCTCTACTCTCTTGCGGACAGGACCTCTTCCACCAGGGAGCGATCGATTTCCACCCCGGTTCTGACCTCCCCAATACGGACCGGCAGCGCAAAGCGCAGCCTGCCGCCGGTTTTTTTCTTATCGTAGGCCATGGCCTCCAGGATCCCCGCCAGGGGAATTTCCGGCGGGATGCGCACCGGCAGGCCCAGGCCAGACAGCGCTTCGCGGATCTGGTCAGCCAGTCTGTCCTCAGCCAGACCGATCCGCCCGGCAAGGCGCGCTTCGAGGACCATACCGATCGCGACAGCCTCCCCGTGACGCAGGGAAAAATGGGAGGCCTGCTCGATCCCGTGGCCAATGGTATGACCCAAGTTGAGCGCTGCGCGAACGCCTTTCTCGAAAGGATCCGCCTGGATCGTGCGCACTTTGACCGCGACTGCGCGCGACACGAGCCCTTCCCACTCTGCGCTGGAAAGGGGGGCGTCCAGCTTCACGCGTGTGCAGGCGGCGAACAGATCAGGGTCCCCGATCACCCCGTGCTTCACCACCTCAGCCATCCCGCTGCGAAGTTCAGCAGGTGGTAGGGTTTGCAGTGCATCGGAATCGATCCACACCAACCCGGGAGCATGGAACGCGCCGACCAGGTTCTTGCCCTGAGGTAAATCTACTCCGGTCTTGCCGCCCAGGCTGGCATCGACCATCGCCAGAAGCGTGGTCGGCACGGCCGCCCAATGGATTCCGCGAAGGTAAACCGCCGCGGCGAAGCCCGCCAGGTCTGAGACCACCCCCCCGCCCAGGGAAACAACCGTGCTTTTACGCTCAAGGCCTTGCTCGAGAAAACGGCTCCATAGCCCGACCGTGGATGCAATGGTCTTTGAGCTCTCCCCTGCCGGAATCATCACCGGCCCGCCGAAATACCCGGCAGACGCGATAGACGCCCAGACGCGATTACCCAATAAGGGAACTACATTTGAATCGCTGACCAGGGCGACCGGCCCGGCCAGGCCTCTTTCAGCTATCTGCTCGCCAATCTCATCCAGGCCTCCGGCGCGGACGACGACATCGTACTTTCTGCCCATCCCACCCACGCGGAAGCGCCCCAGGCGGATCTGGATCTCCCAGGCGCTCTCATCCGCGAATCGTCCAGAAGTTTTTATCTGAATTGGGAAAGAAGCGTAATGATCGTTTCTTTGCTCCATGAGGGATTCCAGGCGGTTTTCCAATTCTCCTGCCAGGAGGGGGCGCTCGGCTGGCGAAGAGCGCAGGCGGCCGGCCAGTTCGCTCACCGGCGCGGTCAGGCACATCACGCTCCCGGCGTGCAAAGCAGCCCGGCGCGATTCCTCATCCAGAAGGCTCCCCCCGCCCAGGGCGACCACCTTGCCCCGACCCTGGATCGTCTCGAGGAGGATGGCTTTTTCAACCTGCCGGAATCCTTTCTCGCCCCCGGCGAACAGCTCCGGGATCGATTTTCCACACTGCTCCTCGATTTTTCGATCGAGATCCACGAAGGCCAGACCGAGCGACCCAGCCAGGATTTGGGCAATGGTAGTCTTCCCCACCCCAGGCGGCCCATAGAGAAAGATGGATGGTTTCATCATTCATCCGCCGTTATTCTGGCCACCAGACCCGCTCTTCCCCGGCCAAGTGAATGTCGCCCAGCTTCATCTGGGAAAGTGCAGCGAAGCGGGGCAGCATTTCTGCCAGTGAATCCCCGCCCAGTTTTTCGATCAACGCCCCGGCGAGGACAAACGCCGCCATCCCTTCCAGGATCACCACCGCGCGCGGCACAGGACAAAAGTCAGAGCGTTCGTATTGGGTGGGGGTCGGCTCGCCGCGAACCAGGTCGACCGTCTCCAAAGGAGTCAGTGTGGTGGCGATTGGCTTGAGGGCGGCGCGGATCACCAGGGGCTGACCGTTAGTTACCCCCCCTTCAAGCCCACCCGCCCGGTTCGAGTGGCGAGCCAGGGTATCCCCGTCCAGGTAGATTGAATCCTGAACCTGTGTGCCGGGCAGGCGAGCCTGGTCGAACGCTCGTCCGATCTCCACCCCTTTGACGCTTTGAACGCTCAGGATCGCGGCGCCCAGGCAAGCTTCCAGGCGGCGGTCCCATTGGGTGTAAGAGCCCAGGCCAGCAGGCAGGCCTAGCGATACCACCTCGATCACCCCACCCAGGGTGTCTTTCTCCTCCATGCATTTGCGGATGCGATCGTGGATGGCCTCGCCGGCCTGCGGGTCCGGGCAGGAGACGTCGCTATCGAAAGCGCGGTCGATCCGCTCGGGCAGCGGGACCCCATCCAGGCTGGCTTCGATCTCTCCGATCGAGCAAACGTAGCCGCCCACGCGAATCCCAAACGCAGCGAGGAACGCCCGGCAGGTCGCCCCGACCGCCACCCGGGCAGCCGTTTCGCGGGCCGACGCTCGCTCCAGAGCCGGGCGCAGGTCGTCCAGGCCGAATTTGACCGCCCCTGTGAGGTCGGCGTGCCCGGGGCGCGGATGGACGAAAGGCGCGACCGGTTTGCCTTTCCAGCGAGCATGGTCCTGATTTTCAATCAGAAAGCTGATCGGCGCACCGGTAGTTACCCCTCCCATTACTCCACTCAGGATCCGGGCGCGGTCTTCTTCGAGTTTCATACGCGGTCCTGCCCCGTAGCCCTTCTGGCGGCGGGCCAGGTCTTTCTGGATGGGCTCCTCGTCCAGGGCCAGGCCGGCTGGCAGGCCATCCAGGATGGCCACCAGCGCAGGGCCATGGGATTCACCGGCGGTGAGAAAACGCAGCGTCATTGGTTATCGATCTCCTTCGGCAGCTCTGACAGAATTTAGCCGCACAGCCTGGCGCATCCGCTCGCGGGCGGCGGCATGGCCGGTCCAGCGCTCGAAAGCCTCCGCGGCCTGTTCGACCAGCATCCCCAGGCCGTTCGCGGCGCGCAGACCCGCCTCGCGAGCGCGGCGGACCAGGGCTGTCTCGGCCGGAGCGTAGACCAGGTCGTAAACAAATGCCCCCCGGGGAAAAGGCAGGTCCGCTGGCCACGGGCTGGCTGAAACATCTGGCGCCATGCCCAGCGGAGTGGTGTTCACGACCAGCGAAAAATCAGCAGATGCGTTGTGGAGGTCCTCAGATTCCAGGACGATGACATGAAACTCCCGCCCATCCTGGCTAAGAAAGCCCGCGATTTGATCCGCAAGTTGCTGCGCCTGTTCCACCCTGCGCGCCGCAATCCAGATCTCCCAGCCGGATCGGGCCAGCGCGTATGCGACTGCTCTGGCCGAGCCCCCTGCCCCAAGGACCAGCGCCGAGCGCCGGCTGTTCAGACCGGCAATTCCTGCGCCCATCTGCAGCCGCAGGTCGGCCAGGAACCCGGGGGCGTCCGTATTGTCGCCATATAAAATACCGTCCCGGACAAAAATAGTGTTAACAGCGCCGATCGCTTCCGCGGCCGGAGCGAGCTGGTCGAGGAACGGGATCACGTGGAGTTTATGCGGGATGGTCACATTGATCCCGTCCAGGTCTTCGCGGCGGATCCGACCGGTGAGCTCCGCCAGATCCGCTGCGCCCTCCGGCAGGGGTGGGACCGGAAACAGGCCGTAGTCGCCCTCCAGGCCGGCTGCGGCCAGGGCCGCCTGGTGTAGTCGCGGTGAGAGGCTGGTCCTCAGGGGCCAACCGGTCAGTCCCAGGTGCCAGGTCTTAGCCATCCAGCTCAATCTCCCCGCCCAGCTCACGGATGACCTGGACGAAGTCGGGGAAGGACTCGGCCAGGATCTCCGCGCCTTCGATGACCGTCGCGCCGCGGGCTCCCAGCCCGGCGGCCGCCAGGCTCATCGCCAGGCGGTGATCGCCGTGGGGGTATACCCGGGCTCCCTGGAGAGGCGAACCGGTTCCCCGGATGGTAAAACCATCCGGCGCAGCTTCGGTGCCCGACCCCATCCGGCTGAGCTCGTTGCAGATCGCTTCGATGCGGTCGGATTCCTTGGTGCGCAGCTCCGCCGCGTCGCGGACGAGACTTTCTCCCCGGGCGAAAGCAGCCGCGGTGGCAAAGGCTGGAAACTCGTCGATCATGCGCACCACCAGTGGGCCGCTGATTTGCGCGCCATTCAGGCATGAATAGCGCGCCGTGATGCAGCCGACCGGCTCTCCCCCGGCCTCACCGGCCTGGCGTACCTCCAGGTCCGCGCCCATCGCCCGGAACGCGTCCAGGAGGCCGGTACGGGTCGGGTTGATCCCTACCCCCTCCAGAGTCACCTCCGAGCCGGGGGCGATCAGCGCCGCGGTGATGAGAAAAGCCCCGGAAGAGAAATCCCCGGGCAGCGTAAGGTTGATCGGCGGTAAGGAAAGGTGCTCCGGCGGGAAAAACCTGGTTCGATAGTCTGGCGTCTTTCCGGTGCGCTCTAATATAGTCTGCTCGATTCGAATCCCCAGGTTGCGCAGCATTCGCTCGGTATGGTCGCGGGAGGGACCGGGTTCGATCAGAGTGGTCGGGCCGTACGCGGCCAGACCGGCGAGCAGAAGGCAGGATTTGACCTGCGCGCTGGCCACGGGGAGAACCCAATCGATGCCGGTGAGCTTTTTCTCCCGCGGCCGCGCACGCAGCGTCAGAGGGGCTTTCTCCCCTTCCGCCGCTTCGATCGTTGCACCCATCGCGCGGAGAGGTTCGACGATCCGCCCCATCGGCCGCGCGCGGAGGCCGGTCGACCCATCCAGCACCGCTTCGACCCCGCTGGCGGCCAGCGCTCCCGCCAGCAGACGGATGGTGGTTGCCGAGTTGCCGCAATCCAGCGGGTGAGTGGGGGTCCGCCAGGACGCTGGCGGCCTTCCCGAGACGCGTAATGAGGTTCCTTCGAGGGAATACGGGATGTCCAGCGCCTCCAGTCCGTGCAGCATGGCTTGCGTCACGCCGGATACGAGGAAATTCTCGATCCGGCTGTCGCCGTCAGCCATCGCCGCCAGGAGCACGGCGCGGTGAGAAAGCGATTTATCCCCCGGCAGGCGTACCGTCCCGCGCAGCGGGTTCCCGGGGTGGACCACCAATCTCATCTCCCCCCTCCGGTCAGCGCTTCGTAGCGGCTTTCGTTTTGCTCCAGGTGGTTCAGCAGGCGGGCGTCGTCCCCGGTTTGAATCAATTGACCGAGTTGGTCAAGCTGGCTGCGGAAACGCTCCAGCCCGGCGAGGATGTATTCGCGGTTGGTAGCGAGGATGTCGCCCATCATTTCTGGCCGGGATCCGGCCAGGCGCGCCGTGCTGCGGAACCCGCTGGAGACCAGCAGTTGCGCGTCGAGGGGCGTGGATCCAACCAGCGCGTTGGCGACCAGGTACGGGAGGTGGCTGGTCGCGGCAGTCCAACGGTCGTGGGCGTCGGCGTTCATCCACAGCGGCTGGGCACACACAGTGTGGGCCAGCTCTTCAGCCAGGTGCATGGCTCGCTGGCTGGTACGCGGCAGGGATACCAGGGCAAAAGGCGCGCCGTGGAACAGGCCGGCCTCGGCATAGGTCAGGCCGGATTTTTCTTTGCCGCACATCGGGTGTCCGCCAACAGGATCAAAGCGCGCCGGCAGCTCCGCCATGGCCGCCGTGATCTCCCGCTTGGTTGATCCCAGGTCGATCACCACCGCGCTCCCTGGGTGAAGGTGGTCGAGATCGCCGAGGAGACGAAGGATCGCGCGAACCGGGGCAGCCAGGATCACCAGGTCGGCCGCGGGCAGGATCCTGGCCGGATCGACATTCCCTTCATCGATCACTCCATTTTGCAAAGCGAGCTGTACGCAGCTTTCATCCGCGTCGGCGCCCAGGATCCTCGGGCAGCGGCCGCGTAGCGCCATGGCCAGGGAGCCGCCCATCAGCCCCAGGCCGACCACGGCAACGCGGGTAAAGGGGAGGTCAATCGGTTCCGCGCTCACAAGCGGTCTGACTCCTCGAGATGGGCCATCCGCACCGCGCGGAGCGGCTCGCCAGCATGACTGGGGGCCAGCGAGCGGCCGATCGCCTCGGCGATCGCCTTGACCTGGCGGACCAGGTCAGCGAACCGCTCAGGCTTCAGGCTCTGCCCGCCGTCCGAGAGGGCTTCCTCAGGATGGGGGTGGACTTCGACGATCAGCCCATCCGCCCCGGCCGCTACCCCGGCCCGCGCGACAGCTTCCACGTACTGCCAGTTACCCGTGCTGTGGCTGGGGTCGAGGATGACCGGCAGATGAGTCAGCGATTTCAGGACCGGGATGGCGTTGATGTCGGTGGTATTGCGAGTAGAGGTCTCGTAGGTGCGAATCCCGCGCTCGCAGAGGATCACCCGGCGGTTGCCGTGAGAGAGGATGTACTCCGCGGCCATGAGCAGCTCCTCCACCGTGGCCGACATGCCGCGCTTGAGCAGGACCGGGTGCTGGCTTTCCCCGGCAGCGTTCAAAAGGGCGAAGTTTTGCATGTTGCGCGCGCCGATCTGGAGGACATCGGCGTAGCTGGCCACCAGGGGGACCTGCTCGGGGGCCATCACCTCGGTGACGACCGGCAGGCCAACGATCTCGCGGACTTCAGCGAGCAACTCC
The DNA here is from genome assembly GCA_035542155.1 of Anaerolineaceae bacterium. Taxonomy (GTDB): domain Bacteria; phylum Chloroflexota; class Anaerolineae; order Anaerolineales; family Anaerolineaceae; genus DATKLX01. The sequence goes on from DATKLX010000184.1 coordinate 11,892, forward strand.
AGGCCGGCCTCGCCCATGCCCTGGAAGGAGTATGGCGAGGTGCGCGGCTTATACGCACCGCCGCGCAGGGCGTGCGCGCCGGCTTCGCGGACAGCGTAGGCGGTTTCGAGCAACTGGCTGCGGCTTTCCACCGAACAGGGCCCGCCGATCACTACCACGCCGTCCCCGCCGATCTGGATTCCATCGAGGGGGAATTTGCTGTTCTGAGGGATAAATTCACGCGAGGCCAGCTTATAGGGGCGCGAGATGCGCAAAATCCGGTCGACGCCGGGGAGGGGCAGAAAATGGTCCTGGTCGATGGGCCGGCCGTCGCCGACCACGCCGATCACCGTGCGCTCTTCCCCACGCGAAAGGTGGGCGTGGAGCCCGTGGCTCTCCACCCGCTCGACCACGCTGCTGATCTGTTCCTGGCTTGCATCCGTTCGCATTACGATTAACATTGCTGCCTCCGATAGATTATCTTCAAGGTATGACAATTGCGATAATACCTGGTTACCTGGTTGCTTTGTTCCTTTTTGCCTGGGCGCCCGCGCAACTGAGCAACTAACTGACTTTTTGTTGCAAATCCGGCCGTAAGGAAACGGCCTCACCTAAATAGATATGCTGGATTTGATCCTGGGTCAGGTCGGTGTTCCAAAGGAGGAGGACGCGGATGCAGCGTGGCAGACTCCCGGGGACGGGGATCTCCTGGGCGCACATCAAGGGGACGCTGCCCCACCCCATCTCGCGTGCCGCCTGGGCCGGGTAAGCCGAGCGCAAATCGCTGGTGACAGTGAAGAGCGCGCTGGCCAGGTCTTCGGGGAGAAGGTCGCGGTTGGCAGCGCTGATCGCGTAGAGCAGCTCGCGGGTTGCTGAAAGGATCGCCTCAGGCTGGTCCTCACGGACAGAAATGGCGCCGCGGATACCTCGTATGGACATGGTCGTCAACTCCTCCTGAAATCGAGTAGGGGGCGGCGGCTAGCCGCCTCCTCTCACACCACCGGACATGCGGGTCCGCATCCGGCGGTTCATCCAGAAATACGCAGTTCTTGATACCGAGTTTTGATACTCACCAGTCCTAAGCTCCGAAAGTAT